>NZ_CP009452.1:2289138-2593657 GCF_001278035.1 Sphingopyxis sp. 113P3
GAGGCCCCGCACCCAGGCGCCCTGCGTCGCCCAGGCGCTCTTCCCGCCCGTGCAGTCGGTTGCAAGGCGCAGCGCGTTCGCGTCGTCATTCTCGATATAATAGGACCATGCGACCTTCTGGCGCCATTCGTCGCGGGCCTCCGGGCTGAGCTTATCGATCACGGCATTGAGCAGCGCCTCGGCGCCCGCGGGGTCGTCCTTCTTGATCCGCTCGGGTATGCTCGTTGCAAGGCCGGCTGCGAACGGGTCGCTGACCGTGTCCGCCCCGCGACGCCGCGGCGCGCTACCCGCCCAGGAAAGAGCCGTTTCGGGCGGAAGGGCTGGCAGGTCGCTCGCGCCCCGCCGCGTGGCAAGACGTCCCAATTGGGCTGCTTGCGGCAGCCAGGGCGAACGCGAGAGGATCGGCATGATGTCGGCGACTTCAGCGCGCGGGCTATTGGCCGCCAGCCAGAATTCGGCGCGAAGGAAATCGTCGAGCGGTCCGTCATTCGCGTCTGCGAGCATGGACTTCGCATCGGCCCAGCGCTGGCCGCGGATCGCTGCAAGGACCTGCGAATAAAATTGCCTTTGCTTGGCTGAAAGGATCCCCGGCACCGTCTGCGGCGCGCCGTAAAGGGCGGGATCGCCGGCGTCGGTCGCCATCGCAGGCGACGCGGTCGCTGCGGCGGCAAGAAGGAGCGGAGCGGTCAAGGCCGCAATCGAGGTCTTCATCTGTCAACGTCCCCGGTTGAACAGTTTGAGGCTATCCCAGGCGGCCGCCTTGTGGGCCGGACGGGCGAGCAGCATTGCAGGATGCGCGATCGCTGCCGCGGGTACCCTGCCGCCTGAATGGTTAATATCGAGTAACCTTCCACGCGCATCGGGAAGCGCAAGGCCTGCCGCCATCTGCACAATGTCACCGCCGATCAGCAGCAGTTTTCCAGGATCGGCCAGCGCCAGATGATGGGCGAGCAAGCGTTCAAGTTCAGCGCGGTCACGCGCGTCGCAGCGCCCTCCCGGCGGACGTGTGACAGCGAGACTGGCGAGGTAGCAGTCATCGCGCGCTGCCCCGATCGCCTTCAGCGCAGCGTCGAGAAGCTTTCCCGGCGCGCCGCTGAACAAGGCGCCTTCGCGCTGATCGTCAATCTCGGGCCAGGCGGTAAGCAGCATCAAGGGCGCGCGCTGCGCGCCCACAGGAAGCACTCGGCGATTGTCCCATTGGCTCCCCGGCACGTCCGGATGATCAGCCAGAAACGACTGAAAGCCGTTCCAGTCATCGGGGAAGGTCACGGGCCCCTCTGCTCGGGGGGCGGCGTCCGCCAGGGCAGCGCGCTGCAGCGCGGGAGGCAGGGGCGGGGGGGCGGTTTCGGCCGCGACAGGCGGACGCGCCCTGTGCGCCGGGTCATTTGCGGGCGGCGCAAGAAGCCAGCCCGCAGGCTTTTCTCCGACGAGTGCGTCTACCCCCGCAAGCGACCACCAGTCGCAGATGCTTTTCGCCAGCAAGGCCGATTTTTGCCCACCCATGAATTTGTTTCAAACAGGCAGTTGACGGACGCGTCAATTGGCGGGCATCGCAATTCGTGACAAGGTGAGCGCCGAACGCGATGAATGATCGGCGCGGGGACTGCAGAAAGGTATTATCGGTGAGCGAACGGGAATCGATGCCCTATGACGTCGTCATCGTCGGCGCAGGTCCGGCGGGGCTTTCAGCGGCGATCCGCCTCAAGCAATTGGCGAACGAGGCTGGCAGCGACCTCTCGGTCTGCATCCTTGAAAAGGGATCCGAGGTCGGCGCGCATATCCTGTCGGGAGCCGTCATCGACCCCAGGTCGCTCGACGAATTGATCCCGGACTGGCGGGAGATGGGCTGCCCGCTTGCCGAGGTGCCGGTCAACGACAATCAGCACTGGGTGCTGACGAAGAAGAAGAAATTCGCTCTGCCTGAATTCATCTCCCCGGGTTTCATGCACAACAAGGGGACTTACACCGGCAGTCTGGGCAATCTGTGCCGCTGGCTTGCCGAGCAGGCCGAGGGACTGGGAGTTGAAATCTTCCCCGGATTTCCCGCCGCCGAAATCCTCTACAACGAGGATGGGTCAGTGAAGGGTGTCGCGACAGGCGACATGGGCGTCGCGCGCGATGGCAGCCACAAGCCCGATTATGCGCCCGGCCTTGAACTCCACGCCAAATACACCTTCTTCGCCGAGGGCGTGCGCGGGCACCTAACAAAGATATTGAAGCCGCAGTTTGCGCTCGATGCCGACTGCGAACCGCAGGTCTATGGCCTCGGCGTCAAGGAATTGTGGGACATTGATCCTGCGAACCACGCGCCGGGCCGGGTGATTCACACGCAAGGCTGGCCGCTCGATTCCAACACCAATGGTGGCGGCTTCCTCTATCACCAGGCCAATGGCCAGGTCGCTTTGGGCTTTGTCACCTGGCTCAACTATCGCAACCCGCACACCTCGCCTTTCCAGGAAATGCAGAAGTGGAAGACGCATCCCGAGATCGCGAAGATATTGAAGGGCGGCAAGCGTGTTTCCTATGGAGCGCGCGCGATCAGCGACGGCGGTTATCAGTCGGTACCAAAGCTCGCATTCCCGGGCGGCGCGCTGATTGGGGATAGCGCTGGCTTTCTGAACGTGCCGCGCATCAAGGGAACGCATACATCGATGAAATCGGGCATGATGGCCGCCGAGGCAGCTTTCGCCGCGGTCACCGCCGGGCGCGGGGGCGACACGCTTGAGGCCTATCAGGCGGCCTATGACGAAAGCTGGGTCAAGAAAGAGCTCAGCATCGTCCGCAACGTCCTGCCGCTTGTTGAAAAATATGGTGATCTTGCAGGCACAATTTTGTCGGGCATCACCATGTGGCTCGAAAGCTTTGGCCTTCGCATGCCGTTCACGATGAAGCATCACCCCGACAATACGACGCTTTACCGGGCCGACATGATGCCCAAGCCCGACTATCCGAAGCCCGACGGCGTTTTGACGTTCGACCGATTGTCCTCTGTATTTCTTTCGAATACCAATCACGAGGAGGACCAGCCTGTCCACTTGCAGCTGAAAGATCCGTCGATTCCGGTCGAGTATAACCTGCCGCTCTACGATGAACCCGCGCAGCGATATTGTCCGGCTGGCGTTTACGAAATTGTCGGTGCCGAAGAGGGCGACCCGAAGTTCGTGATCAACGCGCAGAACTGCGTCCATTGCAAGACGTGCGACATCAAGGATCCAACCCAGAACATCAACTGGGTCACTCCTGAAGGCGGCGGAGGCCCCAATTACCCGAATATGTAAGCCTGCTCGTTCCATTGCGATCCTGACCACTCTTGCAGCCGTGCTTGCGGCGCCCCCCGCGCGCGCGGCGGCCGATCGCGGCGGCGAGGCACTGAATGCGTTCGTTCGCGCACGGCTCGCCCAGGAAGCGGGCGAGCCAGCCGCTGCGCTTTCGGAGCTGAAGACGGTGGCGAGCCTTGCCCCCGATCTTCCAGGCGTGCGGGGGCAGATTCTCGAACAAGCGATCCAGGCCGGTGATTTCGCCGCCGCCCGCGGCGCGGCGGCAGCGCTTTGGAAAAGCGGCGATCGCCGGTTCGATGCGCAGCTTGTGCTCCTTGTGGACGCGTTCCGCCGCTCGGACTGGAAGGGTGCACGCGCCCTTATGGCGGGGCGGCCCGACAAGGCCGGGGTCGATGCTGTGGCAAGGCTCATTACCCCCGCAGTCAATGCCTGGATCGACGTGGCCGCGCGCGAGCCTAATCCTGAGCGTCATCTCATTGCCGCCAGTCCCGCCGCGCGCCCCGAACCTTCGCTCTTGCTCGAGGCGGCGCTCGTTGAACTTGCAGCGCGGCGTCCCGCCGACGCCGTCGCGCAGGTCGACACGATCACGCTGAGCGACCGCTCAAGCCAGCTCGTCGCGCTGCGCGTCGCGGCCTCGCTCGACCAGGCGGGAAAGGCTGCCGCCGCCAAGGGACTTCGAGGGCGCATCGCTCTGGCCGCCGGGGAGCGCGATGACCCGCTTTTGCTGTTGCCCGACCAACCGGTTTCGACGCCGCGCGCAGGGGTCGCGCACTGGTTCGGGCTGCTTGCCGACGGCCTGTCGCGCACCCCGCACAGCAGGCCCTCGGTTCCGCTGCTCTTTGCGCGCTCGGCGCATTGGCTGAACGAGGAGGATCAACAGGTCCAGGTCACCCTGGTCGAGGCGCTCCACCGTAACGGGCAGCAGGAGAGCGCGCTCGCTCTGCTGTCCGGAGGGCGAACAGCGCTCCCGCCGGTGCTCGAAATGCGCCGCGCGGAGTTGCTCGCCGACGGCGGCGAGATGACGCGCGCCCTGAGTGCGGCCGAAGCCGCGGTGGCGGGGGAGGGGCAACCGCGCAGCCTGCTCCTTCGTCTCGCCGACCTCGCGCGCCGATCGGGCGACGGCGACGCGGCCTTGCGCGCCTACACGCGACTGGAAGCGGGTCTTGGCGAGCGTGAGGAGGATCGTGCGCTTCGCGCGCTCCTCCTGATCTCGCGCGCGGACCTGCTCATGAAGGCGGACGACTGGGACGGCGCGGAAGCGCTGATCGAGCAGGCCGTTGCCTTGCGGCCCGACGATGCGACCGTGCTGAATTTTGCGGGATATTCAGCGCTCGAACGGCGCAAGAATGTCGAGCGATCGCTTGAGCGGATCGAAGCGGCCTGGCGGAAGGAACCGCAGGACCCGAGCATCACGGACTCGCTCGGCTGGGCCTATTTCCTCACAGGGCGGATCGACGATGCCGTGCCTCTGCTTGAGAAGGCGCAGCGCGGTGATCCTGAAAATGCCGTGATCGCGGAACATCTGGGCGACGCTTATTGGAAAGCGGGGCGCCGCTTTTCGGCGCGCTATGTCTGGCGCGCAGCTTCGCTGACCGCCGAGGCGGACATGGCGACGCGGATTGCCGCAAAGCTGCGCGACGGGCTCACGCCTGCAACCGTTGCACCGTGATGCGCTTTGCCGAAACGGGCTGGGCGAAGATCAATCTCGCGCTGCATGTGCGGGCGAGGCGCCCTGACAATTATCATGAAATTGAGACCCTGTTCGCATTTGCCGACGGGGGCGACGCGCTCGAGGCGGCCATCTCCAGCACCGATACGCTTGCGATTGCGGGCGAGTTCGCAGCAGGGCTGAGCACGGGTCCCGACAATCTGGTGCTCCGCGCGGTCACCTTGCTGCGCGAGCGCTATGGTGCAGCGCGCGTTCCGCCGCTTGCCGTGCGGCTCACCAAGACATTGCCGGTCGCGGCGGGCATCGGGGGCGGGTCGGCGGACGCTGCCGCGATGGTGCGGCTTGTGCGGCGGCATTTTCTTCCCGAACTTGGCGATGAAGCGCTCGCGCGGCTGGCGGCTCCGCTCGGGGCCGACGTTGCTGCTTGTATTGCCAGCGAAACCTGCCTTGGCGTCGGGACGGGCTCTGAACTTGTCGCAGCGCCCGAAATCGCGCTTGCCGGAACGCCGGTGCTTTTGGTCAACCCGAGGCAAGCTGTCGCGACCGGGCCGGTGTTCGCAGCGTGGGACGGAACTGATCGCGGACCGCTCTTCACCGGCGCCGATCATCGCGCGCAGCTTCTTGCCGCACGCAACGATCTCCAGCGCCCGGCGGTCGCACAATGTCCCGCGATCGCCGAGATATTGACCGAGCTCGGCGGGCTGAGACCGTGGCTCGCGCGCATGTCGGGGTCGGGTGCGACCTGTTTTGCACTGTTTGACGCGCCCGCCGAACGGGATGCAGCGGCCCTCTATCTGAAGGAGCGCAGGCCGCAGTGGTGGCAGATGGCAGGAGCGTTGAGATGAACGAAGCCTGGCGCGATGTTGGGACACCGCGCGCAGGCGGTGTCCTGCTGATCGGCGATCACGCGGCGAACCATGTCCCGGCCGATATCGACCTGGGAATCGATCCCGCCCTCCTCGAAACGCACATCGCGATCGACATAGGCGTTGCCGAGGTGGCGGCGCTGCTCGTCGAAAGCGGGGCCGTCGATGCCGCGATCCTGGGCGGGGTGTCGCGGCTGGTTGTCGATTGCAATCGCGATGAGGAAGCGCCAGGGGTCATCCCGATCGCGAGCGACGGCCATGCCATTCCGGGCAACGCGCTCACCCCTGCTGTCCGGGAGGCGCGGCTTGAGCGCATCTTCCGGCCCTATCATGCCCATATCGCCGAGGTTATCGCAGCGGCACGGCCCGCGATGATAATATCGCTGCACAGCTTCACGCCTGAACTTGCGAGCGATCCCGAGCAAAAGCGACCCTGGGACGTTGGCATACTCTACAATGCCGACGATCGCCTTGCACAGCCCGTGATCGCGGCGCTTGCGGGCGAGGGGCTCCTCGTCGGAGACCAGCAGCCCTATTCGGGCAAGCTCCTCAATGCGACGATGAACCGTCACGCCGAGGCGAACGCGATTCCTTATGCAGGGATCGAAATGCGTCAGGATCTGGTCGGCGATGCGGCAGGGCAGGCGCGCTTTGCAGATCTCCTGGCACGCACGCTGCGGAAAGCGGCGTTGAAACTGCCGGCATAGGCGTGTAGAGGCCCCCCAAGCGCTATTTCATGAAATAAAATTATCAGGACGTCTCCAAATGCCTTCTTATCGTTCGCGAACCACAACCCACGGCCGCAACATGGCCGGCGCCCGCGGATTGTGGCGCGCAACGGGGATGACGGACAGCGATTTCGGCAAGCCGATCATTGCGGTGGTCAATAGTTTTACGCAGTTTGTTCCCGGGCACGTCCACCTCAAAGACCTCGGTCAGATGGTCGCGCGCGAGATCGAGGCGGCGGGCGGTGTTGCCAAGGAATTCAACACGATCGCGGTCGACGACGGCATCGCGATGGGTCACGACGGCATGCTCTATTCCTTGCCAAGCCGCGACCTCATTGCCGATAGCGTCGAGTATATGGTCAATGCGCATTGCGCCGATGCGATGATCTGCATTTCCAACTGCGACAAGATCACCCCGGGGATGCTGATGGCGGCGCTGCGCATCAACATCCCGACGATTTTCGTCTCCGGCGGACCCATGGAAGCCGGCAAGGTTGTGCTCAAGGGCAAGGAAATCGCGCTCGACCTGGTGGATGCGATGGTTGCGGCCGCCGACGAACATTATAGCGATGAAGAGGTCGCTGCGGTGGAGCGCTCGGCATGCCCTACCTGCGGCTCCTGCTCGGGCATGTTCACCGCCAATTCGATGAACTGCCTCACTGAGGCCCTCGGCTTGTCGCTGCCCGGCAATGGATCGACCCTGGCGACGCACGCTGACCGCAAGGCGCTGTTCCTTCGCGCAGGACACATGATTGTCGACATGTGCCGCCGCCATTATGAGGAAGGTGATGAGCGCGTGCTCCCCCGTACGATTGCGAGCTTTGAGGCATTCGAAAATGCGATGAGCCTCGATATCGCGATGGGCGGATCAACGAATACGGTGCTCCATCTCCTGGCAGCAGCGCACGAGGCGGGCGTCGATTTCACGATGGAGGACATCGACCGGCTATCGCGCCGTGTGCCGTGCCTGTCGAAAGTCGCGCCCGCGAAGAGTGACGTCCACATGGAGGATGTCCACCGCGCGGGGGGTATCATGGCGATTCTCGGCGAACTTGAGCGCGCGGGGCTGATCCACGCGCATCTGCCGACTGTGCACAGTGCAACGCTCGGCGATGCGCTGAGCAAATGGGATATTGGCCGCACCAATGATCCGGCGGTGCAGCAGTTCTTCATGGCCGCACCGGGCGGCGTGCCGACCCAGACCGCATTCAGCCAGGAGAGGCGCTGGCCCTCGCTCGACCTCGACCGCGAAGCGGGGGTGATCCGCTCGGCGGAACATGCGTTCAGCAAGGATGGCGGGCTCGCGGTGCTCTCAGGGAATATTGCGCGCGACGGCTGCATCGTGAAGACCGCCGGCGTCGATGAGACGATCCTCCAGTTCACAGGTCCTGCGAAGGTCTATGAAAGCCAGGATGCGGCGGTCGCCGGGATACTGACGGGACAAGTCGAGGCGGGCGACGTGGTCGTCATCCGCTACGAAGGGCCGAAGGGTGGTCCGGGTATGCAGGAAATGCTCTATCCGACGAGCTATTTGAAGTCGAAGGGGTTGGGCGCAGCCTGCGCCTTGATTACCGACGGGCGCTTTTCGGGCGGCACATCGGGGCTCTCGATCGGGCACGTATCCCCCGAAGCCGCCGAAGGCGGGGCAATCGCGCTCGTCGAGGATGGCGACCTCATCAAGATCGACATTCCCGCGCGCACGATTGACCTCATGATTCCCGACGAGGAGCTCGCGGCGCGCCGCGCGGCGATGGAAGCAAGGGGCGAGGCGGCCTGGCAGCCCGCCAAACCTCGCCCGCGGAAAGTTTCGGTCGCACTTCAGGCCTATGCCGCAATGACGACCAGCGCCGCGCGCGGCGCGGTGCGGGACCTCTCGCAGCTGAGGAAAGCTGGAGGGTGATGCTGAAGAAAGCGGGAAGGCTGGCAATACCGCTGTTGCTGCTTGGCGGCTGCGACCCGGCCCCGGATAATAGCGCACTTGCTCATGCCGAGGCGCGGCAGGGTGAGAAGGCTGCGCTCGACGGCCGCATCGACTGTGCGCTCGAAGGCGCGAAACTCTTCGCCCGCACCTGCACGATTGAGGAAATGAGCGGGGCGCAAGCCAATATCCTGGTCGTGGGCCGCGCCGATACCGGCTATCGGCGTCTGGCGATTGCGAAGGACGGGCGCGGTGTCGTGTCTGCCGACGGCGCGGAGCCGGCAAGGGTCACGATCGTCAAGGAGGGGTTGATCGAGGTCGCGGTCGGCCGCGACCGCTACCGATTGCCGGCTAATACGACCGGGGCGAGATAGCCGGCGCGCAATGGCGATTCCCATGACCGAGGCGATGTCGTAAGCTTAACCATGCCGTCTTCCGCCGACGCCCCCATTCTCACTGCAGACGCGATGCGCGCCGCCGAGGCAGCGTGCGCTGCGTCAGGAACCTCGCTCGCGACGCTGATGGAGCGCGCCGGCGCTGCGGTCGCGGATCTTGCGTGGCGGATGGCGTCAGGAGCTCCCGTGCTCGTCCTTTGCGGACCTGGCAATAATGGCGGCGACGGCTATGTGGCGGCCCGCCTGCTTGCGCGGCGGGGTGTGCATGTCCGGGTGGCCGCGCTGGCGGAACCGGGGACCGAGCTTGCGCGCGCGGCGCGCCGGGCATGGGCGGGGCCCGTCGAGGCGCTGGGGGACGAACTCGCTTTTGCACCTGTGATCATCGATGCATTGTTCGGTGTGGGGCTCTCACGGCCGCTCACAGAAGATATTGCTGCACGCCTGCGCGGTCTTGCAGGGCGGCGGATCCTTGCGGTTGATGTGCCAAGCGGAGTTGATGCCGACGGCGTGCAAGCCTGGACGCCGGCGCTTCCCGCCGATGTGACGGTGGCGCTCGGCGCGCTCAAGCCCGCGCATGTGCTTTTACCCCCCGCCGCCTCTTGCGGAAAGGTCGTGCTCGCGCCGATCGGGATCGAGGCGCAATCCCGGCTGCGGACGCTGCCGCACCTCGAAGGCGATACTCCCGGGGCAGCGGCACACAAGTTCAGCCGCGGGATGGCGCTCGTGCGCGCTGGCCCCATGCCGGGAGCCGCGGCGCTTGCCGCTTCGGCTGTGCTGCGCGCGGGGGGAGGCTATGCGATATTGAGCGGCGCGACTTCCGTCCCTTTCTCGGCGATCATCGCGGAGCGCGGCGAAAATTTTGCTGAGCGGCTTCTCGATGAGCGGCTGGGTGCCGTGGTGATCGGGCCGGGCTACCCGCCAGGCGCTGCGCTCGATCGCGATGTGGCGGCGGCACTGAAGAGCGGAAAGCCCCTCGTCCTCGACGCCGCAGCCATTCCATCAGCACTGCCAAGGCTTGGAGATACGCCGGCGATCCTGACACCGCATGCCGGTGAGTTTGCGCGCGCCTTTCCGGGCCTGGAAGGAAGCAAGATCGAGCAGGCGCGTGCGGCCGCACGCAGGAGCGGTGCCGTCCTTGTATACAAGGGCGCGGACACTATTATCGCGGCACCCGACGGACGCATCGTTGCTGCATGGCCAGGATGCCCCTGGCTCGCTACCGCCGGGACCGGCGATGTGCTCGCGGGAGCGTGCGGCGCGATGCTGGCGCGCGGCGGCGATGCGTTCGATGCTGCGGTTGCCGCGGTGAGCTGGCATATTTCGCGCGCGCGGGCTATCGGCCCCGGCCTTATAGCCGATGATCTGGTAAAGGCATGACAGACAAAGATTTGATCGAACGCATCGCCGCGCGGGGTGACGGCGTGACCGCGGACGGACGCCACGTCACAGGGAGTGCGCCGGGCGACCGCGTTGCTCCCGACGGGACGCTGAACCCGGGACCCAACCGCGCCGAACCGGTTTGCCGGCACTTCACGCGATGCGGCGGATGCCAGCTCCAGCATGTGGCAGAGCCGGCGCTCGCCGACTTTGTGCGCGATCGCATCGCCGGCGCGCTTGCAGGACAGGACGTCCGCTCGCACGCCATACGCGCGGCGCTGCTTTCGCCCCCGCAAAGCCGTCGCCGCGCGGCGCTGACTGCCTTGAGGACGGGACCGCAGATCGCTGTCGGCTTCAACGCCGCGCAGAGGAACCAGATTATCGACATGCGCGAATGTCCGCTCCTGTTGCCAGAGCTGTTCGAGCTGATCGCGCCGGTGCGCAAACTGCTGGGGTTGATTGCGCCGCAGCGCCGCCCGGTGAAGGTCAAGCTGCAGATGCTCGATCAGGGTGCCGAGCTGGTGCTCGAGGGCGTGCGCGCCGAAGGGCTCGACGCCGCGATGGCGCTCCAGGATTTTGCGGGCGCTAATCGCCTTGCACGCCTCGCGATCGATCAGGGCGAGGGCGTTGAAACAATCTGGCAGCCTGAGCCGCCAACGGTACGCTTCGGCGACGTTGCGGTCGAAGTGCCGCCTTTTGCCTTTTTGCAGGCGACCGCTGGCGGGCAGGCAGCGCTGGTCGCAGCGGTGCGCGAGGCGATCGGCGATGCTCCGGCGGTGGCGGACCTGTTCGCGGGAGTAGGGACCTTTGCGCTTTCGGTTCAGCAAGGGCGCAAGGTCTATGCCGCCGAAGGCGCGCGCGATGCCATTTTGGCGCTGGGCAGCGCGGCGAACCGCGCGCGCGCGCTGGTGGCGACCGAGCATCGCGACCTGTTCCGGCGGCCGCTCATACCCGGTGAACTCGACCGCTTCGGCGCGGTAATACTCGACCCGCCCCGCGCGGGTGCCGAGGAACAGGTCAAGCAGCTTGCAGCATCGAAGGTGCCGGCGATTGCCTATGTCAGCTGCAACCCCTCGAGCTTTGCGCGCGATGCCAAGCTGCTCGCCGCCGGCGGCTACCGCCTCGAGTGGGTGCAGCCGGTGGGCCAGTTCCGCTGGTCGACGCATGTCGAGCTGGCCGCGCGCTTCTCGAAGTAGTCGGCGCCCTGTTTTTTTTGAGGGGGGCGCCCCCCATGCTCAGTGCAGCACGAAGGCCATGAAGGCGTGCAGGCACAAGGCGAACAAGGCGAGGCTCGCGAGTGCAAAAACGCCAAAGCGCCACATTACCCGGTTCACCGTTGCCTGAATGATGCTGTGAAGGATCCGCAAGCCGACATAAGCCCAGGCGATCTGGGCGTTGAGGCCGCCCCCCAGGCCCGCGATGGCGAGCGCGATGGAGACAGCGTAAAAGACCGTCGGCTGCTCCATCAGATGATTATAGTTGTGCGCTTTCCACTGCACCTCGGGTGGCAACACATCGTCGAGATTTTTGCCTGTGCCGCCGACCAGCTTCGCGGCATCGATCTTCGCTCGGCTCATCGCGGGAAGGCGCGTCGCGTACATCCAGACCCACATCACCATCGACCAGAGAGCGAGCGTCGCAACGGGTCCCAGAATAGCATTCGTATCGGTCATGGCCGCCTCCTCAACCCAGTGTCGCGATCACGGCGAGTACCGACAGCGCAAGCAGACACAGTGTGGAAAGCGAAAAGAGCATGAAGCGCACCGGAACGCGGTTCACGGTCACCTGCCATATGCTGTGAAGGATGCGCAACAATACGTAGGCCCAGGCGATCCAGCGGGTGTAGCTGACGTCGCCGCCCGAGAGGTGCAAAAAGACGATGACCGCGTAGAAGAGCGTCGGCTGCTCGAGCAGATGCGTGTAATTGTGGGATTTCCAATTGACGCTGGGCGGCAGCACGGTTTCAAGGTCGGCGCCTCGGCCGCCCGGTGGCGCAGCTTTCAAGTCGATCCCGGCCTTGGCCATCGCCGGAAAGCGCGTCGCCGCGACCCAGAAAAGCACGATCAATGTCCAAAGGACAAGCACCGCGCCAGGCGCAAGAATGCTTTGTGACATAATTCCCCCTTTCAATCGCGACGCTTGGGTGATGGGCCGCGTGAGGGGGATGCTAGGGCGCGGCCGCCACAATGCAAGGCGGCGCGTCAGCCCTTCAGCGCTGCGATGAAATCTTCAGCCCAGCCGATGACGTCGCGGTCGCGCACGACAGCGTTAAGCGCGCTCCAGCGCGCCTTGCGCTCCTCCAGCGGCATATGGATCGCAGTCCAAAGCGCGCGGGTCACCTCGTCATGGTTGAGCGGGTTGACGAGGAGCGCATCGGTCAGTTGCTCGGCTGCACCTGCAAAACGCGAGAGGATGAGAACGCCCGGATCCTCGGGGTCCTGCGCTGCGACATATTCCTTGGCAACGAGATTCATCCCGTCCCGAATGGGCGTCACCAGTCCGATCTTGGCCGCGCGATAAAAGCCGAAGAGTTCGGCACGGCCAAAGCCGCGGTTGACATAGCGGATCGGAACGAGATCGACGTCTGAATGCGCGCCATTGAACTGTCCCGTTTTCTGTTCGAGGGTCGCCCGGATTTCCTGATAGGAACGCACATCCTCGCGCGAAGGGGGCGCGATCTGGATGTACAAGAGGCGGTTCACCATATCGTCCTTGGTAGCGAACAATCGCTCCATCGCGTCTATCCGCTCGGGCAGCCCCTTGCTGTAATCGAGCCGGTCGACCCCGATCACGACCGTCCTGCTGCGCGCGCTGCCGACGAGCCGCACCTGCGCGCGGCGCGCGACTTCGGTCTCCCCGAGCGCCATGAATTCCTTATGATCGATCCCGATGGGGAAGGCGCGCGCTGTAACGGTGCGGCCGCCGAGCGCTACCGTGCCCCTCTCTTCATCGACGTCGGCATTCAGCTCCTTGCGGCAATAATGGAGAAAGCTCTCGAGCCATTCGAACGATTGAAAGCCGATCACGTCGTAATGGAGCATGGCCTTCACCAGCCGTTCGTGAAAGGGAAGCGAAACGAGCAGGCGGGTCGGCGGCCAGGGAATATGGAGAAATAGCCCGATGCGGTTCTCGAGGCCATGCGCCCGCAGACGTTCGCCGAGAGGCAGGAAATGATAATCATGCACCCACACGAGATCATCGGGCTCAACGAGCGGGATCAGGCTGTTCGCGAAGCGCTCGTTGACGCGTTCATAGCCCATCCCGAACTCATTTTCATATTCGGCAAGGTCGATGCGATAGTGGAAGAGCGGCCAGAGCGTCCGGTTGGCATAGCCGTTGTAATATTCCTCGACATCCTGGGGTTCGAGGTCGATGGTGGCCGTGGTGAAACCGTTGCTGCGTGCCATCGTGAGCTGGCCGGTAAAATGCTCGACTTCCTCGCCCGACCAGCCGAACCAGATCCCGCCATGCTGACGCAGCGCGCCATTCATAGCGACCGCGAGGCCGCCCTGCGCCCCTGCGGCGCCCCGCCCCTTGTCGACCGACACACGGTTGGAGACAACGATCAGCCGGCTCATCGCACCGTATCCCAGCTTCGCGACAGCAAGCCCGCGCAATTGATGATGCCGACCAGCGAATAGGTCTGGGGGAAGTTCCCCCACAATTCGCCATTTTCGAAATCCATGTCTTCCGAAAGAAGCCCCGACGGCGTTCGGTGCGCGAGCATCGTCTCGAACAGTTCGCGCGCCTCTTCCGACCGCCCAGACAGATGCAGCGCCTCGATCAGCCAGAAGGTGCAGATATTGAAGGCGGTTTCGGGCTGCCCGAAATCATCTTCGCTGTCGTAGCGCAGCATGTTTCGGCCGCGCCGCAGCGCCTTTTCGACCGCGGCAAAGGTGGCCTGAAAGCGCGGATCGTCGGCGCGAATGAAGCGCAGTTCAACCATCTGGAGCAGGCTCGCGTCGAGGTGGGAATGACCAAAGGCCGCGCCATAATGCCCCTCAGTCTCGCTCCACGCTTCGCGCTCGATTGTCGCGCGAATCTTCGCGGCGCGATCATTCCAGAAGGCTTCGCGTTCGGGCTTGCCCAACCGCGCTGCCACATTAGCAAGCCGGTCGCACGCCGCCCAGCTCATCACCGCCGAATAGGTGTGGACCAGTTGACGGGTGCGAAATTCCCAGAGGCCGGCGTCGGGCTGGTCGTGCATCTTCCACGCCACCTCACCGACGCGCTCGAGGCTTTCGAAATCGCGTTCGTCGGCAAGGCGAAAAAGGCGCTGGTCGAAGAAACCCTGCACCGTGGGCAGCACGATCTGGCCGTAGGCATCATGCTGTATCTGCGTCCAGGCGGCGTTACCGACGCGCACCGGCCCCATTCCGCGATAGCCCGCGAGGTTCGAGGCAACACTTTCGTCGAGCTCGGTCACCCCCATCACCGAATAGAGCGGCTGGATGTACCCGCCCGCGGCGCGATCGACGATGTTGCGCAGATAGGCGAGATATTTTTCGAGCACGTCGAGCGCGCCGAGGCGGTTGAGCGCCTGCACGGTATAATAGGCGTCACGGATCCAGCAGAAGCGATAGTCCCAGTTGCGCCCGCTGTTGGGTGCTTCGGGGATCGAGGTGGTGAGCGCGGCGACGATCGCGCCAGTCTCTCCGTGCTGGCAAAGCTTGAGCGTGATGGCAGCGCGGATGACCGCGTCCTGCCAGTCCATCGGCGTTGCGAGCCCGCGGACCCAGCTTCGCCAGTAGAGATCGGTTGCCTCTTCCATGGCGCGGAGTGCCTGCGAGACATTGCCGGTGAAGGGCTCATCGGGGCCGAGGAAGAAATGCAGATCCTGCTCGACGCGGAAGGAACGGCCTTCCATGAGGTAACCCACGGGCGCATCGGTCGTCAGCCGAAGCGGCTGGGGACCGATCAAATAGCGGATATGATTGGTCCCGCGCGTTGTTGCAGCAGCCTCGGCGCCATAATCGCGCATCGGCACCAGCTCCATCTCGAGCCGCGGGCTGCCTGAAACCGGACGAACGATGCGGACGAAGGCCACGGGGCGGAACATCCGCCCGGACCGCTCGAAGCGCGGGCAGAAATCGATTACGTCGACCGCGCTGCCGTCCTCGGCTTCGAGGCGGGTGACGAGGATTGGCGTGTTGCGGCGATAGTGCGGGGTGGCCTTGACCTGTCCTGCGAGCCGGAATCGCCAGACGCCGGCGTCCTGCCGGTCGCCCCCGAGAAGCGCACAGAAGACAGGGTCACCATCAACACGCGGAACGCAGCCCCACACAAAGCCCGCTTCACCGTCGACGAGCGCGCTGACCTGGCAATTGCCGATAGGCCAGAGCGCAAGCGAGCTCAAAGGATGAGCCATTGATGCACCATTTCAGGATCGGCGAGGCGGTAATGGGCAGCCGTCGGCCGCGGCGCGCCTACGAGAATGCCGTGACCGCCAGCGGCGGCCACCGCGATGAATCCGTCCTCGTCGGTCGTGTCGTCGCCGATGAAGATCGGCATCGCGCCCGCAAACGGCGGGGCGGCCATCAGACGGGCCACCGCAACGCCTTTGTTGGCACTTTTCGGGCCGAGTTCTACCACCATCTTGCCGCGCCGGGCGGCAAGGTTTTCGCGGGCTGCCATGTCATCCATGACCGTATAGACGGCTGGGGCGGCTTCGGGTTCCTGCCGGTAATGCACCGCGATGCCGTGCGGCTTGATTTCGATGAGAAGTTGCGGCCAGGCGGCCACCAGCGCGGTCAGGGCAGCGCGGCTCGCGTCCGACAAGATGGGAGAGGTCTCCGCCGCTTCACCCATTTCCGCGCCGTGGGAGCCGACCATCAGCAGGCCAACAGGGCCGAGATAGGTTCGTATGTCGGCAATCGCACGGCCGCTGACGATGGCAATGCGGCCATCAAGGGCGCGGTTAAGAGCCATGAGCTGCTCGGGCACGCCGTCGGGCACATGGATACCGTCGGGCGTGTCGGCGATCTCGACGAGTGTGCCGTCGAAATCGAGAAAGAGCGCGAGCGGATGGTGAGCGGCGAGCCCGGCAAAAGGCGGGGGCAAGGAAAGATCGACGCTTTTGTGCATTGCGACAAAAAAATTAGGGACGGCGACCCGTCGGGTCAACCGTCCCTGAAATGCACGCGCTGGGTCTCAGAACAGCTTGGTCACCGTTGCAGAACGGCGTTCTTCTTCGACCTCGCCGGTGTAAAGGCTCGCCATCGGCTCGTCACTGACGACGTGGATATCTTCGGCGCCGAAGCCGTTGAACCTGGTGCGCATTGCGCAGCCATAGGCGCCCAGCATCCCGATCTCGATGAAATCGCCCGCCTTGACATCGCCCGGGAGGAAGAAGGGGCCCGTCATATGGTCAAGATCATCACAGGTCGGACCGTAGAAGCTGAACGGCAGCATCTCGGCGTCGCTTTCCCTGTCACGCAGCAGCGTGACGGGAAAACGCCAGCCGACATGGGCGGCGTCGAACAGAGCGCCATAGGCCCCGTCGTTGATATAGAGCTCCTCGCCGCGGCGCTTTTCGACGCGCACGATGAGCGAGCTATACTCGGCCGAGAGCGCGCGGCCCGGCTCGCACCATAGCTCGGCAGAATAGCTGATCGGCAGGCTTTCGAAGCTGCGGTGGATCGTTTCGAAATAGGCATCGAGCGGGGGGGGCTCCATGCCGGGATAGGATGATGGAAAGCCGCCGCCGACATCGACGATGTCGACGGTCACCGATGCGGCGACGATCGCGGCACGAACGCGCTCCATCGCCTGGGCATAGGCATGGGGCGTCATTGCCTGGCTGCCAACATGGAAACAGAGGCCAAGCGCATCGGCCGCCTGCCGGGTTGCCATGAGCAACTCAGCCACTTCGTCTGGCTCGGCGCCGAACTTGGCTGCAAGGCTGAGCTTCGAATGGTCGGATGAGACCCGCAGACGCACAAGAAGATTGAGATCGGCGGCGCCTTCGGTCGCGCGGACAATCTTCTGGAGCTCGTCCATCGTGTCGAGCGAGAAGGTGCGCACCCCGTGCTTCCAATAGGCCTCGGCAATCGCTTCCTCGGCCTTTACCGGATGCATGAAGCACAGCGTTGCTTGCGGCAAAGTGCGCGCCACCAGCCGCACCTCTGCGATCGAGGCAACGTCATAATGGGTGACACCGGAATCCCACAGCACGCGCAAGAGGTCGGGCGAGGGATTCGCCTTGACCGCGTACATGGTCGTGCCGGGAAATCGCTCGATGAAGAAACGCGCTGCGCGCCGCGCGGCATGCGGGCGGACAAGCGTAACAGGTTCGACCGGCGAAAGTGCCTGAATCAGCCCGTGGGCGCTATGGTGCTGGTGCAACTCAAGGGACCCCCAAAAAATATGTTAAACGACAAGGGCTGCCTTGCGGTTATTGGAAGTCCCCCTGGGGCAGCGAGGGGCGCATATATGGTTGGGGGGGCGGGCTGTAAAGACCCTTTGCATCGCAAAAATCGCGCGGCCGCCGCGCCGCCGTCTAGCTGAGCCGTGACTTGAAATCCTCATAGCCGAAACGGCGAATCTGCGTGATTTCATCGCTTTCGCTGTCCCATAGCCAGATCGAAGGGAGCGGAACGCCGTTGAATGTATTGGTCTTGACCATCGAATAATGCGCCTGGTCGAGGAAGGCAAAACGTTGCCCGATACCGGCGCCGCCGGGCAGGCGATAGTCCCCGATCACATCGCCCGCGAGACAGGAGGGACCACCGAGTCGGGTCGCGACACCGCTCTCCTCCTCGGCCAGCATGGCCGGACGGTAGGGCGCCTCGATCACGTCGGGCATATGGCAGGTCGCGCTGATATCGGTGATCGCGATCGGCATGCCATTGCTGAACAGATCGAGGATTTCACCGATGAGAATGCCCGCGTCGAGCGCCACCGCTTCGCCCGGCTCGATCATCACCTCGCAGCCGGTTGTGGCCCGTACAGCCTTGAGGAAGGCGATCAGATCGTCGACTTGATAATCGGCCCGGGTCACATGGTGTCCGCCGCCGAAATTGATCCAATTGAGCTGCCCGAAGAAGGGACGCAGCATGGGCTGCACGGCGTGCCAGGTGCGCTCGAGTGGCGGGAAATCCTGCTCGCAAAGGCTGTGCATATGGAGGCCATCGACCCCCTCCATATGCTCCGGCAGCAATTGAGTGACCGGAAAGCCAAGCCTGCTGCAGGGCGCTGCGGGGTCATATTTTGCGACCTCTCCTTCGCTGTGCATCGGGTTGATGCGCAGGCCGATGTCGAACCTCTCGCCCTTCGCGCGAAGCGCATCGAGGAGCGGGCGGAAGCGCGCGATCTGGCCTGGCGAATTGAAGATCAGATGATCGGATAGCGCCGCAATCTCCGGCAGATCCGCTTCCTTGTAGCCAGCACAATAGGTCGCGACTTCCCCGCCATATTCCTCGCGGCCGAGCTTCGCCTCATAAAGGCCCGACGCGCAGACACCGTCGAGATAGCGCGCCACTGTAGGTCCGAGCGACCACATCGAAAAGGCCTTGAGCGCCGCGAGCACGCGCGCGCCCGATGCATCGCCGATCCTGCGCAATACAGAAAGATTGGCGCGAACCTTGGCCGCGTCGACGACAAAGGCAGGCGAGGGGACGCGGCTGAGGTCGAAGCGGGCGAAGGCTCCGGGGTCGCCGGCACGGGTTTCCATGGACTTGCGTTCCTGTCAGGCCGGAAGCGGCCCCTTGAAGATGAAGAAGGCTCCCGCTGCGATCAGGGCGAAGCCGACGAGGTGATTGACCGTCAATCGCTCACCAAGCCAGAAGACCGCGAAGCCTGCGAAGACGAGCAAGGTAATCACTTCCTGCATCGTCTTCAATTCGGCGGTCGAATAGACGGCGTGGCCGATGCGGTTTGCCGGCACGGCAAGGCAATATTCGAAGAAGGCGATCCCCCACGCCATGACGATCGCCAGCCAGATCGGGCGCGAAATATCGCCGAGATGGCCGTACCAGGCGAAGGTCATGAAGATATTGGAGACGAAGAGAAGGCCGATCGGGAGGAGATAGGCGGTCATGATGCCCCCGCGTCATGCCAGCGGAAGCGGTAACGCTGGCCCTGTTGATGTTCGATAAGCGCCCCGGCTTTTGCCGGAGCGCCGCATTCAGAAACCGAGCGGTGCGTCGAGCTCCTTCACCTGCCAGGGCAGACCGTGCTTCATCAGCATGTCCATGAAAGGATCAGGATCCATCTGCTCCATGTTGAAGACGCCGTTGCCGCTCCACGTGCCGGTGACCATCATGGTGGTGCCGATCATCGCGGGCACGCCGGTTGTATAGCTGACCGCCTGGTTACCGGTTTCGGCGTAGGCGTCCTCATGATCGCAGATATTGTAGAGATATAGCGTCTTTTCCTTGCCATCCTTGCCAAGACCGGTCGCGATCACACCGATGTTGGTTTTGCCCTTTGTCGTTTCGCCGAGGCTTGACGGCTCGGGGAGCACGGCCTTGAGGAACTGCAAAGGGATGATCTCGCGGCCTTCGTAAATGACCGGATCGATCCGCGTCATGCCGACGTTCTGGAGAACAGTGAGGTGCTGGATATAGGCATCGCCGAACGTCATCCAGAAGCGGATGCGCTTGATCTCGGGGAGGTGTGTCTTGAGGCTCTCGATCTCCTCATGATACATCAGGTACATGTTTTTCGGCCCGACCTCTTCGAAGTCGAAGCGTTGCTTTACCGACATGGCGGGGGTTTCGACCCAGGCACCATTCTCCCAGTGACGCGCGACCGCGGTCACTTCGCGAATGTTGATCTCGGGGTTGAAGTTCGTTGCGAAATGCTGCCCGTGATCGCCGCCATTGCAGTCGAGAATGTCGAGCGTATCGATGCGCTCGAAATGATGCTTCTTCAGCCAGGTCGTGAAGACGCTGGTCACGCCAGGGTCGAAGCCCGATCCCAACAGAGCCATCAGCCCGGCGTCCTTGAACCGGTCATGATAGGCCCATTGCCAATGATATTCGAACTTCGCCTCGTCGCGCGGCTCGTAGTTCGCGGTGTCAAGATAATGGGCGCCGGTCGACAGGCACGCCTCCATGATTGTGAGGTCCTGATAGGGAAGCGCGAGGTTGACGACATGCGTTGCGCCGATTGAGCGGATCAGCGCCGCCGTCGCATCGATATGGTCGGCGTCGACCTCGGCTGTCTTGATTGTGACCCCGGTCCGCTCCTTCACCGATTGTGCAATCGCGTCGCACTTGAACTTGCGGCGGCTCGCGAGCGTGATGTCGGGAAAGATATCGGCGTTCATCGCCATCTTGTGCACCGCAACCGAGCCGACCCCGCCTGCGCCGATCACCAGAACCTTGCTCATCGTGAAAATCTCCTGTCCGCGAACCGTTGCGGCTTGCCTTGTATGCGCTGCCCTATAGGACGAAGCCATGACACAGCAAAGCCCCGATCCCCTGCGCGATCCGGCCCGCACCCCGACCCTTCGAGGGATCGACCGCGCCGCGGCGAAAGTCGCTGCATTGCTTCCAGCCACGCCGCTTCTGCCGCTCGAGATCGATGGCACGACCGTCTGGTGCAAGGCCGAGTGCCTGCAGCCGGTGGGCGCATTCAAGATCCGCGGCGCGTGGCATCGCCTGACCGACCTGACGGAGGAACAGGCGGCTGCTGGCGTCGTTGGCGTCTCGAGCGGCAATCACGCGCAGGGCGTCGCGTGGGCGGCGCGAAGGCTCGGCATTCGATCGACGATTGTCATGCCCAGCAATGCGCCGCGCATGAAGCTTCAAGCGACAAAGGCGCTCGGGGCTGAGGTGGTGCTTTATGACCGCGTGACGGAGTCGCGCGATGCCGTCGCGGCGAAACTGCTCGAAGAGCGCGGCGGAACGCTCGTCCACGCCTATGGCGATCCCTGGATCATCGAGGGGCAGGGAAGCGCCGGGATCGAGGCGCGCGCGCAGCTTGCCGCGCGCGGCATCCAGGGACCCGACAGGGTGGTCGCCTGCTGCGGCGGCGGCGGCCTTTCCGCCGGGCTCGCGCTCGCGTGCCCCGATGCCGAAATCATCGCGGTCGAACCTGAAGGGTGGGACGATGTCACCCGAAGCCTCGAGGCGGGGAGGATTCTTTCGGTTGATGATTTTTCCTTTCCTACCGAATGCGACGCGCTCCAGACGCCCGAGACCTGGCCGATCAATTTCGCCGTGCTTCAGGCGCGCGGCGTGCGCGGGGTCGCGGTCTCGCGCGAGGAAGTGCGCCTTGCAATGCGCGTCGCCTTCGAAAAGCTGCACCTCGTCGTCGAGCCAGGCGGCGCGGCGGCGCTCGCGGCTCTCCTCGCGGGCAAGGTGGCGCCTGGCCGTGCGACGCTCGTCACTCTATCGGGCGGAAATGTTGATCCGCGGCATTATGCCGAGATTGTCGCGGGATAGAGGAAACTTATGCCTGCGCGCGCGTTCTCACGATGAAAGGAGAGGCATGATGAAAATGGGCATGATCCTTGCGGCGGGGGCGGCGATGGCGCTGCTCGCGGGCTGCGAGAAGGCAGAAGCGCCGGCGCCTGACACTGCGACCTCGATCGACGCGCCTGTGGAATCCTCGTCCGACGAAACCGCACCTGCCCGTGAAAGCGACCCCGCAACCGCACCACATCGGTTTGCAAGCTGGGCAGGGAAATGGACGGGGGTCGAGGGCATGTACGTCACTATCACGCCCACGGAACCTGAACGCTATGCGCTGGAAATGCAGTCCGATCTCGACACCAAGGGAAGCTATGTCGGGCGCGACAGCGAACATGGCATCAAGTTCGAGCGTGGCGGCGAGGCCTTGTCGCTCCATCGCGGCAATGGCGAGGATACCGGGCTCAAATATCTTGCGGGCAAGAAGGAGTGCCTGATCGTCAAGGAAGGCGAGGGTTATTGCCGCGACTGATCCTGACATAAGGAGGGGGAATGACCAAGATTGCAGCGGCCGCACCGGCTGAGCACCCGGCCGTGACCGAGACACTCGCGCAGGCGTTTCAGACCGACCCGGCGCTGTCCTGGATCTTGCCCGACCCCGATCACCGCGCGAAGGCTTTGCGCGCCTTGTTCCGGGTACTGGTGCCTGCCGATGCCCGCTCCGGCGTCGTTCTGCGCACACCCCTCGACGAGGCGGCTGCATTATGGCGCTCCCCGGGTCACGCGCACGGCGGCGCGATGGAGATGCTGCGCACCCTGCTTCCGATCCTTTCAGCTTTCGGTACCGCCCTGCCGCGCGGGCTCAAGGTTCAAGCGAGCATCGATGCGAACCGGCCAGGGGGGCGCTTCTGGTATCTCCACTATGTTGGCGTCCGGCCCGCGCAGCAGGGCAAGGGGTACGGCGGACGAATTATCCGAGCCCAGACCGCGACCGCTGATGCACAGGCGCTGCCTTGCTGGCTCGAAACCGCAACGCGTGAGAATGTCGCGCTCTACGAGAGGCTTGGTTTCTCCACCATGGCCGAATGGGACGTGAAGGGCGGCGGCCCGCATTTCTGGGGGATGGTGCGTGAGCCCCTGCGCCCGTAACCTTGGCCCTCCGGCCTTGATCAGGGGTGGAAATCGTCGATGCTCACGTTAGACTGGCTCCCTGCTATTCCCGGGGGAAATCATGCGTCTACACCGTCTTTTCTATATCCTCATGCTGGCGATTCCACTCTGTATGGGGGCGCCGGCACAGGCGGAATGGCGTGTGGCCAGTAGCGCGCATTTCCTCGTCTATGGCGACGTCAGCGCGAGCAAGCTGCGCGATTACGCGGAACGTCTTGAACATTATGATAGTGCGCTGCGGCTCATTACGGGCCAGCCCGAAACGGGCGCTTCGAGCCGGAACCGGGTCAACGTCTATCTGCTGCCGAGCCTCAGCGATCTGCGCAGGCTTTATACGGGCGGTCGAAGCGGCTCCACGGTCGGGGGATTTTATCTTCCCTCCTTTGAAGGATCGCGTGCCTTCATGCCCGCCGACATGTCGAGCGACGATCTTTCTGCGCAGGCCGTGATGTTTCATGAATATGCTCATCACCTGTTGTTGAGCAGCGCGACCGAATATTATCCGCGCTGGCTCTCGGAAGGGATGGCCGAATTCTTCATGGTGAGCCGCCTCAACCGGGACGGCAGCATCACGATCGGCATGCCGAACGAGGACCGCTCCTACGCCTTGACCGCCTTCAGCCGCATGCGTGCGTCGGAATTGCTGGCCTCCGACACGAAGAAGCTTTCGGTGTTCGACGAAAGCCAGCTTTACGCGTCCGGCTGGCTGATGACCCATTATCTTTTGCTCGGCGGCGAACGCGATGGTCAATTGGTCCAATATATAGCGCGGATCAACAAGGGTGAGCCATGGGCCGAGGCTGCAAGAGCGGTCTTCGGAGACCTGGGCAAGCTTGATCAGGATCTTGAACGCTATCGCCGCACGCGCGGGATGAAAGTATTCACCATTCCTGCCGAGAAGCTCCGCACGGGCAAGATCGAAATAACCGAGCTATCGCCTGGCGCAGCGGCGATCATGCCCTATCGCATTCGCTCTGAGCGCGGTGTGACCGAGAAGATGGCGGCGGCCCTGGTGGCCGAAGCCCGCCCCGTGGCGGCCCTTTATCCGAATGACGCCTTCGTGCAGCGCACCATGGCCGAGATCGAGTTCGATGCCAAAAATGACGTCGAAGCGGAGGCGGCCGCCGATCGCGCGATTGCGCTCGACCCCAAGATGGTGCCGGCGATGATCTACAAAGGGCGCATCCTTGCGCGGCGCGCCGCGGAAAGCAAGGAGGCGAAGGATTGGGCAGCGGCGCGATCCTGGTTCATCAAGGCAAACCATGCCGACCCAGATTTCGCGCTGCCGCTCGTCCTCTACTATGATAGTTTCGCGCAGGCAGGGGAGGCGCCGCGCAAGGACGCGGTCACCGCGATCATGCGCGCGATCGAACTGGTTCCCCAATCCTCGGAGATCCGCATGCGGGTAGGGCGCCAGCTGGTGATCGAAAAGGATATTGCGCTGGCGCAGAAGGTTCTCGCCCCCGTCCTCTTCAACCCGCACGCCTCGCGAAATGAAAGGCTGTCGAAAATCGCCGCGCTGTTCGAGGCGAAGGCAGCGCCTGATGATATACTGAAGGCGATGGACGCGGCAGGCCCGAAGGAGGAGGCCGACGACGCAGAATGAGCGGCGGCCAGCCCGGGTCGTCCGTGCACCACGGTGGTGCCCGGATCGTCCAAGGGCCCGCGCTTAAGCCGCTTTTTGAAGTTCGAGGTCGAGACGGTCCCAGATCTCGACTAGCGCGGCTGTCAGGTCGCGCATCATGGCTTCGTCATGCGTGGGTCCTGGCGTGAAGCGCAGGCGTTCGGTACCGCGCGGAACGGTCGGGAAATTGATCGGCTGCACATAGACGCCATATTCGGCGAGGAGTATGTCGCTGATCTTTTTCGCGCGCACCGGATCGCCGACCATCAGCGGAACGATGTGCGTGGTCGAATTCATTACGGGCAGGCCCGCATCTCGAAAGCTCTGCTTGAGGAAAGCAGCCGCTGCCTGCTGAGCGTCGCGCTCCACGCTCGACTGCTTGAGGTGGCGCACGCTTGCAAGCACGCCAGCGACGAGCACCGGCGACAGACTGGTGGTGAAAATGAAGCCGGGCGCGTAGCTGCGAATGACGTCGATGATATTCTTGTCAGCCGCGATATAGCCGCCCATGACGCCGAATGCCTTGCCGAGCGTTCCCTCGATGATGTCGACGCGGTGCGCGGCCTCGTCGCGATCGGTTATGCCGCCTCCGCGCGGGCCGTACATGCCAACCGCGTGCACCTCATCGCAATAGGTCAGGGCGTTATACTTCGCAGCGAGGTCGCAGATGGCGTGGATGGGAGCGATGTCGCCATCCATCGAATAGACGCTCTCGAAGGCGATGACCTTTGCCGCCTGCGGATCGTCGGCGGCAAGCAGTTCCTCCAGATGAGCAAGGTCATTGTGACGCCACACGCGCTTCTCGCAGCCCGAATTGCGGATGCCCGCGATCATCGAGGCGTGATTGAGCTCATCCGAATAGATGATGCAGTTCGGCAGCAGCTTGCCGAGCGTGCCGAGCGTTGCTTCGTTCGAAATATAGCCGGAGGTGAAGAGCAAGGCGCCCTCCTTGCCGTGAAGATCGGCAAGCTCAGCCTCGAGATCGACGTGATAATGGGTATTGCCCGCGATGTTGCGCGTGCCGCCAGCGCCCGCGCCGACGTCGTGCAGAGCCTCTTCCATCGCCGCGATGACCTTGGGATGCTGGCCCATCGACAGATAGTCGTTAGAACACCAGACGGTAATCGGCTTGGGTCCGTTGTGGCCGGCAAAGCAGCGCGCGTTGGGAAAGGCACCCTTGTTGCGCAAGATGTCGATGAAGACGCGGTAGCGCCCTTCCTCGTGAAGGCGGTCAATGGCCCGGGCGAAGATGTCGTCGTAATTCACTGCTATAGCCCCGCGGGTTGGTCGGCGTGCGCCGCCCCCTCCGGCGACGGTGTTTGGCGGGGCGATAACCCCAAAATCCACCCGAATCCAGTGCGAACGATTCGCAATGGGTAGGTCAAATTGTCTCAATATGCCCGATGCCATAGGGTGCGAGCGCGCTCAGCGATGGTGGCGGTGCGGCTTTGCTCTGGGTGAAGGCGGCGATCCCGGGTCCTGCCTCTGCAGGCCAGCGCTGGCCTTGGGTGAGCGAGGCGATACGCCGCGCAATGCCGGCGGCGCCGTCGATGAGCGCGACATCGGGACCGGCAAGCGCCTGCAGTTCGTCTCGCAGCAACGGGAAATGCGTGCAGGCAAGAACGATGACGTCGATCGCATCGCCAAGCGGCTGGTCGCGAAGCCCGGCAATAGCATCGCGAACGGCCCCGGGGGCGACGGGAAGGCCATGAAGCTTGGCCTCTGCGGCGGTGACGAGACCAGGACTTCCATGTCGCAGCACCGTCTTGCCGGCCGCGAAGCGCGCGCTCAGATCGTCGACATAGGGCTGGCGCACCGTGGCCTCGGTCCCAAGGACACCGATCACACCGCTTGTCGTCATTTCCGCGGCAGGCTTGATTGCGGGCACCGTGCCCACAATGGGAAGATCGAGCGCGGCGCGGACATGTGGAAGCGCGATGGTGGAGGCGGTGTTGCAGGCTATGACCGCGAGCCGAGGCTGATAGCGCTCGACCAGCCGCCCAAGCAGCGCCGGGACGCGCGCGGCGAGTTCCTCGTCGCTTTTCTTGCCATAGGGGAGCCCGGCGTAGTCGGCAGCATAGACGATGGGCGCGGTAGGCAGCAGCGCGCGTGTGGGCCCGAGCACTGTGAGCCCGCCGAGGCCGCTGTCGAAAAAGAGGATCGGGGCGTCGGGGGAGGGGGCGTGCATGGCGAACCGCGTAGCAGGCGCGGCGCCGCGGCTCAATCGGTTGGTCGATTTTGGCGAGCCTTCCAATCGAACCCGTTGATTGCGCCGCCCGGTATCGCCACATTGGCGCGCAACGCGAACAGGGGAAGAGGGATGACGATATTTTTGCTGGTCGCTGCAGGCTATCTGCTCGGTTCGATCCCCTTTGGCGTTCTTCTGACGCGCGCCTTCGGAGCGGGCGACCTGAGGCAGATCGGTTCCGGGAATATCGGCGCGACGAATGTCCTGCGCACCGGGCGAAAGAGCCTGGCGGCGGCGACGCTGCTCCTCGACGGGGCAAAAGGGGCGGTGGCGGTTCTGCTTGCGCGGCACTGGCTGCCGGAACTTGGCGATCACGGCGCCATGATTGCGGGCGCAGCGGCGGTGATCGGGCATTGCTATCCAGTCTGGCTCAACTTTCGCGGCGGCAAGGGCGTCGCAACGATGCTCGGCCTCGCGCTGGCGCTCGCCTGGCTGGTCGGTGCGGTTTTTGCCGCCGTCTGGCTCGGGACGGTGCTCGCGAGCCGCATTTCGTCGCTCGGCGGAATGACGGGGGCCGTATCGGCGCCCCTTGCCGCGCTTGCGTTCGGTTTTCCCGTCTATGCGGTCGGACTCGCCGGGCTCGCCGTCCTCCTTCTGTGGCGGCACCGCGAGAATATTGCCCGGCTACGCGCGGGAACCGAACCCCGCGTGGGTAAGAAGACGGGCGCTGCCTGACGCCGGTCAGGTGCGGGTTCGCCTTGTCGATGCACGGCAGGTGAGCGACACCTGTAACAGGATTGCAAGGCGTTCCCATCAAGATGCGTGGGGGTGAGATCGAAGACCCCTTTCGGCTCGAAGACATTTGGCTGCAGCGGTATCGGGCGGCGCATCGGCGAGCGTTGCTGGGTTTGCCACTTGGGGCATCACACCGACCGTCATCGTGTTCGCCGCGGTTCAGCCACGGTTCAGCAGCCGAGCGACAGGCTGATGATATTGTATCACATGCGGGGAGATGGTCGATGCGAAGCCGGTTTCTGACGGGGGTGATGATGGCCGCGCTCGTTGGAGTTGCTCCAGCGCCTCTTCCCCAGGTCACGGCGCAGGCGCAGCCCGCGGGGCAGCGTGAGGGCTTTTGCCGTAGCGCTGACCCCCTGCCGCGCCTCGGGCCTGAAGCGTCACAGCAGCAACAGCGATCCGCGGGCGAGCGCGGCCGCGAACGGACTTATGACGCGGTGCCTGCGGCGCCGCCGCCCCCGCCCGCTCCGCCCGTGCCCACCGCGTCCGCGGCACCGGGCAGAGACGTCATCGTCACCGAAACGCCCGTCACTGAAGAGCGCGCGATGGCGGCGCCAGCGCCTTCGGATACGGCATCGTCTGGCGGCCCTTCCGAGGCTGCCCGCGCGGTTGTGCGCCCCTGGCCGCACCCGCGGCCTCAGCCGCAACCGCAATCCGGCATTCTCACCGCGGGCGAGCATGATGATCTGCTCAATCCCGAGCTCTATGCCGCTTATGTGAACCGCAGCAATCTCGGTCAGAAAATTCGCGCGCTGCCGCGCGTCGACACGATGCGGGTGGTGAGGGTGAAGGTGAGCGACCGCAATGGTCAGCCGATCCCCTTTGCCGAGGTGACCGTGACGTGCAGCGATGGCAACAGCCTTGCGCTTGCAACGCACACCGATGGTAGCGTCGTCTTCTTCCCGGGACTCGACCGGCTGAGCGAGAGGATTACCGTGTCCGCGCGGCGGGGAGGACGGACGATCGCAGAGACGCGCCCCGTCTTTGTATCGAATGCCCCGGGCGGGCAGCTTGTCGGACTGACCGCCAACCAGATGGCAACGCGCGTGACGAAGCTCGACCTGATGCTGGTCGTCGATACGACGGGGAGCATGGGAGACGAGATCGCCTATCTGCAGGCCGAAATCCGATCGATCATCGCTGCAATAACTGCGAAGCACCGCGATCTCGATATCCGCATCGGCTTCGTCTTCTACCGCGATCTTGGCGATGACTATATAACGCGGACGATCGCTTTCGATCGGGACATCGGACGCGCGCAGGGCGTGCTCGCCCAGCAATATGCCAGCGGCGGCGGTGATTATCCGGAGGCTATGGACCAAGCGCTGATCCGTGCCGTGGGCCAGAATTGGCGGCCAGATGCCGTGAAGTCGCTGCTCCTCGTCGCTGATGCCCCGCCGCACGACGAACTCTTCGCCCGGACCTGGGCCGCGGCCGAGGCCGCACGTGCGAGGCGTATCCACATCACGCCCGTTGCAGCGTCGGGCGTTGCTGACGAGGCCGAATATGCCATGCGCGCGATGGCGGCGGTGACCCAGTCGCGCTATCTCTTCCTCACCGACGACAGCGGCGTTGGCAATCCGCACGCGGCGCCCGCCATCGATTGCTACCTCGTCACTCGTCTCGACGCCCTTGTTCGCCGCGTCATCGACAGCCAGATCAGCGGTCGACGGATCGAGCCCGAGGATCAGGAAGTTATCCGGCGTGTCGGCGAGTATGACGCCGGAAGGTGCATCCTGCCCGCGGGCTTTCGCTGGGACAATCAGTAAGGATTGACTTGCCTTTGCATCTGCCCGATGCGCAGGCTGTGGGTTGCTTCGATTAGCCTTTCTCTCCGGTCGGTGGGGTCGACTGGCGGGGGGAGGGGTCGGAGGGTAATAGTCATGAAGACATTGCTGTCGGCAGCCGCGATCGCGGCGTTGCTGGCTCAACCCGTTGCTGTCGTCGCGAAGGACCAGGAACCCGTCAAGATATCGGGGGCCGTCAATGCGAAGGGCGTCACCGCTGTTGCCATCGGCGCTTTCAATGTCGGTTTCATCTTTGAATCGATCGACCGCACCGCGACCAGCGGCGGTTTGATGGGGGCGTTCGGTGGAACCACGAAGGCGAAGAGCGAACTCGTGGGCGTCACACCCGAGATGATGCAGGCGGTGACCGACGCGGCTTATACCGATTTTGTGAACCAGCTGACGGCGGGCGGATATGAAGTCCATCCCGCTGACCAGCTCTTTGGTCACACGGCGCTCGCCAAGACCAAGTCCCAGGAGGTCCCGCTCGACATCAATATCGCGCTCGAAAAGGGCAGCAAGGGCAAAGCCACCTATTTCAAACCCTCGGCGCTGCCGTCCCTGCTGATGATTCCGGGAGATTTCATGGGATCGGGAATGAGCAGCATGGGGATCAACATGTCCGCCGGACAGGCGAGCATGGCGCTCGCCAACTATGCAAGGGAGGCCGGGGTTGGGGTCATCGACGTTGTCTACCTGATCGACTTTTCACAGCAGAAGCGCCCAGGCGCCTTCAGCTTCGGGGGGCTGCAGGTGAACAGCGCGCTGTCGGTAAGCGCCGACTATTCACGAATGACCCTGATCGCGCCGAGTGGCAAGCAGTCGGTGATCACCGTCAAGGCCCCCGTCGCGGTCGAGGGCGAGTTCATCGAAAAGAGCGATGCGACGAGCGGGACCGACAAGGCGCTGCAATCAGGAGCGAATGTCGCGGGCGGCGTCGCCGCGGTCATGGGCTTCGGCGGCCTGCGCTTCGGAAAGGCGCGCAAGTTCGCCTTTACGGCCAAGACCGGCAACTATGAGGATGGAGCGGCGAAAGCGGCGAGCCTTGCAAGCGAGATGCTGCTCGGCCGATTGAGCGCGCTGCGTTGACCCCGGCGCGGGCGCTCCCTAAATCCGCTTGACGGAGGGCGGGAGCGCCCGCCACCCTCGCGCGTACGTACGTAAGAGTTTTCGGGGAACGAATTTTCCATGCAATTGGTGATTGTGGAGTCGCCTGCGAAGGCGAAGACGATCGAGAAGTATCTGGGTCGCGATTTCAAGGTGCTGGCCTCCTATGGCCACGTGCGCGATTTGCCCCCCAAGGACGGTTCGGTCGACCCCGATGACGGCTTTGCCATGCAGTGGCAGCTCTATCCCGACAAGGCGAAGCGGCTCAAGGAGATTTCGGATGCTGCAAAGCAGGCCGAGCGCCTGATCCTCGCAACCGACCCTGATCGAGAGGGCGAGGCGATCAGCTGGCATGTTCAAGAGCTGCTGCGTCAGAAAAAAGCGCTGCCCGCCGCCGTCGACCGCGTCACCTTCAACGCGATCACCAAGCAGGCAGTAACCGACGCCATGGCGCATCCGCGCGGGCTCGATGATGACCTGATCGACGCCTATCGCGCCCGCCGCGCGCTGGATTATCTGGTGGGTTTCACCCTGTCGCCCGTGCTTTGGCGCAAACTGCCCGGCGCGAAGTCGGCAGGGCGTGTCCAGTCGGTTGCACTACGGCTGGTTGTCGAGCGCGAACGCGAGATCGAAGCTTTTGTCGCGCAGCAATATTGGTCGGTCACCGGTCTCTTCGAAATGGACGGCACGCCCTTCAAGGCGCGCCTCGCGCGCTGGCGCGGCGAGAAGATCGAGCGGCTCTCGATCGGGACCGAAGCCGACGCGCGGGCCGCCGAAGCCGATGTGAAGGCGGGCCATTTTACCGTCGATGCGGTCGAGACCAAGCCGCTGACCCGCAACCCGCCACCGCCCTTCACCACCTCCACTCTCCAGCAGGAGGCGGCGCGCAAACTCGGCTTTTCGGCGAGCCATACGATGCGGATTGCCCAGAATCTCTACGAAGACGGCGCGATCACCTACATGCGAACCGACGGGGTCCAGATGGATGGCAGCGCAATCAGTGCAGCGCGCCGGGCGATCGCCGACCGCTACGACGGGGGCTATGTGCCTGACAAGCCGCGCCAGTATCAGACCAAGGCGAAGAATGCGCAGGAGGCCCACGAGGCGATCCGCCCAACGGATTTTGCCAAGGACAAGGCCGGCAGCGGCGACCATGCGCGCCTTTATGAACTCATCTGGAAGCGCGCGCTCGCAAGCCAGATGGCTTCGGCGCGGCTTGAGCGGACGAGCGTTGACCTTTCCGATGGCACCGGCAAGACGATGCTGCGCGCAACCGGGCAAGTGGTCAAATTTCCGGGCTTCCTCGCGCTTTACGACGAAGGCCGCGACGACAGCAGCGACGAGGATGATGCGCGCCTGCTCCCTGCGATGACAAAGGGCGATGCGCCCGCCAGGACGGGGGTCGAGGTCGAGAGCCACGAGACGCAGCCGCCGCCGCGCTATTCGGAGGCGAGCCTCGTCAAGAAAATGGAGGAACTCGGCATCGGGCGTCCCTCGACCTATGCCTCAATTCTCCAGGTGCTCAAGGACCGAAACTATGTAACGGTTGAGAAGAACCGTTTTATTCCCGAGGAAAGCGGCCGACTTCTGACGGCATTCCTCGAACGCTTCTTCACCCGCTACGTCGGCTATGATTTCACCGCGGAGCTTGAGGAAGAGCTTGACGACGTCTCGGGGGGACGTGCGCAGTGGCAGGCAGTGCTTGACCGCTTCTGGCGCGACTTCAAGCCGCGCACGGGCGAGGTGATGGAGCAGAAGCCTTCGGAGATCACCGCAGCGCTGGACGAATTTCTCGGTCCCTATCTCTTTCCTGACAAGGGTGACGGCAGCGACCCGCGCCTCTGCCCCAATTGCGGCAGCGGGCGCCTGGCGCTGCGTGGCGGGCGCTTTGGGCCCTTCATCGCGTGCAGCAACTATCCCGATTGCAAATATACCCGGAAATTTGCGCAGCCGGGCGGGAGCGAGAATGGAGGCGACAGCGGCCCTGAATCACTGGGGACCGATCCCGAAAGCGGGCTTGAAGTGACGAAGCGGAGTGGGCGTTTCGGCCCCTATATCCAACTCGGCGAGGGCAAGGAGGCGAAACGCTCGTCGATTCCGAAGGATATACCGGCCGAAGATTTCGACCTCGATTATGCGCTGCGGCTTCTGAGTCTGCCGCGCGAGGTCGGGGTGCACCCCGAGAGCGGAAAGCCGATCATGGCGGGCCTCGGGCGCTATGGTCCCTATCTGCTTCACGACGGCAAATATGCAAAGCTCACCGGCACGGCCGAAATCTTCGAGATTGGCATGAATGCCGCGGTCGCGCGTATCGCCGATGCGGCCAATGGCGGGGGCCGTGGGCGCGTGAAGGCGGAGCCGCTTCAGACCTTCGGCCCGCATCCCACAAGCGGCGGCGAGATGAAACTGATGGAGGGGCGGTTTGGTCCCTATGTGACCGACGGGACGACCAACGCGACCTTGCCGAAGACGGCGGACCCCGCAACATTGACCGCCGAGGAGGCCACCGCGCTGATCGACGCCCGCGCGGCCAAGGGGCCAGCGAAGGGCAAGAAGAAGGCGGCGCCGAAAAAGAAGGCCGCAGCGAAGAAGGCGCCAGCCAAGAAAAAGGCAGCGGCGAAGGAAAAGTGACGGGGTAAAGCGCCGCCACGGCGATTTTCGCGCCATCCCGGAAGATGCGCGGCGGAGCGCCCTCGATGCTGCGCGCGCAGGTCTGCTGCTTGTTCCCGGCGGCATCGGCAAAGCGCGTGCCGTGCTTGCCCGCTCACTTGGCCGCTCATTTGCCGCCCAATGGCTGGCCGCGGACCTGTTCCCGGCAGGCCGCAAGAGCGGCGCGGAAGCTCCTGCCGGCCTTATTGTCGCGGCGTATCAGCTCGATCGCCGAGCCGGTGCGGCAGCTGGTTCTTGATGGCAGCGCGACCGTGACCTGGCCGTCATTGAGGCGCACCACGGCCCGGGCGCTCAGGGATCTGGTGCCGGTCTGTTCGATGCGAACCACGGTTCCCATGATCCGGTGATCCTCGCCCGTCGTCAGGAAGAGTCCCCAGAGCGCCGAAAGCACAAGCGCTCCTCCGATGACGAAATAGGCTCCCAATTGCCGGAGCGCGACGCAAATGCGGTGAGCAGGGCCGTCAAGGTGCGCGCGCGCCATGCCTTCGGTCAATCGACCCAGTCGAGCCCCATGTCGCGATAGACGCCTCGGTCTTCGTCCCAGTTTTCCTTGACCTTGACATGGAGGAAGAGGTGGACCTTCCGGCCCATCAATTCGCTGAGTTCGGCGCGCGCGCGCGCGCCGATTTCCTTGATGCGGCTGCCGCCCTTGCCGAGCACGATCGCGCGTTGATTTTCGCGCGCGACATAGATCTGCTGATGGATTTCGGCGCTGCCGTCGGGGCGGGTCCTGAAAAGTTCGGTTTCGACGGTCGACTGGTAGGGCAGTTCCTCGTGGAGTTGCCGGTAGAGCTGTTCGCGCGTGATCTCGGCGGCAAGCATCCGCTCGGGCGCGTCGCTCACTTCATCCTCCGGGAAATGCCACGGACCCTCGGGCATCAGCCCGGCAAGATGGGCCTTGAGATCGGGCACGCCGTCGCCGCTGCTCGCCGCGATGAAGAAGGTTTCGTCGAACTGGACTTTCGCATTGAGTTCGATCGCGATGGCGAGCAGCTTGTCCTTCTTGGTCAGGTCGACCTTGTTGAGGACGAGATATTTCTTCTCGGGTCGGTTCGCCACGCCCTCGAGTACGCGTTCGACGCGACCCGTCCGTTTCGCCGCGGCATCGACCATCACGAGGATCGCCTCGGCCTCTTCAAGACTGCCCCAGGCGGCTGCGACCATCGCGCGATCGAGCCGGCGGGTCGGCGCAAATATGCCTGGCGTGTCGATCAGGATGATCTGCGCCTCGCCTTCCATCGCGACCCCCATCAGCCGCGTGCGCGTCGTCTGCGCCTTGGGGCTGACGATCGCGACCTTCTGACCGACAAGCGCGTTGACGAGAGTCGATTTCCCGGCATTGGGAGCACCGACGACGGCGACGAAGCCGCAGCGCTGAGTCATTTCGTGTCTTCCTCTGCAAGCCGCGCGAGCAGGGCCGCGGCGGCATTTTTCTCCGCCGCCTGCTTCGAGGCGCCTTCGCCTTCCGCTTCGGCGAGTTTGCCGATGCTCACCGCAACGCGGAAGCGTGGGGCATGATCGGGACCATCGCGCTGCACCATCCGGTATTCGGGCGGCCGCCGCTTGCGGGCGAGCGCCCATTCCTGAAGCGCGGCCTTGGGATGCTTCGGCGCTGCGAGCTGCCCCTCGATCATCTCGCCCCAGTGCCGGAGGATGAAGGCGCGCGCTGCTTCTTCGCCAAGGTCGAGCCACAGCGCGCCGATCAGCGCCTCAACGACGTCGGCGGCAATATTGTCGCTCTTTCGTCCCCCGTCTCCGATCGCTTGCGCCCCGAAGCGGACATGTGCGTTGAGGTCGAGGCCTTGTGCGATGCGCGCGCAGGTTTCACCAGAGGCGAGCGCGTGAAGGCGAGAGGAGAGCTCTCCTTCGGTCGCCTTGGGGAAGCGGCGGAACAATTCCGACGCGATAACCAGTCCAAGCACCCGGTCGCCGAGAAACTCGAGCCGCTGATAATCGCCTGCGCCGCTGCTGCCGTGGGTCAGAGCCTCGTGATAGAGCGCAAGGTCGCGAGGGGCAGCCCCGGTGAGGGCGGCGATGGTCTCGAATGACGCGCCCGCGCTCAAAATCCTTCCCCGATGCGCTCCCACCGCGCGGCCGTGAACCAGCTGACCGGGTTGATCCATCGTGCCGAACCATCGGTTGAAAACATGCCGACAAGCGCGTGGCCCACGAGATTCTTCATGGGAACCGCGCCGCCAAGGCCGCCCTCTTCCATGGGGACCCGGCTGTCGGCGCTGCGATCGCGGTTGTCGCCCATCAGGAAGACGCTGTCCTTGGGAACCGTATAGGGCACGGTATTGTCGACCGGCAGGTCTACAATGTCGAGAACGGCATAGCTCTTGCCGTTCGGCATGGTTTCCTTGAACTGTTTGTAGCGGCACTGGCGCTTGCCGTCAGGGCCGACTTCCTCGAACTGCATCTGGTAGCAGGGAAGCGCGTTGTTCGCGCGCGCGGCCTCGATCATGTTTTCGGTGACGGGAATGACAAAATCGGCCATCGGTTCGCGTTTCAAGGGCTCGCCATTGATCCACACGGTGCCGTCGCGCACCTGGACCGTGTCGCCGGGCAGCCCGATAACGCGTTTGATCCAGTCGTCCCTGTTCTGCGGCGGCGCCTTGAACACGACAACGTCACCGCGTTCGGGCGTGCGGGCGAAGAGATGCCCCGGGATCAGCGGAATGCTGAACGGCAGGCTGTATCTCGAATAGCCATAGGCCATCTTGTTGACGAGCAGATAGTCGCCGATCAACAGCCGCGGCTGCATCGATTCAGAAGGGATATTGAAGGGCGAGAGAAAAAAACTGCGAAAGATGAGGACCGCCACCGCGAGCAAGGCGAGGAAGCGAACCGTATCGACGGCCTCTTCCTTCGCCGACATCGGCGGCGTCGCTTTGGGGTCGGTGTCGGGCGAGTTATCGGCAGTAACGCTGGCGTCGGTCATGCCGCGCATTGGCGACGAATAGGTCTGCACGTCAAGCGAATAACGGCGGATGACGCTGGCGCAGCGGTGGCCGCGGGCCTATGGAAGAAGCGCTTTTCAACTCTCTTCGCTCGACGCGAACGAAAATCAGAGGAATTGTGATGACCACCGCCGCCGACGCCTGGAAAGCGCTTGCCGATTGGGAGCCACGGACGCTCGCCGACCTCGTTGCCGCCGATCCCGAAGCCCGCCTGCAGCTCCTCGTGCGCAGCGTCGCCGATATCCGTTTCGATTTCGCCAAGACCCATCTCGACGAGGCCGCGATCGCTGCCCTTTTGGGCCTCGCCGAAGCGCAGGATTTTGCCGGCAGGCGCAAGACGCTTTTTTCGGGCGGTATCGCCAACCCGAGCGAAGGCCGCGCAGCGGAACATAGTGCGGAGCGCGGCGAGGGCGCGCCTGACCCGGTTCATCGCGCCCAGATTTTGCACCAGCGGATGCGGATGCTCGTCGACGCAATCGAGGCGGGTGCATTCGGCGAGATCCGCCACCTCCTCCACATCGGCATCGGTGGATCAGCGCTCGGTCCCGACCTGCTCGTGGACGCGCTTGGCCGCCATGGCAGCCGCTACGACGTTGCCGTGGTATCGAATGTCGACGGCGCGGCGCTGAGCGAGGCTTTCGGCAGGTTCAGTCCCGAGCATACGCTGGTTGCCGTCGCGTCGAAGACCTTCACGACGACCGAAACCCTGCTCAATGCGGCCTCGGCGCTGCAATGGCTCGAAGAGGCAGGCATCGAGGATGCGCTTGGCCGCTTCATTGCGCTCACGGCCCATCCCGAAAAGGCGATGGAGTGGGGGATCGACGAAACACGTATCCTGCCTTTCAGCGAAACGGTGGGGGGACGCTATTCGCTCTGGTCGTCGATTGGATTTCCTGCGGCTCTCGCGCTGGGCTGGGACGCCTTTGCCGATCTCCTCGAGGGTGCGGCCGAAATGGACCGGCATTTCCGCCTGGCCGAGGGCGCCGACAATATATGCCTGCTCGCGGCCTTCGTCGATCAGGTCTATGCCAATCGCCTGGGCTGCCAGACACGGGCGGTCTTCGCCTATGACGAGCGGCTGCGGCTGCTTCCCGACTATCTCCAGCAGCTCGAAATGGAATCGAATGGCAAATCGGTGACGCTGGACGGCGCTCCGCTCGGCCGGGCCAGCGCGCCGATCACCTGGGGCGGGGTCGGCACCGATGCGCAGCATGCGGTGTTTCAGCTCCTCCATCAGGGCACGCACCTCACCCCCGTCGAGTTCATCGTGGCGCGCGAGCCCGACCATCTGCTCGATGATGCGCATCACGAGACGCTGCTGGGCAATTGCATCGCGCAGGGCGCGGCGCTGATGGCGGGGCGCGCGAGCGAGGACGGTGCGCGCCATTATCCGGGCAATCGTCCCTCGACGACCATCCTCCTCGACCAGGTCAATCCGCGCAGTCTGGGCGCATTGATCGCCTTTTTCGAGCACCGCGTCTTCGCCAACGCCGTCCTGCTCGGCATCAATCCGTTCGATCAGTTCGGGGTCGAGCTCGGCAAGGAAATGGCAAAGGGGCTTGCCGAAGGGTCGATGGAGTTCGACCCCGCGACACAGGCGCTCATGCACGCTGCGTTCGGAGATTGATGCGGCTTTGGTTTTTCTCGAGCGTAAAAATCGATTGGAATTGCGCGCCCGCGTAACCAAATAGGCCGCGGCGGCGAACGACACGCCGCCAGCTCTAGGGGTCCTCCATGTCCAAATTCGACTTTGATCTGTTCGTCATCGGCGCGGGTTCAGGCGGCGTGCGTGCGTCGCGCGTTGCCGCTTCCCACGGTGCGCGCGTGGCAGTGGCGGAGGAGCATCGGGTCGGGGGAACCTGCGTTATTCGGGGCTGCGTGCCCAAGAAACTGCTCGTTTATGGCGCGCATTTTGCCGAAGACATCCATGATGCCCGGCAGTTCGGCTGGGACGTCCCTGACTGCCGCTTTGACTGGGCACGGCTGCGCGACAATGTCCTCGCCGAGGTAAGCCGGCTTGAAGGTCTCTATGGCCAGACGCTCGACAATCACAAGGTGGCGCTGTTCAAGACGCGCGCTACCCTTGTCGGCCCGCAGAAGGTCCGGCTCGCCGACGGGCAGGAGTTGACCGCCGAACGCATATTGATCGCGACGGGGGGATGGCCTTTTGTGCCGGAGTTCCCTGGCAGCGAGCATGCGATCACCTCGAACGAGGTGTTTCATTTGCAAGAATTTCCCAAGCGTATCGTGATCGCCGGCGGCGGCTATATCGCCAACGAGTTTGCCGGAATCTTCAACGAGTTCGGCAGCAAAGTGACGATCGTCAACCGCGGCGACGCAATCCTGCGCGGCTATGACGAGCAGATCCGTGACCGCCTGCTCCAGATTTCCATGACCAAGGGCATCGAGTTCCGCTTCAACGCGCCCTTTCAGTCGATCGAGAAGCAGGCGGACGGCTCGCTCCTCGTCCATCTTGAAAATTGCGAGCCAATTCCCGCTGACGCAGTGCTGGTGGCGACCGGGCGCGTGCCCAACACCAGGGGGCTGGGCCTTGAAGAAGTGGGCGTCGAGCTCGATCGGAATGGCGCGGTGAAAGTCGATGAGACCAACCAGTCGTCGGTCGAGAGCATCTATGCGGTGGGGGACGTCACCAACCGCATCCAGCTCACCCCCGTTGCGATCCGCGAAGGTCAGGCCTTTGCCGACAGCGTCTTTGGCGGCAAGCCGACCGCTGTCGATTATTCAAATGTACCAAGCGCGGTTTTTAGCCACCCGCCGATCGGCGCGGTCGGAATGACCGAGGCCGAGGCGCGCAATAGGTTGGGATCTATCCGCGTCTATACGAGCGATTTTCGCGCCATGAAGAACGTCCTTGCCGGCCGCAACGAGCGCGCACTCTACAAGATGGTGGTCAATGAGGCGACCGATCAGGTTGTCGGCCTCCACATGATCGGCCCCGATGCGCCCGAAATATTGCAGGCGGCGGCCGTCGCGGTGAAGGCGGGATTGACCAAGGCGGATTTCGACGCGACGGTTGCGTTGCACCCGAGCATGGCCGAGGAGCTTGTGCTGCTGAAATAAGGAGGGCCCGCCCCGAGGCGTCGTCCCCGATCCCTGACTATCGCGAGCGAACGCGGCCTGCTAAATTCCCGCGATGCAATCGGGGGAGGGCGTATGGCGGACACGGTTCTGGTCACAGGAGGCAGCGGCTATATCGCCGGCTTCCTGATCCGACAACTGATCGAGAATGGTTGGCAGGTCCACACCACGGTTCGCAGCCTGGCGCGCGAGGCCGAGGTGCGAGGCTGGCTGCAAGTCGACGACAGCAGGCTGCGCTTCTTCGCTGCCGACCTGGAACATGATGCGGGGTGGGCCGAGGCGATGGCGGGGTGCAGCCATGTAGCGCACGTCGCGTCGCCCTTTCCGATCGATGTTCCAAGCGATGCCGACGCGTTGGTGGTCCCGGCGCGCGAAGGGGCCTTGCGTGCGCTGCGCTTTGCGAAGGCGGCGGGGGTGCAGCGCTTTGTCCTCACCTCTTCGATGGCGGCGATCGCTTATGGGCACGGCAAAGGCCGCGATCTTTACGACGAGGCGGACTGGACCAATCTCGATGATCCCAAGGTGATGCCTTATCCGCGATCAAAGACCGTTGCTGAACGATCTGCCCGAGAGTGGGCCAGGAGCGAGGCTCCCGAGATCGAATTTGCCTCGGTGAACCCGGCTGCGGTCTTCGGACCTTTGCTGTCGGACGATCTCTCAACGTCGATCGAAGTCGTAAAACAGCTTCTCGAAGGCAAGGTGCCCATGTGCCCCGACATCGGATTCGGCATCATTGACGTGCGCGACGTGGCCGATCTTCACTATCGCGCGCTGAGTGCGCCGGGGATTCGCGACGACCGATTTGTCTGCTCGGGACCATTTCTCAAGATGATCGACGTTGCGAACATCCTGCGGGCCAATCTTGGCGATCAGGCAAGAAGGGTTCCTGCGAGGAAGATGCCCGACTGGCTGCTCAAGCTGTTCGCCTTGGTGCGGCCCGAACTCAAGCAACTCGTTGCCGAGCTTGGTAATGTGCGCGGAGGCGATAGCCGGCATGCGATCGAACGGCTCGGATGGACCATGCGCTCGCCGGAGGAGGCAATTCTCGCAACGGCGCGTGACTTGATCGGCCGCGCTATCGTGAAGGTCTAGGCGCCTTGCCCATCGTCCGCCCGGGTGTGCGGGGGCGGGCAATTTTCAGGAGCCGTACCTTGTTCGGTGGGATCGCGGCCTCCAAAGCCTTGCGCGCTGGCGACAGCACCGCCTTGCGCATCCTGGTTTCATGATAACCTCCAGGACGACCTGCTGATCGCCCGCTAGCCGATCCGGTACGGCACGACATCGCGGCGGTCGGGGTCGACCAGTATCGGCCGATCGCTTGGCGGAAAGGCGCGCTGATCGCAGTCATCGCGCGGACAGATGCGGCACGAGGGGCCGATGCGCGCAGCGGCGTGCGGGGCATCGACATCGACACCGTCGGCGTAGATGAACTCGGCAGAATATTGAGCCTCACACCCCAGTGCGACAGCGTAGCGGCGAGGACTGCGGGCGTAGCTGCCCGAGGGCTTCACAAGCCCCTTTGCCATCGACACATAGCGTAGTCCGTCGGGGGTTTCGGCAAGCTGAAACAGGATGCGGTCGGGGATCGCCGCGGCCTCGTGAACGATCCACAAGGGGCAGGCGCCGCCAAAGCGCGCAAACTGGAGGCGCGTTGCGCTGTGCCGCTTGGTGATATTGCCCGCCATGTCGACGCGGCAGAAGAACATGGGAATACCGCGCGCACCCGGCCGCTGGAGCGTCGAGAGCCGGTGGCACGCCTGCTCGAAGCTGACCCCGTATTCGAGCCGCAGCCGATCGATGTCGTGGCGAACGGCGCGCGCGCTCGAGCGGAAGGGGGTGTAGGGCATGAGCACTGCGCCCGCCGCGTAATTTGCAAGGCCGACGTGAAGAAGCTGACGCGCCGCAGCCGTGCGCAGCGGGGAGTCTTCGACGACGGCCGCAATTTCGCCGGCGAGGGCGAGGGCGGCGAGTTGGTGCGCGAGCTGGAAGCGGCGGCTTTCGGCTGGCTGCGAAGGATCGATCACCAGGTGGCGCATCGTCGCGTCGAAATCGCGCAGGCTCTGCGATTGCTGGTAGACAATCGAGATGCCGAGCGCATCGCGCAGTTGCCGCTCGATGGCCTCGATCGGGGGAGAGGGGGCAGGGCCGCGCAGCCCATTTGCCAACGTCTCGGCCGCGCGGTCGATGGAATCCACATAATTGCCCGCGTCGTGAAACCAGTCGCGAACCTCCTCCCACGGCAGTCGGCTGCCCTCTGCCGTACCGCCGGTCAGCGCCTCGTCGATGATCTGGAGCCTCTGCCCGGCGCGGCGATACGCCGCATGGAGCGCGACAAACTGGTCGGCGAGTTGCGGCTGCTGAAGCGCAGCGCGCTCGAGTTGCTCGGGTGCCATCGGGGCGGCAGCAAAGAGCGGGTCGGCGGCGGCTTCGCGTAGGGCGGCGGCGCGGCGGTCGCCAGCGTCGGCGGCAATTTCCTCCCATTCAAGCGGGAAGAGTCGTTGCAGGCGGTCGAGCAGGCCAGGCGTGAGCGGACGATCGTCGTGCTCGATCTGGCTGAGATAGGAGGCTGAGATGCCGAGCTGGGCGGCAAAGTCGGCCTGGCGAATGGCGCGGGCCGCCCGCAGGTCGCGAAGCTGGCGTCCAGCGTAAAGGCGGGTTGGAAGCATCGATGCGAACCTAATTTGCAAAGCGCGACTTTGCAACTTTGCAAATTCGCATTTGCCCTTGAACACCGAAGCGGGCATGGGCGGGCCTTCATTTTCGTGGAGAGCCTGCATGTCCGCCAATATCGCCGAAATGGAACGCCGCCGCGCCGCTGCTGCTCTCGGGGGCGGACAGAAGCGCATCGACGCCCAGCACGCCAAGGGCAAGCTCACCGCACGCGAGCGGCTCGACGTTCTGCTCGACGAGGGTTCGTTCGAGGAGCTCGACACCTATGTCGAGCATGACTGCGTCGATTTCGGGATGCAGGAACAGAAAATACCGGGCGACGGCGTCGTCACCGGTTCGGGCACGATCAACGGCCGACTTGTCTATGTCTTCAGCCAGGATTTCACGGTTTTTGGCGGCTCCTTGTCGAAGCGGCACGCCGAGAAGATCTGCAAGGTGATGGAAAAGGCGATGCTCGTCGGCGCGCCGGTCATTGGGCTCAACGACAGCGGCGGCGCGCGCATTCAGGAGGGCGTGGCATCGCTCGGCGGCTATGCCGACGTCTTTCAGAAGAATGTTCTCGCATCGGGTGTGGTGCCGCAGATCAGCCTCATCATGGGACCGTGCGCCGGCGGCGCGGTGTACAGCCCGGCAATGACCGACTTCATCTTCATGGTGAAGGATTCAAGCTATATGTTCGTGACCGGCCCCGATGTCGTGAAAACGGTGACGAACGAGGTGGTCACGCAGGAAGAGCTCGGCGGCGCGATCACCCATACGACAAAGAGCTCGGTTGCCGATCTTGCATTCGAGAATGATATCGAGGCGTTGCTCAGCGTCCGGGACTTCTTCGACTATCTGCCTGAAAACAATCGCAGCGGCGTACCCGTGCGCCCGACGAGCGATCCTTATGACCGTGCCGAGGAAAGCCTCGACACGCTGATCCCGCCCAATGCGAACCAGCCCTATGACATGCACGAGCTGATCCGCAAAACGGTCGACGAGGGCGATTTTTTCGAGGTTCAGCCAGCGCATGCTGCGAACATCATCTGCGGTTTCGGGCGCATCGAGGGGCGCACGATCGGCATCGTTGCGAACCAGCCGATGGTGCTTGCCGGTGTGCTCGATATCAACTCGTCGAAGAAGGCCGCGCGCTTCGTGCGCTTCTGCGACGCCTTCGAGATTCCGATCATCACCTTTGTCGATGTCCCGGGTTTCCTGCCCGGCACCGCGCAAGAATATAACGGCATCATCAAGCACGGCGCGAAGCTCCTCTTTGCCTATGCCGAAGCGACAGTACCCAAGATTACGGTCATCACGCGCAAAGCCTATGGTGGCGCCTATGACGTCATGGCGTCAAAGCATCTTCGCGGCGATCTGAACTACGCCTGGCCCACCGCCGAGATCGCGGTGATGGGCGCGAAAGGGGCGGTCGAGATCATCTTTCGGGCCGATATCGGCGATCCTGAAAAGATCGCGCAGCGCACGAAGGAATATGAGGACCGCTTCGCCAATCCCTTCGTCGCAGCCTCGCGCGGCTATATCGACGAGGTCATTCACCCGCACAACACGCGCAAGCGGATCGCGCTGGGGCTGCGCAAATTGCGCAACAAGCAGCTTGAGAACCCTTGGAAGAAGCATGATAACATTCCGCTTTAGGCGTTCCCCGTCCGCGCGGAGCGCTCAAGCTCTCGCAAGGGAGTTTTCACCTTGCCGCTTCACCGCCAACTCAGCATCTGTGACGAAGGCGGCCGATACGCAGCATCAATGGGATTTGGAGCGATGAAACTAGGCCGTCTCAATCATATCGGCGTTGCGACACCGTCGATCGCCGACAGCATCGTCTTCTACCGCGACGTGATGGGCGCGACGAAGATCCATGAGCCGTTCGACCTCCCTGACCAGGGGGTGAAGGTCTGCTTCGTCGATACACCGGGCGCCGATGGCGCGCTTGGCGGTACGCAGATCGAACTGATCGAGCCGCTGCCGGGAAACACCTCGATCGCCGGTTTTCTTGAAAAGAACCCCGCGGGCGGGCAGCATCATATGTGCTACGAAGTGCCGGACGTTCATGCCGCGAAGTCGTGGTTCGAGCGGCTCGGCAAGCGCGTGCTTGGTGAGCCCCGGATCGGGGCGCACGGCACGCTGATCTTCTTTGTTCACCCGCGCGACATGGGCGGGGTGCTGACCGAGATCATGGAGACGCCGAAGGGGGATCATTGATCTTCCTTTGATCGTCGCCCCGGGGCCGAGCCGGGGCTTCCGCCATTTATCGACGGAAAGCGGTGTGCAGGATCACGTCCGCCCACGACGAAAAAAAGAGTAGAGATGCGCAATATGACCGACAAACCCACACTCGACCAATGGGCCGAAGCTGCCGCCAAGGAAGTGAAGGGCAAGGATTTGACCTGGCACACCCCGGAGGGGATTGCGGTGAAACCGCTTTATACCGCCGAAGATGTGAGGAGCGATCCCGGGCTTCCCGGCTTTGCGCCGTTCACCCGCGGCGTGCGCGCGTCGATGTATACCGGGCGGCCGTGGACGATCCGGCAATATGCCGGCTTTTCGACTGCGGAGGAATCGAACGCCTTCTATCGCCGGAACCTTGCGGCGGGGCAAAAGGGGCTGAGCGTCGCTTTCGACCTTGCGACCCATCGCGGCTATGACAGCGATCACCCGCGGGTTGTCGGTGATGTCGGCAAGGCGGGCGTCGCGATCGACACGGTCGAGGACATGAAGATTCTCTTCGACGGCATTCCGCTCGACCAGATGTCGGTCAGCATGACGATGAACGGGGCCGTGATCCCGATTCTTGCCTTCTTCATCGTCGCAGGCGAGGAGCAGGGCGTCGATCGCAAGCTGCTCGACGGGACCATTCAGAACGACATTCTGAAGGAGTTCATGGTCCGCAACACCTATATCTATCCGCCCGAACCCTCGATGCGGATCATTTCGGACATTTTCGGTTACACGAGCCGCGAGATGCCGAAGTTCAACAGCATCTCGATTTCCGGTTATCATATGCAGGAGGCGGGGGCGACGCAGGTCCAGGAGCTCGCCTTCACCATCGCCGACGGTATCGAATATGTGAAATATGGCGTCGCGAGCGGCCTCGACATCGACAAGTTTGCGGGCCGATTGTCCTTCTTTTTCGCCATCGGCATGAATTTCTTCATGGAGGCAGCCAAACTGCGCGCTGCGCGCGTCCTGTGGCACCGCGCGATGACCAAGCTCGGCGCGCAGTCCGAACGGTCCAAGATGCTGCGGACCCATTGCCAGACCAGCGGCGTGTCGCTGACAGAGCAGGACCCCTATAATAACGTCGTACGCACGACGATCGAGGCCATGGCAGCGATGCTTGGCGGTACCCAGAGTCTTCACACCAACGCGCTCGACGAGGCCATCGCGCTTCCCACCGATTTCTCGGCACGCATCGCGCGCAACACGCAGATCATCATCCAGGAAGAGACCGGCATGTGCAATGTCGTCGATCCGCTGGGTGGGTCCTATTATGTCGAGGCGCTGACGCAGGAACTTGTCGATGCGGCCCAGGCGATCATCGACCGGGTCGAGGCCGAGGGTGGCATGGCAAAGGCTGTTGCTGCGGGCTGGCCCAAGGCGATGATCGAGGAAGCGGCCGCCGCGCGCCAGGCGCGCGTCGATCGCGGCGACGATGTGATCGTGGGCGTCAACAAATATCGGCTGAAGGACGAGGACCTGCTCGAAACGCTGGAGGTCGACAACACGAAGGTTCGCGAGGCGCAGGTGGCGCGGATCAACCAGGTCAAGGCGAGCCGCGACGAGGCAGCGTGCCAGGCGGCGCTGGATTCGCTTCGCATGGCGGCTGCCGCGCCGCAGTCGATCGAGACCAACTTGCTGGCGCGCGCGGTCGAGGCCGCGCGCGCGCGCGCGACGCTTGGGGAGATTTCCTCGGCCATGGAAGAGGCTTTCGACCGATATGCGACGGTGCCGACGCCGGTGAAGGGCGTCTATTCCGCGCCCTATAAGGATGACAGCCGCTGGCAACAGGTCGTCGACGGGGTGAAAGCGGTCGAGCGCCGGCTGGGCCGCGCGCCCAAGCTCCTGATTGCCAAGATGGGCCAGGACGGACACGACCGCGGTGCGAACGTCATCGCGTCGGCCTTTGGCGACATGGGGTTCGAGGTGATTTCGGGCCCGCTCTTTCAGACGCCCGAGGAAACTGTGGTGCTCGCGCTCGAGAACGGGGTCGATGCGGTCGGCGCCTCGAGCCTTGCCGCAGGTCACAAGACGCTGATCCCCGAGTTGATCAGGGGACTGAAGGAGGCGGGGCGCGGTGATATCAAGGTGATCGCAGGCGGCGTCATTCCGCCGCAGGACTATGACTATCTTCGCGACGCGGGCGTGCAGGGAATCTATGGTCCTGGATCAAATGTCGTCGAATGCGCCGCCGATGTGCTGCGCCTGCTCGGCCACAATATGCCGCCACTGGAGGATGCCGCATGACCGGACACAAGCCCGAAACGCTGACCGTTCACGCCGGGACCCAACCCGATCCGACGACCAAGGCGCGGATTACGCCGATCTATCAGACATCCTCCTATGTCTTTGACAGCCCCGAGCATGCCGCGCGCCTCTTCAATCTTGAAGAATTCGGCAACATCTACACGCGGATCATGAACCCGACCAACGGGGCGCTCGAGGGCAAGATCGCGGCGCTCGAAGGCGGGCCAGCGGCGCTTGCCGTCGCATCGGGCCACGCGGCGCAATTTCTGGCATTCCATACGCTGATGGAGCCGGGCTGCGAAATCGTCGCGGCGCGCAAGCTTTATGGAGGGTCGCAGAATCAGCTCGGTCAGAGCTTTCGGAAAATGGCGTGGTCGACGCATTTCGTGGACGCCGACGACGCGGGCAATGTGGCCGCCGCGATCAACGACAACACCCGCGCCGTGTTCATCGAAAGCCTCGCCAATCCAGGCGGCGTCGTGCAGGATATCGAGGCAATTGCGAAGGTCGCGCATGATGCCGGCGTGCCGCTGATCGTCGACAACACGATGGCAACCCCGGTCTTGTGCCGTCCGATCGATCATGGCGCGGACATTGTTGTTCATTCCACCACCAAGTTTCTGAATGGCCATGGCAATGCGATCGGAGGCGTGATTGTCGATGCGGGCAGTTTCGACTGGGCAAAGGGGGGGAAATATCCGGCGCTGAGCGAGCCCAACGCCTCCTATCACGGACTCCGGTTCACCGAGGCATTCGGCAATCTGGCCTTCATCCTTGCCGCGCGCACGCTCGGGCTTCGGGATCTGGGCCCGGCGCTCGCGCCGATGAACGCCTTTCTCGCCCTGACCGGCATGGAGACGCTCGCGCTCCGCATGGAGCGGCATTGCAGCAACGCGCTTGCGCTTGCCAAATGGCTTGAAACGCATCCGGCGGTGAGCTGGGTCTCCTATGCGGGGCTCGGCGACAGCCCCTATCACGAGCTGGCAAACAAGTATCTGGGCGGCCGAGGCGGGGCTGTATTCACCTTCGGCCTCAAGGGCGGCTACGATGCGGGCGTCAAACTCGTCTCGTCGGTCAAGCTGTTCAGCCATCTGGCGAACCTCGGCGATACCCGATCGCTGATCATCCACCCCGCTTCGACGACGCACAGCCAATTGTCCGAGCAAGAGTTGCTGCTGTCGGGCGCGGGGCCCGAGGTCGTGCGCGTCTCGGTGGGGATCGAACATATTGAGGACATTATCGCCGATCTCTCCCAGGCGCTTGAGGTGCTGGCATGATCTGCGTTTCCCGCATCCTTTCTCTTGCCGCGCTGGCCGCTACCCTTCCTGCGAGCGCAGCGCAGGAGGAGGGACGCGAAAGCGCGTTTCGCCCAGGCGTCGCGGTCGAGCTTCTTCATCGCCAGCCGATCGGCGACGTCTATTTCACCAATTGGTTTGCGCGTCTTGAGAGCGAACAAGGGGCGTCGCGCGACGTCTATTTCGAGACGAACGACAAGTTCGTGAACAAGGGCATCATCCGCCTGAACTGCGAAGACCCCGAAGCCGATATCGATCTCGTCCTCTACGGCAGCGGCGATTATGGCAGCGCCGCCGACCGCCGCGAGGTGACAGTGCGCTATGCCGATCGCCGCGCCTGGGCCGATGGCGGCTATGAGGCGCTCGCTGGCGAGACTCCGCCGTTCGAATTCTATAGCGCTGCGCTCGCGCGCTTTTGCGCCTCTTGAAAAGGGTCGAAATCCATGAAGCTTTCCCAAATCTGCGAAGCGGACGATCAGCCGCGGACCGACTGGACGCGCGAGGAAATCGCCGAACTCTTCGACCTGCCGTTCGATGAGCTCATGTGGGAGGCGCAAAGCGTGCACCGACGGCACCATGCGCGCGGGCAGGTGCAGCTTTGCACCTTGCTTTCGATCAAGACGGGCGGTTGCGCGGAGGATTGCGGCTATTGCTCGCAGTCGGCGCACGCCGACACGGGGCTGAAGGCCACCAAGCTGATGGACGTTCGCGCGGTGCTCCAGGCGGCCGCCGTGGCGAAGGATGCAGGTTCGCAGCGCTTCTGCATGGGCGCCGCGTGGCGCAATCCCAAGGACCGCGACATGCCCGCGATCGTCGAAATGATCGAAGGCGTGCGCGCGATGGGCATGGAAACCTGCATGACGCTCGGGATGCTGACGAGGGAGCAGGCGCAGACGCTCGCGGTCGCGGGTCTCGATTATTATAATCACAATGTCGACACGAGCCCTGAAAATTACGGCAACATCATCACGACGCGGACCTTTCAGGACCGGCTCGACACGCTCGAAGAGGTCCGTGCGGCAGGAATCAATGTCTGCTCGGGCGGTATTGTCGGGATGGGGGAGAGCAGGGCGGACCGTGTGGGTTTCATCCACGCGCTCGCAACCTTGCCGCGCCACCCCGAAAGCGTGCCGGTAAACGCGCTCGTGCCCGTGAAAGGCACGGTACTGGGAGACATGCTCGCCGATACGCCGCTGGCCGAGATTGACGACATTGAGTTTGTCCGCACCGTCGCGGTCGCGCGCATTACCATGCCCAAGTCCATGGTTCGCCTCTCGGCCGGACGCGAGAGCATGTCGGAGGCGTGCCAGGCGCTCTGCTTCATGGCGGGAGCGAACAGCATCTTCACTGGCGACAAGCTGCTCACCACGGGCAACCGCGGCGACAGCGCCGATGCGGCGCTGTTTGCAAAGCTCGGGATCGTGCCGATGGAGGCCGAGGAGCCGATGCGGATGGAGGCGGCCGAGTGATCCTTTCGACCCTATTGGTCCTGGTCTCGGCGGCGCAGGAGCCCGCGCTCGATTGCGACAATGCCGGGACGCAGTTCGAGCTCAATGCCTGCGCCTACAAGGACTATGAGCGCGCCGATGCGGCGATGAATGCCCAGTGGAAGATCACCGCGGCGCGGATGAAAGGTCTCGATGCGCAGTTCGACAGAGCGCAGGACGATCGCCCGGGTTATTTCGACACATTACTCGCCGCGCAGCGCGCGTGGCTCGATTATCGCGACAAGCATTGCACGAGCGAGGGCTATTCGATGCGAGGCGGCTCGGCCGAACCGATGGTGGTCAGCGGCTGCCAGGCCGAGCTCACCGATGCCCGAACCCAACAACTCAAAGCCCTGATCGAGGAATATTGAGGCCCATGTTCAAGAAAATACTGATCGCCAATCGCGGCGAAATCGCCTGCCGCGTCATCAAGACCGCGCGCCGCATGGGAATCCAAACCGTTGCGGTCTATTCGGATGCCGATGCGCGTGCGCCCTTCGTGCGCATGGCGGACGAGGCGGTGCATATCGGGCCCTCGCCCGCGTCGGAATCCTACCTGATCGCGGACAAGATCATCGAAGCGTGCAAGGCGACAGGGGCCGAGGCCGTTCATCCGGGCTATGGATTTCTGTCCGAGCGCACAAGCTTCGCCGAGGCGCTTGCGAAGGAAAATATCGCCTTCATCGGCCCGCCGGTGAACGCGATTGCGGCCATGGGCGACAAGATCGAATCGAAGAAGCTTGCGAAAGAAGCCGGCGTCAATGTCGTCCCCGGCTTTGTCGGCGAAATCCGCGACACCGAGCATGCCGTCGAGATTTCGAACGAAATCGGCTATCCGGTGATGATGAAGGCCAGCGCTGGCGGCGGCGGCAAGGGCATGCGCCTCGCCTATGATGAGAAGGACGTCCGCGAGGGCTTCGAGAGCGTCAAGCGCGAGGGGCTCAACAGCTTTGGTGACGACCGTGTCTTCATCGAGAAGTTCATTCTGAATCCGCGTCACATCGAGATTCAGATTCTCGGAGATCAGCACGGTAACATTCTTTACCTCAACGAGCGCGAATGCTCGATCCAGCGCCGGCATCAGAAGGTCGTCGAAGAGGCGCCGTCGCCCTTTGTTACCGAAAAAATGCGCAAAGCCATGGGCGAGCAGTGCGTGGCGCTCGCAAGGGCGGTCGGCTATTACAGCGCCGGCACCGTCGAGCTCATCGTGTCGGGCGCCGACCCGACGGGCGAGAGCTTCTACTTCCTCGAGATGAACACCCGCCTGCAGGTCGAACACCCGGTGACCGAGGCGATCACCGGAATAGATCTCGTCGAGCAGATGATCCGCATCGCCGCGGGCGAAACGCTCGCCATGAAGCAGGACGATGTCAAGATCGACGGCTGGTCGATCGAGAACCGGGTGTATGCAGAAGATCCCTATCGCGGCTTCCTGCCCTCGACGGGGCGGCTCACACGCTATCGTCCGCCCGTTCCGGGCTGGAGCGATGACGGCGCGGCAAACGGCCGCCGCGGAATCGACGGTGTGCGCGTCGATGACGGCGTCTATGACGGCGGCGAGGTATCCATCTTCTATGACCCCATGATCGCCAAGCTGATCACCTGGGGCAAGACGCGCGATGAGGCGGCTGACCTCCAGGTCGCAGCGCTCGACCGTTTCGAACTCGAAGGCCTCGGTCACAATATCGATTTCGTATCGGCGATCATGCAGCATCCGCGCTTCCGCTCGGGCGAGCTCACGACAGGCTTTATCGCCGAGGAATATCCCGAGGGGTTCAGCGGTGCGCCGACCGACGAGAGAGTGACGCGCGCGCTCGCAGCGATCGCGGGCTTTATGGCGAGCGCCGAGGCCGACCGGGCGCGGCGGACCGACGGTCAGCTCGGCGAACGGCTCGATCCGCCCGCCAAGTGGCACGTGGTGATCGCGGGCGAGAGCCACAAGGTGAAGATCGGCCGAAAGCACATCAAGGTTGATGGCGAAAAGATTGATATCGCTCTTGAATATACACCGGGCGACAGGCTTGTCGTCGCCGAGATCGATGCGAGCGAACTCGCGGTGAAAGTTGCCAAAACGCGCAGCGGCTGGCGTATGACCACGCGCGGACATATTCACGATGTGCGCGTCCTTCCCTGGCATGTCGCGCCGCTTTCTTCGCACATGATCGAGAAAATCCCGCCTGACCTTTCGAAATTCCTCATCTGCCCGATGCCGGGCCTGCTTGTCGCGCTGCACGTGGGCGAGGGCGATGCCGTCGAGGCGGGTCAGCCGCTCGCGACAGTCGAGGCGATGAAGATGGAAAATATCCTGCGCGCAGAGAAGGCTGGCAGGGTGAAGAGTGTCAACGCCGCACAGGGCGACAGCCTCGCGGTGGACGCGGTCATCCTGGAAATGGAGTAGGGCCGAAGGAGTCTCGGCCGCGCGGTCAAGTCCCGAGCGTACGTGCGAGCGCGACCCACTCGGCCACGCTCACTGTCTCGGCGCGCCGTGTCGGATCGATGCCGATCGTCTTCAGGCTCTCGACCGCGCCTGGCACGCCCTTGAGGCTCTGTCGCAGCATCTTGCGGCGCTGACCGAAGCCTTTTTCGGTGAGGCGCGAGAGGAGCGCGGGGTCCACGCTCGGTGGCTGCTCGCCGGGCACGACGTGGACGATCGCCGACATGACCTTGGGGGGAGGGGTGAAAGCCGAGCGGTGGACTTTCATCGCGATGCGGGCAGACGCGCGCCATTGGGCAAGAACGCTGAGCCTCCCATAGGCAGGGGTGCCCACCGCGGCAACGATACGCTCGGCAACCTCCTGCTGGAACATCAGTGTGAGCGAGAGCCACCGCGGCGGCCAAGCCGCCGGTTCAAGCCAGCGGGTGAAGAGCGCGGTCCCGACATTATAGGGGAGGTTGGCAACGATGTGATAGGGGCGGCCCGCGAGCGCTTCCGGGTCGATCGCCATCGCATCGCCTGCAATGACGCGCAGCCTGCCCTCAAATGCGTCACTGAGCTCGCCAAGCAGCGGCAGGCAGCGGTCGTCGCGCTCGACCGCGATCACCTCGGCTCCCGCGCGGAGCAGCGCGCGCGTCAGCCCGCCGGGACCGGGGCCGACCTCGAATACGAGGTCGCCGTCGAGATCGCCGGGAAGCGCCGCGATGCGATCGAGCAATTGTTCGTCGAACAGGAAATTCTGCCCAAGTGCCTTGCTTGCAGAGAGGCCGTGCGCACGTACCGTTTCTCGCAGCGGCGGGAGCGGACGCGCCGGAGTCACCGTCACTTGGCAGGCGCGCCGCTGCGTTCGCGAGCTTCGGCCATCCGCGACGCCATCGCAATCGCCGCGATCGTCGGACCGGGGTCGGCCTGACCCGTCCCCGCGATGTTGAATGCGGTCCCGTGATCAGGGGAGGTGCGGACAATCGGCAGGCCGAGGGTCAGATTGACTCCGTCGTGGAAATGCAGCGCCTTGAAAGGGGCCAGGGCCTGGTCGTGATAGGCGCAAAGCAGCGCATCATATCGCGTCCGGATCGTGGGTGCGAACAGCGCATCGGCGGCAAGCGGGCCTTCCACGCTCAGACCTTCGCCGGCGAGCTGTGCGACGGCAGGAGCGATGATCCGGAATTCTTCGTCGCCGAGCTGCCCGTTTTCGCCGGCATGCGGGTTGAGCCCCGCGACACCGATCCGCGGGCGCTCGATTCCGAAATCGCGGTGCAAGCCGCGCGCGACAATGCGCGCCTTCGCGATGATCAGATCGCTTGTAAGCCTATCTGCGACCTGCGCGAGCGGGATATGCACGGTGAGCGGTACGACGCGTAGCGCGGGGCCCGCCAGCATCATCACCGCGTTGGTGGCGGTGACGCCGCAGCGTTCGGCGATGAATTCGGTCTGACCGGGGTGCGTATAGCCGATGCCGTGGAGGGCATGTTTTGATACCGGCCCGGTGACGAGCGCGGCGCAGGCGCCGTTGCGGGTCAGGCCGATCCCCGTTTCCAGCGCATGAAGCGCACAGGTCGCGCCCGCGGGTGTGGGCACGCCCGGCGGCAGCGCACCGCTGTCCTCAAGGTGCCAGACCGGCAGCGCGTCAGCAAAAATGCGCGACGCTTCGTCGATTCCGCCTACGCGGGCGATCGGGCCGTCCCACACGGCCTCGATTGCGGCGACGTCGCCGATCGTGACGAACGGGGGCAGCTTATGTTCGCGGCGAGCGCCCCAAGCGCGCGCCGCGACTTCGGGTCCCACGCCGGCGGGGTCACCCATGGTGACCGCGATCGGGCGCGGGCTGACATTGTCCCTCATCAGCTATATTCGATCACGGCATCCCGGCGCAGGTCGCGCAGATAGCGCTGGGCGCGCCTGTTGACCTTTTCATCGAGCAGACGCTGCTCGATCTGCTCGGCGCTCGGGGCGCCAGCGGCTTGCGGCATATCGCGTCCGCAAAGAACGAGAACGCTGATTCCGTCGGACGCCGATCCAAAAGGCTGGGTGGTTTGACCGATCTGGAGGTCCATCAGCGTCTGCTGCAGCTGCGGCGGCAACTGACGCATCGACAGATTGTCGCGCGAGACGACGGACGCACCCAGGTTCTGCGCCACGGTGTCAGCAGTACCGCAGCCCGAGATGGCGCTTGTCGCTTCGGTGAACTTGCTGGCCAGTGCGGTTGCCTGGGCTTCGGTGGTCCCGGGGGGAAAATCGAGCGAGATTTGCTTGAGGCTGAGGAGCGCGTCGCGCGGGTCGGCCGTCAAGACCTGACGACGGTCGACAAGCAGCATGATCGACACACCCCCCGGCACCTCGATTGGACCAACGAGCTGGCCTGGCTGCATCTGCGCTGCCGCTTCGGCCATAGAGTCGGGCAGCTGGCCCGCGCGCACCCAGCCAAGGTCACCGCCCACCACGGCCGTCGATGCGTCAGAGAATTGGCGGGCGTAGGCTGCGAACGAGCCGCCTGCCTGGAGCGCCGCCATGATCTTGCGGGCATTTTCGGCAACTTCGGCGGCGTTTTCCGAGGTCGCCTCGAGATAGATTTCACCGAGATGGAATTCATCCTGACCCTTGGCAGCCTCAAGACGCTTGAGCACGGCGTCGACCTCTTCGGTCGACACGTTGGTCGTAGACTGAATATTGCGCGACAGCAGACGGTCCCAGGCGAATTCGCCGCGGATCTGCTGCTTGACAGCGCCGGCGGACGATCCCTTGGACTTCAGATATTCGGTGAACTGCTCGGGCGTTTGCTTGAAGCGCGCAGCGAGCGAGGCGAACTGCTGATTGATCAGATTCTCGTCGATCGTAATCTCGGCCTGACGCGCGGCCTGTATCTGCAATTTTTCATCGATGAGATTGCTGAAGACCTGCTGGCGCAGCCGCTGCTCTTCCTCCGCACTCAGCGTCAAATTGGCGTTTGCGATGCGGATCAGCGCCATGCGTTCTTCAATGTCGGTCGACGTGATAATCTCGCCGTTCACGGTCGCCGAGGGACGATAGACATTGGCCTTGGCATCGCCATAGAGCTTTACATTGCCCGGGATGTCGAGGCTGGTCGTTGGCACTTCGCTGTCGGCAACGGTCTGCGCAACGACCGGCGTGATCCCGGCAGCCGCCACGGCAAGCAAGCCGATCATGGTCGAAATTTTGGTCATCTTCACCCTATTCGAGATTTGTTGGCACGCTCCGTATCAGCGGAAACGCCCGGTGGTCCAGCGCAATCGCCTTTACCGACCGCTTTGGCGCGCGAATAGCGCCGAGACGCTGAACGCAGGCTGAGCGGAAGCTCCTTCCCGGCTAGACCGTCAAGACCCAAGTGATCAGAAGCCAAGGTTGCGAAAGGCGATGCGGAAGGAGAAGCTGTTTCCGCGCCGCGCGTCGCCCGTGTCGATATAGTCGCGGCGCCAGGTGAGGGCGATGGACAGACAATCATCGTCATACGCTACCCCGAGGCGGTGGCGAATCGGCTCGAATCCATCTGTTGTACTCGCCGGATCATCGTTCCTGCCGGTAAGGTCGATAATCGCCGATCCAAAGATCGACCAGTTGCGCGCTACCGCGACGCGGCCGCCTGCGCGCACTTCCTCGCGGTCCTGCAGATCCTCGGCAAGGCTGGTGATGTCGCGGTTAAGCCGCGAATAGCCGAGGACTGCGTAGGTGGACCGGCCGCCGATGGTGGCATCAAACTCGTTGCGGCGCACCGCAAGATCGTCCTTGTCGAGGCGAAAGCGGTGGGTGAGGCGCAGGAAATCCTTATAGGCAATCGTTGTGCGTCCGACGATATCGGAGGTACGGTCCGTGAGACCGGTACCGTCGGGGAACAAGGTCGGCTTGCTCGACAGGCGATAGCTCTGCCCGACGACCGAATTGATGTTGAAGCCCGGGCGGCTGTAGTTCCATTCAATGCCATAGGTGACGCGTGCGCCATCCTCGAAGCGGTCGTAGCCGTTGAAACGGTTGATTGCGAAGAGATTGCTGTCCTCAAGGTCGAAGGCCCGCGAATCCTCGTTAGGGATCTCGATATTGTCGATCGGCGGCGTCGCGACGAACTGGACGCGCGGGGTCAGCGTCTGCGTACCGCCCAGAAATTCGCCGATGAACGGCCAGCGCATGTCGGCCGCGAGAGCGGCGATGCCGCGCGCCTGCCAGCCCGATCGCCCGCGATAGCCAGGGATGGCAGTGAGAAGATTCTCGTCGCTATGATAGACGTCCCCGCGAACAAGGGCGGTTAGCGTGACCTCCTGGCCGAGCGGCGTCAGGCGCCGCAGGTCCCAGCGCGCACCCGCAAAGGCGCGCTGCGTATCCTGGCCTGCGGTGCGCCCGATCGCGACGGTGTTGAGCTGGAGCTCGAACTGCCCCCCCAGCCACGGATCATCGAGCCGCTGGCGGAAGTCGATGATCGGCAGCGCGATGGGTTGCTGTCCCTGCTCGTCGTTGAAGCGCAGAGTCTGCGTTGCCCATCCGGCGATCGACAAATAGCTTTGACCCCCGATCCTTTCGACCTCGAAGGTCGAGCGCAGCCGGTCGTCGCGGCTGATGTCATAGCGTCGCATGAAGGTACGGTCCGTTGCGATCCGCCCCGAGTAGCTGACGCTCCAGCGCGGATCGATCTGGAATTTGCCCGCGCTTTCGAGGTAGCCGCGAAACTCGTTCGTCGAGGTCGTCGGCGTGCCCACGAGCGGGACGACCGAGCTGTATGTTGCGAACCCGTTGATCCGGAATGAGCCGAAATCGGTCAGGGCGCGAAACTCGCCCTCGAGCATCGGGGCTGCGTCTGTATAAAGATGCGGGGTCAGCGTGAGGTCGCGGTTCGGCGCGAGGCGGAGATAATAAGGCACCGCGATTTCGAAGCCGTTGGTCCGGTCGAGGCGGACATTGGGGACGAGGATTCCGCTTCCGGCCTCGCTGTTTGCAGGATGGCTGAGACCCGGTAGCGGAATCAGTGGCAGCCCGAAGATCTCGACCCGCGCGCCCTTGTATTTAACCTTGTTCTTGCCGCGGTCATAAAGGACGCGCACCGCCCGAATCTGCCAGCTCGGTTTCTTGGGACAGCCATTTTCATCCTCGACCGGACAGGGAGTATAGGCGGCGTTCTCCAACTCGATATTGCCATTGTCGAAGCGGGTGCCGCGGACCGCGGCAAGGCGCGCGCCATTATCGAGGACGACAAGCAGATTCTCGACCACCCCGTCGCGCAGCGTATCGGTAAGCTCGATCCGGTCACCATAGGCCGTATCGCCCTCAGGACTGCGGATCGCAACGTCGCCCTCGGCGATCACCTCGCCCGTCTTGCGGTTCCACGTGACCTTGTCCGCGCGCATCGAAATCGCCTCGCGGTTCATCTCGACGTTGCCCTCGGCAACGACGATCTCGGTCTCGCTGTCGTAGTTCAGATTGTCGGCAGCAAAGCCGATCTGATTTTCGTCCTCGACCTTGGGCGCGTCGACCGGGACGGGCGAGACATCGGGGGTCTGAAGGTCAGGCTCGCCCGGTGGCGGCGTTTCGGGGAGCGTCTGAACGACGGGCGGTGCGGCCACATCCTGGACTGCCGACTCATCGCCCTCGTGCGCGAGCGCCGGATTCGCGATCAAGGCCAGACCGCTGGCGGTGGTCAGCCACAGATATCGTGCGCCCGTCGCCTGCCGGAACAAAGCCCATGTCATTAGAATTGGTTGTCCCTCTTCGCGTCCGTCCCCGGGTGAACCGGCAGCTTTGTTTTTGCAACTCGCAAGCGAAACCCCTATCGGTCCGGCACGTTGCAATCAATCATCGCATAAGAGAGTTAAGGTATGGACATTCAGTTTGTCGCGCAAATCGACGCATCCGCCGACACGGTCGCCATTCCGGTGCGCAAGGGCGGCGTCGATGCGCTTGCCGGGCCGAACGCGGCGCTGCTCGCCGCGGCCGCCGCTCAGGCGCGTTTCGAGGGCGCGGCGGGGTCCATAGCCGAAACTGCTGCGGTCAACGGCGGTCGGCCCCAGCGACTGCTGCTTGTCGGTGTCGGGGAAGGCAGCCATCATGATTTCGAGCGCGGCGGCGCGGCGCTGGTCGCGCGGCTGCAGACAAGCGGTGCGAGCGGGGTCGTCGTCGATTTAACCGGTGCCGGCGCCGATGAAGAGGATGTGCTGGCCTTTGCGATGGGGGCACGCCTTCGCAACTGGCGCCTCGACACCTATCGCACACGGCTTGCCGACACGGCGAAACCCAGCCTCAAGGCGTTGGTAATCGCATCGGCCGCGGGTGATATTTCGGAGCGCTGGGCAGCCTTTGAAGCGGTTGCCGACGGCGTCGCGCTGACCCAGACGCTGGTCGCCGAGCCACCGAACCTTCTCTATCCCGAAACCTTCGTCGAACGCTGCCAGCATCTTGCAGACCTCGGCGTCGAACTCGAAATACTCGACGAACGCCAGATGAAGGCGCTCGGCATGGGAGCGCTGCTCGGTGTCGCGCAAGGATCGGTACGCCCACCGCGGCTGCTCGCGATGCGCTGGAACGGCGGCGTGGAGGGCGAGGCGCCCGTGGTCTTCATCGGCAAGGGCGTCACCTTCGATACCGGCGGCATCAGTCTGAAGCCCGGGCCGGGCATGGACATGATGAAGTGGGATATGGGCGGTGCGGGCGCCGTCGCGGGCGCAATCAAGGCGCTTGCCGGACGCAAGGCGAAGGCGAATGTCGTCGGCGTCGTCGGTCTCGTTGAAAATATGCCCGACGGCAATGCCATGCGTCCGGGCGACATCGTCTCGACGATGTCAGGGCAAACAGTCGAGGTCCTCAACACCGATGCCGAGGGCCGACTGGTGCTGTGCGATTGTATCGCCTGGGCGCAGAAGGCCTATTCGCCCAAGGTCATCGTCGATCTTGCAACGCTGACGGGCGCGATGGTGATCTCGCTCGGGCACGAATATGCCGGCATGTTCGCGAATGACGACGATCTGGCGGCCAAGCTGCTCAGCGCGGGCGAGGCGAGCGCGAACAGGCTCTGGCGCTTTCCGCTGTCCCCCGCTTATGACAAGCTGATCGACAGCAACATCGCGGACATGAAGAATATCGGGCCGCGTGAAGGCGGATCGATCACCGCCGCGCAGTTTCTGAAGCGCTTCGTGAACGATGGCGTTCTGTGGGCCCACCTCGATATCGCGGGCATGGCGTGGCACGACAAGGACGGGCCGACCTATGCCAAGGGTGCGACCGGCTATGGTGTGCGACTCCTCGATCGTTTCATCGCGGACAATTACGAGCGCTGAGGCACGAAAAGGGGCGGGGCATGGCGCGCGTCGACTTCTACCGGCTGACCCGCGATCCTGTCGAACGGGTGCTTCCGGCTGTTGCCTCGCGCATCCTTGCCGACGAGGCGAGGTTTCTCGTCGTCGCCGAGTCGGCGATGCAGCGACAGACGATCGACGAGGCGCTCTGGTCGCTGCAGCCGGCCAGCTTTCTGGCTCACGGCGCAGCGGGCACCCCGGACGAGGCGCTCGAACCGATCTTGATTGCGGGGACGCTCATTTCGCCAGCGCCGAATGGGGCTCGCCACGTCGCGCTGGCTGACGGCACCTGGCGTGAGGAAGCCTTGGTATTCGACCGCGTTTTCCTCTTCTTCGACAACAGCCGCCTTGATGACGCGCGTGCAACCTGGCGGGCGCTGAGCGCGGCCAGGGCGGCCGAGATCCATTTCTGGAAGCAGGACGAGCGCGGCCGCTGGTCAGAAGGGCCCTAAGGCCATAATTGTGACCGCGGTCACCGACAAGGAGACATGACATCGCCCAAAGGCGCGCCATTTCCGAAGAAACAGGAGCTTGACCATGACGATCCGCCTGACATCAGCCTTCTTCCATGCCTCTGTCGCGGCGGCTGCACTGCTCGTTGCAGGGTGCGGCTCGAAGTCGGAAAAGGAGGTCGCGAGCGGCACCTATACCGATCCGGAAACCGGGGAGACGGCGGATTACAAGGTCACCAGCAGCGAGGATGGCGAGGCGGGTAACGTCACGATCAAGACCGCCGACGGCGAGGTGAGCTTTGGCGGCGGCGCTGCCCATGCCAAGCTTCCCGCCGGAATCGCGCCTTATCCCGGCGCCAGGATGACCGGGGGTCTATCTTCGACCGGCAAGGATGGGACTGCCGGGATGGCCAGTTTCGAGGTAGAAGGCAAAGCAGCGGACGTGATCGCTCATTTCCGCAAGCAGGTCGAGGCGCAGGGTATGAAAGTCACCTCGGAGATCACCGCTGACCAGACGATGATGTTCGCGGCGCAAAAGGCCGACGACGACAAGTCGGGCATGCAGTTCACCGCGACGCAGGAGGGAGACCAGGTGACGGGCAGCGTCACCTATGGACACCGCCGTTAATCGCTGCCTCCCGCCTTCGCTCCCCGCTTGCGGTGCGGCCCAAGCGCGGCTAGAGGGCCGCGCATCATAAAACACACCCACGCAGGAGCTTTCCCATGGCGGTCACCCGCACCTTTTCGATCATCAAGCCAGACGCGACGCGCCGCAACCTGACGGGCGCCGTTACCAAGATGCTGGAGGACGCGGGCCTGCGCGTCGTCGCCTCCAAGCGCATCCGCATGACCCGCGAGCAGGCCGAGGGCTTCTACGCGGTCCACAAGGATCGCCCCTTTTTCGGCGAACTGGTCGAATTCATGACGTCAGGTCCGGTCGTGGTTCAGGTGCTCGAGGGCGAAAATGCCATGCAGCGCAACCGCGACGTCATGGGCGCCACCAACCCCAAGGATGCGGCGCCGGGCACGATCCGCAAGGAATTTGCGGAGAGTATCGAAGCGAACAGCGTCCACGGCAGCGACAGCGAAGAAAATGCTGCGATCGAGATCGCCTATTTCTTCAAGCCCGAAGAAATCGTTGGCTGACCGCGATCGTCACCGCGGTTCGCGGAGACACCAGGAGTTCAAGGGCCGCCGGAGCGATCCGGCGGCCTTTTTCATGGGCATCACAGCACGGGGCTCAGCATCGCGAGGAGATTCTGCCACAGCCGCTGGGCAATCCCCATTTTCGCGATCCGGTCACCGGTAACGGGCTCGCAGTCGGCCAGATAGGCGGTCTGCCGCGCCCGAATTTCGCCCGTGAAACCTGTGTCGGCGAACATTATATTATTCTCGAAATTGAGCTCGAAGCTGCGTCGGTCGAGGTTCGCCGAGCCAATCAGCGCAACCGTGCCATCGACGGTGATCGTCTTTGCGTGAAGCAGGCCCGGGCGGTATTCATACAGTCGTACCCCAGCCCCGATCAGGTCTCCATAATAGCTGCGGCTGGCCCCCGCGACCACGCGGCTGTCGATGCGCCGGGGGAGGATCAGCGTCGTTGCAACCCCGCGCCGCGCCGCGTCGAGCAATGCAAAGAGGAGTTGCTCGTCGGGCACGAAATAAGGCGTGGTCAAGACAAGCTCGCGCCGCGCTGCGTGAATCAGCGCGGTGAAGCACGCGGGCATCGCGGGGTAGGGAAGATTGGGGCCCGTCCCGATGACCTGCGCCGTGATGCCGGGTGCGGCGACCGGAGGCGGTTCCGCCGCGTCGCCGAGCAATTCGCTTATATCGTCGCCATGCTCGCTTTCCCAGTCGGCTGCGAAGACAAACTGGCACGCCTGGGCGACCGGTCCTTCCCAGCGCGTCATGATGTCCACCCACGGTGCAAATTTCGCTTTGATGCGAAACTCCGGGTCGGCGAGGTTCTGGCTGCCGCACCAGGCGATGCGGTTATCGAGAATGAGCTGCTTGCGGTGGTTGCGCAGGTCGAAGCGGCCGCGGATCAGCGTCCAGAGGAGGCCGCCGATCGGCAGGGCGACGCGCGCGTCGATCCCCGCCTGCAGCATGTCGGCCCAATGCGCCGAGCGAATGAAGCTTCGCGATCCCAGCGCATCGGCTAGAAGACGGACCTTGACGCCCCGCTCGGCTGCGCGAACCAGCGCGTCCTTGATGCGCACGCCGTTGCTGTCGCCCAGCCAGATATAGAATGAAAGATGGACGCTCGACGTTGCGGCATCGATGTCCTCGACCATCATGCGGATCGCGCCATTGCCCTCGGGCGCCAGCGTTGCGCGGTTGCCCGCGGTCGGTGGTAGCCGGTTTACCGTCTCTGCAAGCGCAAAGGGGGCTGCATATGGCGTTGCCGCGAGCGCGCGCCGGATATCGTCATGCTCCGAGGGGTGCGGCAGGTGCGCTTCTATCTGGCGGTAGCGTGCCCGCCGCTTCGCACTGATTCGCGCCTCGCCGAGCAGAAGATAAGCAAGGACGCCAATGACCGGCGCGGCAAGCGCTGCGATCAGCCAGGCGATACGCGATGCGGGTTCGCGCTGCGGGCGCAGCAGGATGCGAGCGATGATCACGATATGCACCGCGACGAACAGGATCGAGAGGGCGAGGGTTAAATCCGCGGTCATCGCCTTCCTTCACCCGGCTTTGCACGGGAAAGCCAGTCCTTATCGCTGCGCTGGTCGGCGCGATGGCCACCCAACGAGAGCATGTCTCCTGAGCGACGCCTTAGTCGAGGACGGCACGCACCCACCGGATTTGCAGTCTTTGCCTCTCGGGCGTTCGGCTCGCTGCGGCAGCCGCGCGGAGCACGTCGATCGAATTAGGGCGGCACTGCTTGTCGAAGCCGGGATAGGTAAAAACTCTTTTCCCGCTTCTTCTTCGCCGCGTCTCTCGCGCGCGGAAAATTTGCCGCACATTACCAGCCATAGATCAACTGCGCTCAACCGTTCGGCGGCGACCGGCTTTTGATCGAATGCGAGAAAGAAATAAGGCAGTGGATCGGGCGCGGTATCAGGGGGGCTGTCGTCAAGGACAGCATTCTGCACCTGGACAATCGCCATGTCGCCGCCCGAGACCGTGATCAACCCCGCCAGCGATCGAATTTCGATCCCCGCGTCACCCTCGCGGGCAAACCATTGCCCCTTGCTATGGATGAGCCAGATGGCACAGGCCGGCCAATGCGATACCGGTTTGATCGTATCGACGGGGCAGGGTTCGGAGGAAATTTGGTCCGACATCAGCCAGACGCCATTTTCGAAACGGGGGGCACCGGCGAGGTCCGCCGCGGTCAACATCGGCTTGTCGGAAACCGCCATTCTTCAGCCGCCGAGAAAGGCGAGAAGCAGGCCGGCGGTCCACCGCATTGTCAAAATTCCTCCGCCGCGCTCATCAGCCCGGAAAGCTTTTTCGGCGCTACCGCGAGCCAGCTCTTGCGCACCCAATCGGCGATCGCGTCCCAGTCATTGTCGCCGAGGTCGAGCCAGATGCCGACCCAGCCGTCACCGAAATAGGCAGGGCGGAAATAACGGTCGGCGTCCATCTCGATAAGCTGCGCCTGCTCGTCGGCACCGCTGATCTTGACGAGCAGCGCAGTGCGGCCATCGCCATGGTGATCATGGGTGAAATAGGCGAATTTCTTGCCCTTGATGATACCGAAGCAAGGCATGCCGTGTGACGTCACCTCGTCGGCCTCAGGCAACGCCAGGGCGAGGCCGCGAACCCTTTCGAGGAGATGGGCGGGATCGCGCTCGCGCGTCACGAATGCGGCGAGGGTGGGCGGATAGAGCTGGTGCTCGGCGATGAGCACGCGCGCGGCGAGACTCTCGGCAGTATCATCGGGCAGGATGGCGACACGCGTCTGTGCAAGAACCGGTCCATCGTCGAGCGTCGCAGTCACGATATGGACGCTGCAGCCGGCGAATGTGTCGCGAGCGTCGATCGCCTTCTGGTGGGTGTCGAGCCCCTTGTAGAGAGGCAGGAGACTGGGATGAATATTGAGCATCCGACCCTGCCACGCCGCGACGAAGCCTTCGGAGAGAATGCGCATATAGCCGGCGAGCGCGACATATTCGGCCCCCGCTTCGCGCAACCGCGCGTCGACCAGCGCGTCGAAGGCGTCGCGGTTCATGCCCTTGTGCGAGAGGCTCCAGGTCGCGATGCCCTCGGCAGCTGCAAGCCGCAGCCCGGGCGCATCTGGGTTGTTGCTCGCGACCAGCACGATCTCATAGGGGCACGCATCTGACTTGGCGGCATAGAGCAGGGCCGCCATATTCGTGCCCGTGCCCGAGATCAGGACCGCGACCTTGGCCTTGGTCACGGGGCGATCCTGTCATTCCGATCGTGGCAAGCCTGTCGACACACTATTCTCTCTCCACCATGAAAGGACGGGCGACCCTTTCATGGGCGCCGCGAATGGAAAAGGGGATCAGCCGTTATGCGTCGCGCTCCACGCGCCCATCGCGCTCCAGGTCCCGGCGGCGCCCGACACCGTGCAGCCCTTTTCGCCTTCTGCGATATGCCCGATCCGATGAACCGTCTCGCCTGCGCCCTCAAGATAGGTCGTGACGACCTCGGCATCCGCTTCGGCAACCACCACCGCCATGCCGATACCGCAATTGAAGGTGCGGGCCATTTCTTCGGGCTCGATATTTCCCTGCGCCTGCAGGAACGCCATCAGTCGGGGCTGTTCCCAGGCGTCGGCGTCGATTTGCGCATGCAGCGTCTTCGGAAGCACCCGCGGGATATTCTCCAGCAGTCCGCCTCCGGTAATGTGTGCAAGCGCGTGAACCTGGCCTTGTTTCACGAGCGGCAGCAGGCTCTTCACGTAAATGCGCGTCGGCGCCATCAAGGCCTCGATCAGAAGGAGATTCTGATCAAAGAGGGCAGGGCGATCGAGCTTCCACCCTTTGTCGGCCGCGAGCCGGCGAACGAGCGAGAAACCGTTGGAGTGGACGCCGGATGAGGCGAGGCCCAGAATGACGTCACCCTCGGCCACCTTGTCTGCGGTCAGCACTTCATGGCGCTCGACCGCGCCGACGCAGAAGCCTGCAAGGTCATAGTCGCCATCGCCATACATGCCCGGCATCTCGGCGGTCTCGCCGCCGATCAGCGCGCAACCGGCCTGTTTGCAGCCCTCTGCGATGCTCGCGACCACCGCGGTCGCGACATCGTTATCGAGCTTGCCCGTGGCATAATAGTCGAGAAAGAACAGTGGCTCTGCGCCCTGGACGACGAGGTCGTTCACGCACATGGCGACAAGGTCGATGCCGACGCCGTCATGACGCCCCGAATCGATCGCAAGCTTGAGCTTCGTGCCGACGCCGTCATTCGCTGCGACGAGAAGGGGATCCGTGAACCCGGCCGCCTTCAGGTCGAAAAAACCGCCGAAGCCGCCAAGATCGGCATCGGCGCCCGGACGGCGCGTTGCTCGGGCCAGCGGCGCGATCGCACGGACCAGCGCATTGCCGGTCTCGATCGATACCCCGGCATTGGCATATGTGTAGGAGGCGGGTTCGCCGTCTCGTTGGTTGTGCTTGGAATCCATGGCACGCGCGACTAACGGTTCCGGCGGATAAATGCCATGATTTCCTTGTCGGGGCCCACGCTTTTGGGCAGAGCATGAAAGACGTGATGATTTCGGCCCTTCCCCTTCGGTTCGCTCGTCCCATCGATCCAGCGGCGCCTTCCCGCGATTGGCGCTGGCTCGTCTTTTTCGGCCTTCTCCTTGCGATTCTGGCCGCGGGTATCGTTGAGGGTCAGATTGCACGCGGCGACCGCGGCATCACCCCGATCAACAGCAGCGGTGACTTTCTGACCGGCGGGATCAAGGTCGATGTGACGGGTGATAATGCCGAGGATGCCCGCCAAAAGGGATGGCGCGAGGCACAGCGCAAGGGCTGGGCGCAGCTTTATCGCAAGACGAACGGAAGCGACGGTCCTCAGCTGAGCGATTCGGTGCTCGACGGTATTGTCACCGCGATCGTTGTTGAAAGCGAGCAAATCGGCCCGCGGCGTTATGTCGCGACGCTGGGCGTCCAGTTCGACCGCGTGCGCGCGGGGCAGATTCTGGGCGTCAGCGGCCGCACATTGCGCTCGCCCCCGCTGCTCGTGATTCCCGTCTATTCGATCGACGGCATCCCGCAGGTCTTCGAGCAGCGCAGCGAGTGGCAGCGCGCCTGGGCAGAATATAACACAGGCCAGAGCGCGGTCGATTACGTGCGCACCGCAGGAACGGGTGCCGATACGTTTCTTCTCAATGTCGGACAGACGGGCCGCCGCGGCCGCGTCTGGTGGCGCGTGATCCTTGACCAATATGGCGCCGCGGACGTGCTGATGCCGACCGCGCGGATCGAATACAGCTATCCAGGCGGGCCGATTACGGGACATTTTGCTGCACGCTTCGGTCCCGACAACCGGCTGATCGAAACCTTCACCATGACCGGGCCGAGCGTGAAGGCGCTGCCCGACATGATGGAAAAGGCCGTCGCGCGCATGGACCGTATCTACACCGAGGCGCTCGCCGCAGGAATTCTTCAGACCGACCGCTATCTCGTCCTTGAAAAGCCGGTCGAGAAGGAGGACTTGCCCGCAGAAGCAGTGTCTTCGGACGATTCGGCGCTTCCGGGCGAGATCGACGCGAGCGTGCCGACGACAGTGCCCGTCGGCGCTGCGAGCTTCAACGTTCAATATGCATCCCCCGACGTTGAATCGGTCTCTGCGACCGAGCGCAATGTCGCAGCCATCGCAGGGGTTCAGTCGGCATCGACCACCAGCCTCGCGCTCGGCGGAACCTCCGTCATGCGGGTGACGTTCCGGGGTGATATCGCCGCCCTCAAGGCGGCGCTCGAAGCGCGGGGCTACACGGTGCAGCAAGGCGGTAACACCCTGCGGATCAGCCGTTGATGGCGCGGGCATCAGGGCAATTTGCACTGCCGCTCGACTGGAGCGCGGGCGGGGCGAATGATGGCCCGCTGATCGTCGGCAGCAGCAACGCCGATGCGATACGCTATCTGCATCACGTCTCGACCTGGCCGGTGAGAACCGCGGTTCTCACCGGGCCGCGCGGGTCCGGACGCAGCCTGATCGGACGAATTTTCGCGCGCGAGACCGCGGGGCGCGTGATCGATGGGCCGAATAGCGTCTCCGAAGAGGCGATGTTCCACGCCTGGAACGCCGCCCAGGCAAGCGGCGTGCCCCTCCTCATCATCGCCGATACGCCGCCGAGCGAATGGCCGGTCGCGCTTCCCGATCTTGTCTCGCGGCTGCGCGCGGTGCCGGTGCTGACGATCGGCGAGCCCGATGACTGTCTCGCCCGTGACCTTATCGAGGCGCTATTTGCGCAGCGGGGCATGGCGATTGCGCCCGAGGTTTCGGCCTATATCGTGCCGCGCATGGAGCGAAGCTATGCGATGATCCACCGCATCGTCGCGGCACTGGATGCGGCCTCGCTCGAACAGGGGCGGCGCGTGGGCGTTCGTCTTGCGCGCGAAACATTGCTGTCGCAGGGGCTGATCGATCCCGATTTGCTCGAGCGACAGGATAAGGCCGAATGTCCGTAGCTGGAAACCCTCTACGCGCCGACAATGACGCCGACGCGTCGCCGCCCGGTTTTGGCCCCGAGCGCTTCTTCAATCGCGAGCTTTCGTGGCTCGCTTTCAACCGGCGGGTCATGGAAGAGGCGCGCAATCCAGCGCACCCCCTGCTCGAGCGCCTTCGCTTCCTGTCGATCTCGGGCAGCAATCTCGACGAATTCTTCATGGTGCGCGTCGCAGGGCTAAAGGGGCAGCAACTTCAAGGAATTGACGATCCTTCCGCCGACGGCCGTTCACCGGTGCAGCAGCTCGCCGAGATCGAGGCCGAGGTGAACCGGCTCGTTGAGAAACAACAGTCCGAATGGCAGCGACTCGACCGCCTGCTCGCCGAGCAGGGGGTGATCGTTCACAGCGCTGGATCGGACGCCGCCACGCTGCGCGGGACGCTTCATCAATATTTCGTCGATCAGATTTTCCCCATCCTGACGCCGCAGGTCCTCGATCCTGCGCATCCCTTTCCCTTCATCCCCAATCGCGGGCTCGGACTGATTTTCGATCTGCAGCGCAAGGCTACGGGTGACACCGTGCGCGAGCTCGTCATGATCCCGGCCTCGCTGCCGCGCTTTGTTCCTGTGCCTGGCGGGGGAACGGCGTTCGTTCCGATCGAGTATCTCATCGAGATTTTCGCCGACCTTCTCTTTCCAGGCTTCGCCATCCGTTCGCGCGGGGTGTTCCGCGTCATCCGCGACAGCGATATCGAGATCGAGGAAGAAGCCGAGGATCTCGTACGTCTGTTTCGCACCGCGATCCGCCGACGGCGCCGGGGCCGTGTCATTCTGCTGGAGCTCGGCGCCGACATTCCCGACGAGCTTGCCGCGGTGCTGGGCGAAGACATTCAGGGGCATGAAGCGATTGTTGCGAGGATCGCGGGCTTCGTCGGGCTTGCGGCGCTGTCGGCGATTGTCGACATCGACCGCCCCGATCTCAAATTCCCCGCCTATTCGCCGCGCTTTCCCGAGCGTATTCGCGAGCATGGCGGCGATTGCTTCGCGGCAATCCGGTCGAAGGACATTGTCGTCCATCACCCCTATGAGAGTTTCGACGTCGTTCTCTCCTTTCTTCGCCAGGCGGCTGCCGATCCCGACGTCGTCGCGATCAAGCAGACGCTGTATCGCGCGGGCAATCAATCGCCGGTCATCCGCGCGCTGATCGAGGCGGCGGAGGCAGGCAAGTCGGTGACCGCGGTGGTCGAACTCAAGGCGCGCTTCGACGAGGAACAAAACCTGCTGTGGGCCAATCAGCTCGAACGCGCGGGAGTGCAGGTGGTGTACGGCTTCATCGAGTGGAAGACGCACGCCAAGATCTCGATGGTCGTGCGCCGCGAAGGGCAGGGCTATCGGACCTATTGTCACTTTGGCACGGGCAATTATCACCCCGTGACCGCGCGCATCTATACCGATCTCAGCTTTTTTACCGCCGACCCGCGTGCCGGACGCGATGCGGCCCAGCTCTTCAACTATATCACGGGCTATGTCGAGCCAGATCAGCTCGAGATGATCACCATGTCACCGCTCAACATGCGGTATAATCTATCTAATCTGATTGACGATGAAATCCGTGCGGCGCGCTCTGGCCGGCCGTCGGGGCTATGGGCGAAGATGAACAGTCTTGTGGATCCCGACATCATCGACAAGCTCTACGAGGCGAGCGCAGCGGGAGTTCCCATCGAACTCGTCGTTCGGGGTATCTGCTGCCTGCGTCCGGGGGTCCCTGGCCTTTCCGAGACGATCCGCGTCAAGTCGGTGGTCGGGCGATTTCTCGAGCATAGCCGCATCTGGGCCTTTGCGAACGGAGCGGCCTTGCCCCATAGCGGCGCGAAGCTCTATATCTCGAGCGCCGACTGGATGCCGCGCAACTTCGATCGCCGCGTGGAATATATGATTCCCATCGAAAACCCGACCGTCCATGACCAGATTCTGGACCAGGTGCTGGTCGCCAATCTGATCGACAACGAGCAAAGCTGGATTCTGGCTCCCGATGGGACCTATCAGCGCACCAGCCAGGGTGAGAAGCCCTTCAACCTCCATCATTATTTCATGAACAATCCGTCATTGTCGGGTCGCGGGACCGCGCTTCACAAGCGTCATGACGTCCCGACGCTCGCCTTTCATGCCCCCGAAGATTGACCCCTTGCGGCAGCGCGCTCCCGACCTTGCCATTCACCGCTCGGCCGTCATCGACATCGGCTCGAACTCCCTTCGTCTCGTCGTCTACGAAGGTCCACCGCGCGCACCCGCGGTGATCTTCAACGAAAAGGTGCCGGCTGGATTGGGCCGCGGTCTGCCGGTCGACGGACGGATCGCGCCTGAAGACGCCGAACGCGGCCTCATTGCGCTTCGCCGCTATGCCTTGCTCGCGCAACATATGGGCGTTGAGGATCTTCAGTGCGTCGCGACTGCGGCGGTACGCGACGCGACGAACGGCTCCGATTTCATTGCGGGTGCTGCAGAGGCAGGGCTGACGATCCGGCTGCTGTCGGGGGAAGAGGAGGCATTTGCGGCAGGCTCGGGTGTCCTCTCGGCAATTCCCGACGCGCATGGTATAGCGGTCGACCTAGGCGGCGGGAGCCTCGAACTGGCCGAAGTCGGGCAGGGCCGCGTCGGGCGTCGCACCTCCTTTCCGCTCGGCGTGCTGCGATTGCCCGCGCTTCGCAAAGAGGGACGCCAGTTCTTCGAGGGCGCCGTCCGCAAGATGCTTCGCAGCGCAGGCTGGCCGGGCGATCTCGCCGGGCGACCGCTCTATCTTGTCGGCGGTTCCTGGCGTGCCCTGGCGCGCCTCGATCTGGAACTCACCAAGGCGCCGCTTGCGGTCCTTGACCAGCACATGCTGCCACGCGGTGCCGTTCGCCGGCTCGTGCGCGCAACCGAGAGGCTCAGTATCGATGAACTGAAGGCAGTCCCCGGCATGGCGGCGAACCGCGCAGAGACGCTCCCCGATGCGGCAGCGATGCTCGCGGCGCTCGTCAACATTATCGACGTGCCCGAAATGACGATCTCCTCGTCGGGCCTGCGCGAAGGGCTCCTCTATCAGGCGCTTGACGCCAAAACGCAGGCACAGGACCCTTTGATCGTTGCGGCCGAGTTCGAAGGTCGTCGCCTCGCGCGCTTCGCACCGCACGGGCGAGCAATCGCCGACTGGATTGCGCCTCTCTTTGCTCACGAGGCCGAAGAGGACCGCCGCATCCGGCTTGCTGCAAGCCTGCTCAGCGACGTTGCCTGGTCGGCGAATCCCGACTTTCGCGCCGAACGCGGGACCGAGATCGGGCTCCACGGCAACTGGCGCGGCATCGACATTCCGGGGCGTATCCTGCTCGCGCGCGCCCTCCATTCAGGGTTCGGCGGCAATGATGCCGATTTCCCGGCGATGGGCGCGCTCGTCAGCGATGAGCGCTGTGCGCGGGCCCGCCAATGGGGCCTTGCGATCCGGCTGGCGCAGCGCCTGACGGGCGGCCTCGAAGCCCCGCTCAACGGTAGCGCAATCGCGCGCGAGGACGAGCGCCTGGTGCTGCAGCTCCACCCCGGCTGGCATCATCTTGCCGGCGAATCCGTTGAACGGCGCCTGCGTTCGCTGGCGCAGGCGCTCGGTATGAAGCCGAAGCTGATACTGCTGTAGCGCTTGCGGGTCAGGCGGCGGCATCCGCAGGTTCGGCCACCTCGATGCTGCTCATCACCAGCTTTCCGTTCTTGACGGCGAAGCCCATCCGCCCTTCGACGAGGTCGAGCGCTGCGTGACCGAATACTTCCTCTCGCCAGCCCTCGAGCATTGCAATTCCGTCGCGGCGCCCCGCCGCCAGGGCTTCAAGATCGTCGCTGCGGGCAATCAGCCGGGCCGCGACATTCAGTTCGCGTGCTCGGATCTTAAGAAGAAGCTTCAAAAGATCGGCGACTAGCGCGCCTTCCTTGCCAAGCCCCGGCCCGCGGGGCGCGCGATCGGGCATCTCATCCCTGGAAAGCGGCTTTGCGCTGATGAGGGCGTCCATCAGCCTGCCGCCGATGTCGTTGCTCTTCCATGTCGCCGAGAGCCCTCGCACGCGCCCGAGACCTTCCTGGTCCTTGGGCGGATGCGCCGCAAGGTCGGCGAGCGTCTCGTCCTTGGCGATGCGGCCGCGCGGCAAATTCTTGGACCGGGCCTCGCGCTCGCGCCACGCCGCGAGCGCCTGCAGACGGCCAAGGACCTCGGGCTTGCGCGAGGGCACCTTGATCCGGAGCCACGCCTTTTCGGGATCGAGGCTGTAATTGGCAGGGTCGGCGAGCTTTTCCATTTCTTCATCGAGCCAGTGCCCGCGCCCTGTCTTGATGAGCTTTTGCAGCATCATCGGGAAGATTTTGGCGAGATGGGTGACATCGCCGATCGCATAATCGATCTGCCGCTTGTCGAGAGGGCGTCGGCTCCAGTCGGTAAAGCGCGCGCCCTTGTCGAGCATGATGCCAAGCCAGGCCTCGACAAGGTTCGAATAGCCGACCTGTTCGGCCTGACCGAGCGCCATCTGGCCGATCTGAGTGTCGAAGATGGGGTGCGGGGTCTTGCCCGTCAGGTTGAAGATGATTTCGACATCCTGCCCGCCGGCGTGGAAAACCTTCAATATCTCCTGATTGTCGACGAGCAGTTCGAGCAGGGGCTGAAGGTCGATTCCGGGAGCCATCGGATCGATGGCTGCGGCATGTTCGCTGTTCGCGACCTGGATCAGGCAAAGTTCGGGCCAGAAGGTATTCTCGCGCATGAACTCGGTATCGACCGCGATGAAATCGCTGTTCTTGATGAGGTCGCAGAATGTGAGGAGCGCGGCGTTGGACTCGATTAAGGGATGGATTTGCATGTCGGGCCTATACAGCGAGTTGCGAAAGACGGGCAGGAAAAATTGCCCTCGCCCACCGCAAGGTGAAGCTTCAAAGCCCGATGAAGCGGCGCAGAGCTTGACAAATGACGCGGCGACCTGCCTTAGGCGCGGCCATAAATCACGCGAAACCCGTTCCTCCCAATCCATCGAAAGACGAGACAATGCACGCCTATCGGACCCACCACTGCGGTCAGCTTCGCAGCCAGGACGTCGGCCAGACGGTCCGCCTGTCGGGCTGGGTGCACCGGAAGCGCGATCACGGCGGGCTGCTCTTCGTCGATCTGCGCGACCATTATGGCCTCACCCAGATTGTCGCTGACTCAAGCGACACCGCCTTTGCGACTCTCGACGGCCTGCGCGCCGAAAGCGTTGTCACCGTCACCGGCGAGGTCGTTGCGCGTGCTCCGGAAACGATCAACGCGAACCTTCCGACCGGCGAGATCGAGGTGCGGGCCCGCGAAGTGTCGGTGCAGTCCGCGGCAGCCGAACTTCCGCTTCCGGTCGCGAGCGAGCAGGAATATCCCGAAGATATCCGCCTGAAATACCGCTTTCTCGACCTACGCCGCGAGCGCCTCCACCAGAATATTCTCCTGCGCTCGAACGTGATCGCCAGCCTGCGCCGCCGGATGGTGGAGCAGGGCTTTACCGAATATCAGACACCGATCCTGACCGCATCGTCGCCCGAGGGCGCGCGCGACTATCTCGTGCCGAGCCGCGTTCATCCCGGCAAATTCTATGCGCTGCCGCAGGCGCCTCAAATGTTCAAGCAGCTGCTGATGGTTGCGGGCTTTGACCGTTACTTCCAGATCGCGCCGTGCTTTCGCGACGAGGATGCACGCGCCGACCGGAGCCCGGGTGAGTTCTACCAGCTCGATTTCGAGATGAGCTTCGTCACGCAGGACGATGTCTTCAACGCGATCGAGCCGGTGCTTGCCGGGGTATTTGAGGAATTTGCAAACGGCAAGTCAGTGACCCCCGCCGGCTCCTTTCCGCGCATTCCGTACCGCGAATCGATACTGAAATATGGCAATGACAAGCCGGATCTTCGCAACCCGCTGATCATCAGCGACGTATCGGCGCATTTTGAAGGATCAGGCTTTGGCCGTTTTGCCGATATCGTTGCGGCACGCGACGTGGTGCGCGCCATCCCGGCGCCGGGCACCGCCGAGAAGAGTCGCAAATTCTTCGACGATATGAACAGCTGGGCGCAGGGTGAAGGCTTTGCCGGCCTTGGATACGCGACGCGCAAGGGCGGCGAGTGGGGCGGGCCGATCGCCAAGAACCACGGCACGGACAAGATGGACGCGCTCGCTGCCGAACTCGGCCTCGGCCCCGACGATGGGCTTTTCTTTGCCGCGGGCAAGGAAGCGGTCGCAGCAAAGCTTGCAGGCCTTGCGCGTACGCGCGTTGCCGAACAGCTCGAGCTGATCGACACGAACCGCTTTGCCATGTGCTGGATCGTCGATTTCCCCATGTTCGAGGCCGACGAGGAGACCGGCAAGATCGACTTCAGCCACAACCCCTTCAGCATGCCGCAGGGAGAGCTCGAGGCGCTTGAGACCAAGGACCCGCTCGATATCCTCGCCTGGCAGTACGACATCGTCTGCAACGGCGTCGAACTGTCATCGGGCGCGATCCGGAACCACCGTCCGGACATCATGTACAAGGCGTTCGAGATCGCGGGATATAGCCAGGCCGAGGTCGATGCCAATTTCAGCGGCATGATCAACGCGTTCAAATTTGGCGCGCCGCCGCACGGCGGTTCGGCGCCGGGGGTCGATCGCATCGTGATGCTTCTCGCCGACGAGCCCAATATCCGCGAGGTCGTCGTTTTCCCGATGAACCAGAAGGCCGAGGATCTGATGATGGGGGCTCCGGCGCCGGTTAGCGAAAAGCAGCTGAAGGAACTCAGCATTCGGCTGGTTGACGGACCCAAGAACTGAGCGTGCGCGCCGCGCCCAGGGAACAGCGGCTGGCAACCCCAGGCGGCGACATCTGCTGGTACGAATGGGGAGCAGCGGGTGAGGGGCTGTCCTTGCTCCTGCTCCATGCAACCGGCTTTCATGCGCGGCTCTGGGATCAGGTCGTCGCCGCCCTGCCGGCAGGCACGCATGTCGTTGCGCCCGATCAGCGCGGGCATGGTCGCAGCTACAAGCCCGAGACCCTTGCGGACTGGGCTGCCAATGCGGATGCGCTGTTGCCGCTGCTGGATCTCTTCCACGGCCACGCGTTCATCGGCTGCGGTCACAGTATGGGCGGTTATGTGCTGACTCGGCTTGCGGCCGAGCGGCCCGAGGCCTTCGCGCATCTCGTCCTCCTTGACCCCGTTATCATGGAGCCGGCCTATTATGTCGGAGGACGCGAGGCGCCCTTGCCGGAGCCGGCCGAGCATCCCGTCGCGCGTCGCCGCAACCAGTGGTCGAGCGCTGAGGAGATGCGCCTCCGCTTCGCCGATCGTTCCCCCTACAGCCGCTGGGCGGCCGAGGTGCTGCGCGATTATTGCACCTATGGTCTCCTACCCCCAGCCCGCGGGGAGGGATATGAACTTGCCTGTCCGCCCGCTCTTGAAGCTTCGATGTATCAGAGCGCGCTACGCACCGATCCGTATCGCTGGCTGGGAAGCCTTGCCGCACCCGTCACGCTGATCCGCGCGCCGGCGGGAACGCGCAACGATGCGATGGATTTCTCGCAAAGCCCAACCTGGCCCGGCCTCGGTGCGTGGATTGGTGCCGCGAGGGACGAGCTTTGGAGCGATCACAGCCATTTCATTCCGATGGAATCCCCTCAGCGCGTCGCATCGCTGCTCGCCGGATTGATGGAAAATCAGGGTTAACCGCATCGCATCCCAAAGGCTCCTGTGATAGCTGCGGCCCCAAGAAACTGAGGGATGCAGCGATGACGATCGACCTTGCGGACTATGAAGCCGGCACCCGATATGAGGGCCAGTACGGCAAGGATCTGGCGGCACTGCAGGAGCGGCTGGAGCGTATCCAGGCCGCTCACATTACCCACGGCCAGCGTAGCGTCATCATGTTTGAAGGTTGGGATGCGGCAGGAAAGGGCGGTATCATCCAGCGCCTGACAGCACAGCTCGACCCGCGATATTTCGAGGTCTGGCCTATCGGCGCCCCGAACGAGGCGGAAAAGGCGCGCCATTTCCTCTGGCGCTTCTGGCGGCGTCTGCCCGGGCATCGCGAGATTTCGGTCTTCGACCGCAGCTGGTATGGCCGCGTCCTCGTCGAACGTGTGGAAGGTTTCGCAACCGAAGCCGAATGGCGCAAGGGGTATGACGAGATCAACGAGTTCGAAGCGCAGCTCACCGGGTCGCGCACCAATCTCGTCAAACTGTTCATCCACGTCACGCAGGAGGAGCAAGACCGGCGCTTCGCCGACCGGCTCGACGATCCGTGGAAACGCTGGAAGACCGGAGCCGAGGATTATCGCAACCGCGCGAAGCGCAGCGAATATCTTGCTGCGATGCACGAGATGTTCGAGCAGACCGACACCCGCTGGGCGCCTTGGAAGGTGATCGACGGAAATGATAAGAAGTCCGCGCGCATTGCTGCCCTTGCACATATCGCCGAGGCGTTGGAAGCGGCAGTGCCGATGATGCCGCCAGCGCGCGACCCGGCGGTGGTCAAGCTGGCGCAGAAGGCATTCGGTTACAAGCCGAGGGACGAGGCCAAGGAAGAAGGTGAGGGCGCGCGGGAGACAGCCGAATAAGGCGGCTTTGGTAATTATTTCGATCGGCTGCTGGAGGCTCGGCTGGCCTTTGCCGGCCTCAATCGCTACATGGGCCGGATGAGCCGTGCCAAGAGATCCGACGACTGGGGGTTTCCCCGCTGGCGTGCCTATGGGCAGGGCCGCGAGGCGCAACAGGTGCGCCTCTGTGACCGTCATGGGTGCACCGAGCCGGGCAACTGCCCCGCACCCAAGGCACCGAACAGCCGCGAGCGCTGGTATTTCTGCGAAGCGCATGCTGCCGAATATAATCGCGGCTGGGACTATTTTGCCGGGCTCAGCGCCGAGGAAGCGGCCGACCGCGCCGCCGAAGAAGCCCTCGGAACGCGCAGCTATGCCCGCGCGCAGCATTATGGCTGGGGAGGATCGGGCGACGGCAGCCGTAGTGCTGACGAGATGCGCGCGCTTGAAGTGCTCGACCTTGAGCCTGATGCCGACTTCGAGGCGGCGAAAAAGGCATGGCGCGGTCTCGCCAAGGAATGCCACCCCGACGTCAAGCCCGGTGACGCGGAAGCTGCGAAGCGTTTTGCCGCCGGTCAGGCGGCGTTCGAGGTATTGAAGCAGGCCGAAGAACGAAAAAGCTGGAAACCCGCCTGAGAAGATTATCCGCTTTATGAAGCGGGTAGCTCAATATCCTCCGACGGCCGCAGGCTATCCTTCTCGGGCATCAGCAGATCGAGCGCGAACAGCGTGGCGGCATGGCGGATGGCGGCGCGGTCGGTCGACTGGAATTGAACGCGCTGCGTGAAATAATCGTCGGGATCCTGTCCGCGCAGCGCACGGGCAAAGACGACCTGACCGACCGGCTTCTTTTCCGAGCCGCCGCCGGGACCCGCAATGCCGGTGATCGACACCGCGACATCGGCATCACTCTTCGCCAGCGCCCCCGCAGCCATTGCCCAGGCGGTCGCGAGCGAGACCTCGCCGAAGGTTTCGAGGATTTCGCCGCTCACTTCAAGCTGGGTCTTCTTGGCGTCACCCGAATAGGTGATGAATCCTGCAGAAAAGACATCGCTGCTCCCGGCAATGTCGGTCAGCGCAGCACAGACCATACCGCCGGTGCAGCTTTCGGCCACAGCGACGCGGCGTTCTGCGGCGCGATTTGCGGCAAGGACAGCCCTGGCGGCGGCTTCGCGCGCGGCAAGACGCGTTTCGGCGTTGGATGGCAAATTCATGTCTCCGGAAGTTGCAAGGTAACGACGGCCTGCGCGGCGATCCCTTCCCGGCGGCCGGTGAAGCCCAGTCGCTCTGTCGTGGTCGCCTTTACACTAATATGCGCCGGTGGAATCGCAAGAATTTCGGCAATGCGCGCCCGGATTGGGCCGCGATGCGGGCCGATTTTCGGGGCCTCCGCTACGATGGTGAGGTCAGCATGGTCGATCCGCCCCCCGGCAGCCTCGACCCTGCGTGCGGCAAAATCGAGGAAGCGCCATGACGCCGCGCCGCGCCACGCGGGATCGGTCGGCGGGAAATGGGTGCCGATGTCGCCTTCACCGAGCGCACCAAGGATTGCGTCGGTCAGGGCATGAAGTGCGACATCAGCGTCACTGTGCCCTTCAAGTCCATGACTGTACTCGATTTCTATGCCGCCGATCCAGAGGGGCTTTCCCGCAACGAGACGGTGGACATCGTAACCCATACCCACCGCGGTTCGAGTTTTCGCTCGGGCCCCGAGCAGTCCTTCGAGGATTGCCTGGTCCTCGCCATATGTCAGCTTGTGGAGCCGCGCATCGCCAGCAACCGCGACGACGGGTATCCCGAGCCCCCGAACGAGCTGCGCATCGTCCGTTGCGGTCTCTCCTGCAGCCGCCGCGTGGGCGCGGCGCAGCGTGCCAAGGCGAAAGGCCTGCGGGGTCTGAACGCGCGCCAAGGCGCTGCGGTCGACCACATCGCCCGCTTCTTCCCCTGCCTGGTGAACGAGCGTGTCGGGGACGGGAAGAGTAGGTATCGCGGCCTCAGCGGTCTCGAGTGCGCCGAGCAACCGGTCAATGACGGCTGCCTCGATTCCGGGCCGGGCCGCATCGTGGACGAGCACGAGCGCGTCATCCTCCCAATCGGCAATCGCCAAGAGGCCATTCTCCACCGATTGCTGGCGTTCAGCCCCGGCCGCCGCAAAAATCCAGCCTTCCGGAAGCTCCGGCGTGAGCGCCATGACGTCATCGCTTGCAACAAGGACGCCCCCCGATACTCGAGGATGCGCCGAAAGCGCGTCAAGGCTCCACCGGAGGAGCGGCTTGCCTCCGAGGGGCTGAAGCTGCTTGGGGTGCGCAAACCCGGCACGGGTGCCGCGACCGCCCGCGAGCAGAATCGAGGCGACACGCAGGGAAGGAACAGGCACGGAATCGGACATAAGCCGCGCGGGTTAGCGCAGCATCGGCTTGCGGGAAAGCGCCTTAACGTGTAGGGGCGTGCTCAAATTTTAGGCAAAATCGACGAAAGCTCTCCCATGGCGCCGCTGCCCCCCATCCAGATCGGCCCAATCACTATCGCGGATCCCGTGATTCTCGCGCCGATGACGGGCGTCACCGACCTTCCGTTCCGCAAGATGGTGCGCCGCTTCGGCTCGGGGCTCAATGTGACCGAGATGATTGCGAGTCAGGCCGCAATTCGCGAGACGCGCCAATCGATCCAGAAGGCCGCGTGGGACCCGGTTGAGGAACCGGTGTCGATGCAGCTCGTCGGCTGCACGCCCTATGAGATGGGCGAGGCGGCGAAACTCAACGAAGATCGCGGTGCGGCCATCATCGACATCAACATGGGCTGCCCGGTGCGCAAGGTAACCAATGGCGACGCCGGTTCTGCGCTGATGCGCGACGTCACCCTTGCTGCGGCGCTGATCGATGCGTGCGTCAAAGCGGTGTCGGTGCCGGTGACGGTCAAGATGCGCATGGGGTGGGACCACGACAGTCTGAATGCGCCCGAACTTGCCCATATCGCAGAGGATCTCGGCGCAAAGCTCGTCACCGTGCATGGCCGCACGCGCAACCAGATGTATCGCGGCACCGCAGACTGGCGTTTCGTGCGCCGGGTCAAGGAAGCGGTCTCGATCCCGGTGATCGTCAACGGTGACATTTGCTCGATCGGCGACGCCCGCGCTGCGCTGGCGCAGAGCGGCGCTGACGGCGTGATGATCGGCCGCGGGGCCTATGGGCGGCCGTGGCTGCTTGGCCAGGTCATGGCTGCACTGCGCGGCGAAGGCGAACGGCCCGACCCCGGTATTGACGAGCAATATGAAATTATCACAACGCATTATAGAGCGATGCTCGATCATTATGGCGAAATGACCGGCGTGAATATGGCGCGCAAGCATCTTGGCTGGTACGTCAAGGGGCTGCCGGGTTCGGCCGAGTTTCGCAATCAGGTGAACCAGATCCCCAACAGCAAGGATGTGCTGGACGCGCTTGAACGCTTCTACGCCCCCTTTCTCAGCAGGGTTGCGGCGTGAACGCGCCATCGTCGAGCATTCCGGCCTTCGACCACCACGAACTCATCCAGTCGCATCCCGTGGCGACACTGCTGGTCGACCGCGGCGGGATCATCCTGTTCGTAAACGCCGCCGCCGAGCAGCTTTGCAACATGAGCCGTTCGGCAATGGTCGGTCGGGTTGTCTATGACGTCATCCGCATGGATCGCAGCTATCGCCAGCGGATGAGCGATCCTGCAACCTCGGCGCTATTCGCGCACCGCGCCGAAATTTCCGTAGGCGATCGCAAATCGGTGTTCGCGGACCTGCAGATGGTGCCTTATGGCGCGAGCGGCCACCGCATTCTGGCGCTTGTCCCCGCGCAGAGCGAGGCCGAACTGATGGGCGGCGCGATCGGTCGGTCGGGCCGCGCCGCCGGGGCCGCCGCCTCGATGCTCGCACATGAGATCAAGAATCCGCTAGCAGGGATCAAGGGCGCGGCGCAGCTACTCGCGCGCAAGGCCGACGCCGATGGCGAGCGCTTCACGAATCTCATCTGCGCCGAGGTCGATCGGATCACGACGCTGATCGATCAGATGGAGCATTTCTCGCGTGGCCAGCCGATCGCCTGCGAGGCGATCAATCTCTACCAGCCCATTCATCAGGCGATCGAGGCAGCGCGCGCCAGGCAGCACCGCGGCGTCAGCTTTACCGAGGATTTCGATCCCTCGCTGCCCCTTGTTCATGGCAATCATGACGCCATGGTGCAGATCCTGCTCAACCTCCTCACCAACGCGTGCGAAGCATTGGGCGGGCGCGATGACGGCGTGGTCCGCATCGCGACGGCCTACCGCCACGGCCTGTCGATCGACAAGGGTGATGGGCGGGGGCGGATTGCGCTTCCGATCGAGGTCAGCGTCAGCGACAATGGCCCAGGCGTCCCCTCTGACATCCGCGGCGATCTGTTCGATCCCTTCGTGACCACCAAGCGCGACGGTCGCGGGCTCGGTCTGGCGCTGGTAGCCAAGCTCGCCCGCGACATGGGCGGGACCGTGCAACATGTACGCGATGGCGACTGGACCCGTTTCCGGGTGCATCTGCCGGCCGTGCCCGCACCGAAAGGGGAGCGGCATGGCTGACGGCAAGACCATCCTGCTCGTCGAGGATGATCCCGCGATCGCGCTGATCATTCGCGAAACTCTCGCTCCCGAATGCAGCCACCTCGCGGCCGTCACGAGCGTCGCGGAACGAAACGCCTGGCTCGCCGAAAACCGGGCCGACCTCATCATCACCGACGTTGTCCTGCCCGACGGAGACGGCATCGACTCGCTCCCGGGCGCGGGCGTCGACCCCGCCACCCCGGTCATCGTGCTGTCGGCGCAGAACACGCTCGACACCGCGGTCCGCGCGACGGGGATCGGCAGCTATGATTACCTCCCCAAACCTTTCGACCTCGACGAACTCATTGCCAGTGTGCGTGCTGCGCTCGAACGGCGCGCCGAACCCGCTGCGGCGGCTGACCCGGCGCAAGCTGACAGCCACGGGCTCGTTGGCCGGGCGCCGGCGATGCAGGCGGTTTACCGCACCATCGCCCGCCTTGCGTCGAACGATTTGGCGGTGCTGATCCTCGGCGAATCCGGGACGGGCAAGGAAGTCGTCGCGCGCGCAATCCACGCGACAGGCCTGCGACGGGCGGGGCCGTTTGTCGCGATCAATATGGCGGCCATCCCGCGCGAGTTGATCGAGGCGGAGCTGTTCGGACACGAGAAGGGCGCCTTCACCGGTGCGCACAGCCGCAGCGCGGGGCGGTTCGAGCAGGCAGCGGGAGGCACTTTGTTTCTCGACGAGATCGGCGATATGCCGATCGAGGCGCAGACGCGGCTGCTGCGCGTGCTTCAGGTGGGGGAATATTCAACGGTGGGCGGCAGCCAGTCGTTGAAGGCCGACGTCCGCGTTATTGCCGCCACGCACCGCGATATGCGCACGCTTGTTGCCGACGGGCGCTTTCGCGAGGACCTCTTCTACCGTCTCAACGTTATCCCGGTCAACCTGCCGCCGCTTCGCGACCGGCGTAGCGACATCCCGGCGCTCGTGCGGCATTTCATCGAGGAAGGCCGGCATTCGGGCCTTCCGGTCCGCGAGTTCGCGCCCGCCGCCATGCAGATGCTTGAGCGTCACGACTGGCCGGGCAACGTCCGGGAGCTCGGCAATGTCGTACAGCGGCTCGCTGTGCTGTCGCGCGATGCTGTCGTGACAGTCCGCGACGTCGAGGGTGTCCTCTACGAGAGCGGCGAAAGCAGCCCTGCCGAGCCCGCCGATCTCATCGCCCGTGCAGTTGATGACTGGGCCCGCGAACAGCTTGCCGGCTTCGGGGCCGACGGCGATATCCACGCGCGGCTCGAAGCGATCGTCGAGGCCGCCTTGCTGCGCCGAACCCTTCGTGAAGTCCGCGGGAACCAGCTCGAAGCTGCCCGGCGGCTTGGCATCAATCGCAACACGCTTCGCAAACGTCTCGTTCAGCTCGAAATCGACCCTGCTCACCCTTGAGAGGGCGTTTTGGCGCGCAATGTAGAATAAAATGCGCCGAAACGCGGTGACGCACGATATTGTGTGTTCTCTATGCAACAGGTTTGTCGTATCGACGCAACAATGGCGAAGTCGGCTCCCCTGGCTCTCGATATTGATTCCGACGGCGAGACGGTACGCTCGGGCGCGTGGCGCTTTGCCGCGCCTGAATATTACACGCTTGCACTGATCGTCAGCATCGGCGTTGCAACCTATATCTTCGTCACCGGGGACGCGCAGAGCGAGCGGCTGCTGACCCCAGCCCTCGTTGCAGCGATCATGGTCGCCAATCTCGTGCCCGCAATGGCGCTGATCGTCCTCATCGGAAGCCGCGTCGCGCGCGCGCGCGCGGTCCATTCGATGGCGGGCGGCAGCGGGCGTCTTCACGTGCGCCTTGTCGCACTCTTCTCGCTGATCGCTGCCGCACCGACGCTTCTTGTCGTGATCTTTGCCTCGCTGCTTTTCCAGTTCGGGGTCGATTTCTGGTATTCGGACCGCTCGCGCGGCATGTTCGAAAATGCCGCGGGTATCGCCAAGGCTTTCTATGAGGACAGCCAGAAATCGCTCGGCGCCAACACTGTGGTGATGGCGAAGGATATCGCGGGCTATCTCCAGCGCTTCCCCGTCGACAGCGAGGCGTTCAGCGACCGTTACCTGCAGCAGGTCGTGCTGCGCGAAATGAGCGAGTCCGCCATCATTGAAGTCGGCGCGGACGGCATCGCCCGTACGCCAACGATGATCGACCCGGACAATCGCGCGGCGGAAGGGCGCATAACCCCCGCCGTTGTTCAACGGCTCAACAGCGGGGAGGATGTCGTCATCACGCGGCAGGCCGACCGGATCGAAGCCGCGACCCGTATCCCGGGCCGGCAGAACGCTTATCTCTACGCAGCGCGGAACGCCAATACGATCGGTCTGCAGCAGTTCGACCGCGCAAGCACGGTGCTCGCCGACTACAACGCGCTCTTCGACCGGTCGCAGCTTTTGCAACTGCAATTTCACGGCGCACTTTATCTCGGCTCCTTGTTGCTGCTCGCGCTCGCGGTGATCGGCGCTATCGTCGTGGCCGACCGTATCGTGCGTCCACTCGGAACACTCGTGGGCGCGGCGCGCACAGCAGCAGGCGGCGATCTTTCAGTCCGCGTGACGCCGACCGAGCGCAACGACGAAATCGCGGTTTTGACGCGTGCCTTCAACCGAATGACGGAGCAGCTCCAGGGGCAGACGAGCGCGCTCGTCAATGTCAACGAACAGCTCGAGGCAAGGCGCGTTTTCATCGAGGCAGTGCTCAGCGGCGTGACCTCGGCGGTCGTGTCGGTAGACCGGAAACACCATATTCTCCTTGCCAACGCCGCGGCCGAGCGGCTGATCGGTACCGAAGGCGCAAGCCTGACGGGCAAATCTCTCGCCGAAGTGGCGCCCGAACTTGAGCAATTGCTGGCGAGCAACGAGCGCGAAGCGATTGTCCAGCTCGCGCGCAAGGATGCCGAACCTGCGACCTTCGCCGCCAAGGCGGTCGCGCAGGGTGATGGCTTCGTGCTCAGCTTCGAGGACATCACGCAGCAACTCGCCGACCAGCGCCGCGCCGCATGGTCCGACGTTGCGCGGCGGATCGCGCATGAGATCAAGAATCCGCTGACGCCGATCCAGCTCGCCGCGGAGCGGCTGCAACGCCGGTTCGGCGACAAGGTAGAAGGCGATGCGGCGACCTTCCGCAGGTTGACCGATACGGTGATCCGTCAGGTGCATGACATGCGCCGCATGGTCGATGAATTCTCAAGCTTTGCGCGCATGCCGAAGCCAACTTTCGGGGTCGAGGATGTGCGCGACATCCTGAAACAGGCGGTTTTCCTCTTCGAGGTCGCAAAGCCCGACATCGCATTTGCCGTGACCATGCCGGAAGAGGTCGAGCCGCTCGTCTGCGATCGTCGCCTCTTGTCCCAAGCGCTCACGAACATCGTAAAAAATGCTGTTGAAGCCATTGAAGAAAAGTCAAAAACGTCTGACTCTCTGCCAGCAGGCCACGTCATGGCTTCGCTCGACATTGACGAGGCTAACGCCATCCGTATCCGCATCGCGGACGACGGGATTGGCCTTCCCGATGCACGCGATGCCATCGCGGAGCCCTATATGACGACGCGCCAGGGCGGCACCGGTCTTGGCCTTGCGATCGTCAAGAAGATTGTCGAGCAACATTTTGGCGAACTTGAATTTTCAGACAATCCGGCGGGACAGGGGACGTGTGTGACGCTGGTCCTTCACCCCGACCGGCTGAGACACCTCGCGGGGAAGGGGGGAGAGGTGAGCGCGGGACAGGGCGAATCGGTTCCGGGCCGGATCAGGAATCGACAAGACAGGGAAGACCATGGCGCTTGATATTTTGATCGTCGACGACGAACGCGACATTTGCGAACTGGTGGCCGGCGTCATGGAGGACGAGGGCTATGAAGCGCGCACCGCGTCCAACAGCGATGCAGCGCTTGAGGCCATCCGTCAGCGCCGCCCCTCGCTCGCGCTGATCGACGTCTGGCTGCAAGGCTCACGGCTCGATGGGCTGGGGCTGGTCGAAGCGATCAAGACGTTCGATCCAACGCTCCCGATTATCGTCATTTCGGGGCACGGCGGGCTCGATACAGCGGTGGCTGCGATTCGCCGCGGCGCCTTCGATTTTATCGAAAAGCCGTTCGAAGCCGAGCGATTGCTCCACCTCGTCGCACGGGCGACCGAGAGCGAGCGGCTCAAATTCGAATATGAACGGCTGCGCGAGCGCGCCGGACCTGCCGACGAACTCACGGGTACGAGCGCTGCGATCAACAATGTTCGCGCGACGCTGAAGCGTGTCGCGGGGACCGGAAGCCGGGTGCTCATCACAGGTGCGCCGGGCGTCGGAAAGGAGGTCGCCGCGCGCGTGCTCCATGGATGGAGCGGACGGCAGAACGCGCCGTTTCGCGTCATTTCGTCGGCGCGCATGGACCCTGAAACGGTCGAGGCAGAATTATTCGGCACTGAATCCGACGATGGAGCGATCCGCGTCGGTCTGCTGGAGCAGGCGCATGGCGGGACGCTGTTCCTCGACGAGGTTGCCGACATGCCGATCACGACGCAGGGCAAGATATTGCGTGTTCTCACCGATCAGAGCTTTACCCGCGTCGGCGGACGCACGATGATCCGGGTTGATGTGCGCATCATTTCGGGCTCCGCGCGTGACCTGATGACCGAGATCGCCGAAAGCCGTTTTCGCGAGGATCTCTATTACCGCCTCAACGTCGTTCCGGTTCACATCCCGCCACTGCGCGAGCGGCGCGACGATATCGCGAGCCTGTGCGACCATTTTGTACGCCGCTACGCCGCCGACCGCCGGGTACCGCCGCCCCAGATCAGTGCCGAGGCGATGGCCGCGCTTCAGGCGCACGACTGGCCCGGCAATGTGCGTGAGCTGCGCAACGTGATCGAACGGGTGATGATCCTCGCGCCTAGCGACCGGCTGGGCCGCATTGACGTCGACATGTTGCCCGCCGAGCTGGTTCGAGGCGGCACGGACATTCTGCCCGGCACCGAATCGATCACCGCCATTCCCCTCAAGGAAGCGCGCGAAAACTTCGAGCGCGAGTATCTGCGCATCCAGATCAACCGTTTTTCGGGCAATATCTCGCGCACCGCGACCTTCATCGGCATGGAGAGGTCCGCCTTGCACCGCAAGCTGAAGCTTTTGGGATTGACCGATAATCCTGAAAGTGACGGGTGAAGGCTTTGCGCTAGACCTGCCGGGCGCTTTGCCGCATATTGCGCATCGCCAAAATGAACAGGACGGAGTGCCCAAGCTCCGCCTAGCGGTATCCCCCGCCAAGAACAGGAGGCCAATGTGTCCGATAAAAGCCAGAATCTTCAGGATCTCTTCCTCAACGCCCTGCGCCGCAGCAAGACGCCGGTGACGATGTTCCTCGTCAAGGGCGTGAAGCTCCAGGGAATCATCACCTGGTTCGACAATTTCTCGCTGCTTTTGCGGCGCGATGGCCAGTCGCAGCTTGTGTACAAGCACGCGATCTCGACGATCATGCCTTCGCACGATTTCGACCTTGCAGCGCTCGGCGATGATGTGCGTGATGCGCCGCCGAGCAAGGGCAAGGCGCTCCAGGATGTGTTCCTGAACGCGGTGCGGCGGTCCGATGAATCGGTGACCATGTTCCTCGTCAACGGCGTGATGCTGCAGGGCGATATTGTCGCGTTCGACCTCTTCTGCATGCTCCTCGAGCGCGAGCGGCAGGTGCAGCTTGTCTACAAGCATGCGATTTCGACGGTGCAGCCGAACGGCCCGGTCAATTTGACCGACAATGGCGACGGGGACGGCGCCGACGCCTGACCGAACCTGTGAGCCCCGATGATGTGGAGGTGACGCGCGGTGCGCGCGCCGTGCTGGTCGTGCCCGAATGGCGCGGGCAGGGGCTTTCGCGCGACCTCGATGCCCGCGTTGCCGAGGCCACCGGGCTCGCGGTCGCTATCGGGATCAAGATTGTGGCGGTTCATCCGCTCCGGCTGCGTCAAACGCGGGCCGCAACACTGATCGGGGTCGGACAAATTGAGGCGATCCGACCTGATGTGCACGAAAATGAGGCGCAGCTCGTCATCGTTGATGCAGCCCTTACGGCGATCCAGCAGCGGAACCTCGAAACCGAGCTCGGGGCGAAAGTCATCGATCGGACCGGGCTCATCCTTGAAATCTTCGGCGAACGCGCGGCGACGGCCGAGGGACGGCTGCAGGTCGAGCTTGCCCATCTCGACTATCAGGCTGGGCGGCTGGTGCGCAGCTGGACCCATCTTGAACGCCAACGCGGTGGCTTCGGCTTTCTGGGGGGGCCGGGCGAAACGCAGATCGAGGCTGACCGCCGTATGATCCGCAACCGCATGGCCCGTATCCGGCGAAGCCTAGAGGATGCCCGCCGTACCCGCCAATTGCAGCGCGCCAAACGGCAGCGTGCCCCTTGGCCGGTGATTGCGCTTGTAGGCTATACAAACGCTGGAAAGTCCACATTTTTCAACCGCCTGACGGGAAGTGACGTCATGGCGGAAGATATGCTGTTCGCTACGCTCGACCCGACAATGCGCGAAATTCGCCTGCCCGGGATCGACAAGGCCATTCTGTCGGACACTGTGGGCTTCGTGTCTGATCTACCCACCGAGCTCGTCGCGGCGTTTCGCGCGACGCTCGAGGAAGTGACGACTGCGGACCTCATCGTCCATGTCCGCGATATCACTCATCCCGACAGTGAGGCGCAATATGCCGATGTTGTCGCCATTCTCGATTCCTTGGGCGTTAATGGGCCGCAGGATGGGGAAGGGGACGCGCAAGGCGCGATCGCGCAGATCGAAATCTGGAACAAGATCGACGCCGCGAGCCCCGAACGCCGCGCCCAGATCGAGGAAATGGCGGCGCGGCGGCGAGACGTCGCGGTCATTTCGGCCGAGACCAGGGAAGGTATCGAGGCCGCGCGCGCGCTCATGGCGGCGGACCTTACGGCGCGACATGAAGTGACCCGCGTGTTCCTGCGCTTTGACCAGGGCGATGCGATGGCATGGCTTCACGCGCGCGGCGACCTGTTGTCAGACGAGGTCGTGGAGGGCGGTCATCGGCTGACCGTGCGCCTCGATCCTGCCGATCGGGCGCGCTTCGAGCGGCTATGGCCTTCGAACCAGAGCTGATCTAACCGCGCTCGCTTGTCTTGACCGCCGCCCAGTGTGCTTCCTGCGCATCGAGCGGGAGACCTTGAAGACTGCCGCCGGCGCGGTCCTCCATAGCGGCAAAACGCCGGGCAAACTTCACATTGGCGTCGCGCAGCGCGCTCTCGGCGTCGACCCCGAGCTTGCGGGCATAGTTGACGACCGCGAAGAGAAGATCGCCGATTTCTTCATGCCGGTCGGCGTCGCTGTCGGCGGCCGCAACCTCGTCGAGTTCCTCGGCGATCTTGTCGCGGGGTCCCTTCGTATCGGGCCAGTCGAAGCCGACGCGCGCCGCGCGGCCCTGGAGCTTTTGCGCACGAAGGAGCGCAGGCAAGGACATCGCGACGCCGGCAAGCGCGCTCGTGGGCCCATCCGCGGCGCGCTCGGCCGCCTTGATGACTTCCCATTGCTCGCGCACATCTGCCGCCGTGACGTCACCGAAGATATGCGGATGGCGGCGCTCCATCTTGGCGGAAATGGCGCGCGCGACATCGTCGAAAGCGAACAGGCCCTTGTCGGCGGCGATCTGCGCGTGAAAGACGACCTGGAGCAGGAGGTCACCAAGCTCGTCGCAGATGGCAGCAGGGTCTCCGCCAGCGATCGCATCGGCAACCTCATAGGCTTCCTCGATCGTGTATGGCGCAATCGTGTCAAAATCCTGCGCAAGATCCCACTCGCAACCTTCATCGGGATTTCGCAATTGCCGCATGATCGCGAGCAACCGGTCGATAGGGGAACCGAGGGGATCAGGCGCATCGCTCGACATGTTTATCCGATAATATATATTATGTTAAATTATTATGGCGCGGGGCGAGAAAGCCCCTCCCGGCGCCCTCTCATCCCGTGGCCAGCTGATAGGTCCGGATCGCGATAAACACGAGCCCGAAGATCGCCGCCCAGGCGAGCCCCATCTTGAGCCATTCGGCAAGCTTCAATTGACGCGCGACAAGCGCGCTGACCACCAGCGTGAACGCCATAGCGAACCACAGCATGTCGGCGCCCGTTTCCATCGTCATAGCTGCACCTCCAGCCCGTCATAACCCGGCTCGACACCCGGCGGCAATTCGCTTGCAAGGTCGTCATAGTCCATCGTGTTGTCCATGTGCGTAATGATGGCGCGCGGACTGCCGACCTTTTGGAGTCCTTCCAGCGTCATGGCGAGATGCGGATGGGTTGGATGCGGATAGCGGCGGAGCGCATCGATGACGAAGAGGTCGACGCCTTGGAAGAAATCCACCATTTCATCTGTAAACCGTGAAAAATCAGTTGCATAGGCGACCTTGTGAGCGCCATCGCTGAAGATCAGCCCGGTCGCCTTGATGGGGCCGTGCGGCATTTCGAGCGCGGACACTTCGATCGGACCGATCGATTGATGATCGTGAAGCTCGATCGGGTCGACCGACGCGGGATAGCCGGCGTTTCCGGCAAAGGCATAGGTGAAACGCCATTTCAATATGTCCAGCACATGGTCGCGGGCATAGGCGGGCACCGCCGAGCCACGCAGATGCATGATCTGGCGCAGATCGTCGAGGCCGTGGGTGTGGTCGGCGTGCTCATGCGTCCAGATGACCGCATCCACCTCTCCCACGCGCGCGTCGAGCAGTTGCATTCGCATGTCGGGGCTGGTGTCGACGAGGAGGCGGAAGCCGCCCAACGATACGAGGATCGAGGCACGGCTCCGCAGATTGCGGGGATTGTCGGGATCGCATTGCCCCCAGTCGTTACCGATCCGCGGCACACCCGAGGAGGTCCCGCACCCGAGAACACGCAGTTTCATGGCTCACGCGCCTGGTCGAAACTACTTTTCCTGTGCTTGTCGGCCGCCGATCCCTGGTCCTGATTTCCGAAATCGGGCCCCATGCCTGCCACAAGTGCCGGGCAAACCGGAGGCAAATGTGCCTGGACCTCTAAAGTCACGCTGCCGCCTTGCTGAAAAGACGGTAGAAATTCTGGCTTGTCGCTTCGGCCAGTTCGGCGGGATCCTCGCCGCGCAGGTCCGCAAGATAGATGAGAGTATCCGCCACAAAGGCCGGTTCACCTGGTTTGCCGCGGTGCGGCACAGGTGCAAGGAAAGGGGAGTCGGTTTCGACAAGCAGCCGGTCTATCGGTAGCCACCGGGCGGTCGCCTGGAGGTCAGCGGCGTTCTTGAACGTCACAATTCCCGAAATCGATATGTAGAGGCCAAGGTCCAGCGCCTTGCGCGCGAAATCGTCGCTCGCGGTGAAGCAGTGGATGACGCCGTTATAGGGCGTCCGGGCCATCTCCTCACCGAGCAGCGCCAGCGTATCGGCCTCTGCCTCGCGGGTGTGGACGATGATCGGGAGCCCGGTCTGCTGCGCCGCATGGATATGGCCGCGAAAACTGTCCTGCTGCCGGGCCCGGTCGCTCTTGTCGTAATAATAGTCAAGGCCGGTCTCGCCGATGCCGATCACCCGGGGATGCGCGGCCCGCGCCGCGAGCTTTGCCGTGTCGACGTGGGGGTGCTGGTCGGCGTCGTGCGGATGGATACCGACGCTGGCCCAGACATCTTCGTTCGTCTCTGCGGCGGCGAGCACCTCGTCCCACTCATTTTCACGCGTCGCAATGTTGAGCATCGCGGTAACGCCCCGCGCGCGCGCGCGCGCGAGCACCTCGCCTTGCTGCTCGGCGAGCCCTTTATAATTGAGGTGGCAGTGCGAATCGACGAGCATCAGGCGGCGGCCTCCTCCCCTTCCCCTTCCGCGAGTTCGAGGCGCGGGAAGATCGGGACCGGCTGGCCGAGAGTGAAGCCGCTGCGAGCAAGCTTTGCGAACCACTCGGCATCGGCAAGCGCTTCAAAATCGCGCGCGTCGGCATCGATCCCCATCTGGTCAAGCAGCTTGTCGGCCGCCCCGGGCACGACAGGTCGGATCGCGATCGCGAGAGTCCGCACGGCCTGGAACAAGGTCATCAAGACGGCGCGCATCCGCTCGGGATCGCTCTTGCGGAGCGCCCAGGGGGCGGTTGCATCCACATATTGATTGCAGGCAAACACGGCCCGGATCCAGTCCTCGATCCCGACCGAGAAAGCGAGCTGCTCGAACTCGCGCGGCAGGCGCGTCTGCGCCATGTCCCTGATCTCCGTCAGCAGGGCTTCATCTTCCGCGGTAGCCTGATAGTCTGCGGAAAGATCTCCACCCAAATTCTTGAAAATCATTGAAAGACTTCGCTGCGCGAGATTGCCGAAGCTGTTTGCAAGATCGGCGTTCGCGGTGCGCACGATCGCCTCGGCCGAATAGCTGCCGTCCTGGCCGAAGCTGACTTCGCGGAGCAGATAATAGCGCAGCGCGTCGACCCCGAACCGCTCGGCCAGCTCCATCGGATCAACGACATTGCCAAGCGACTTCGACATCTTCTCGCCGCGGTTCAGCAGGAAGCCATGGCCAAACACCTGCTTGGGCAGCGGCAGCCCTGCGCTCATCAGGAAGGCCGGCCAGTAAACTGTATGAAAACGCACGATATCCTTGCCGATCATATGGATGTCGGCGGGCCAGAAACGCGCAAAATCGCTCGCAGCATCGGGGTAGCCAATGCCCGACAGATAGGTCGTGAGGGCGTCGACCCACACATACATGACATGCCCCGGCGAATCCGGGACTGGAACGCCCCAGTCGAAGCTGGTGCGCGAGACGCTGAGATCCTTGAGCCCGCCCTCGACGAAGCGCAGCACCTCGTTGCGGCGGCTTTCCGGGCGGATGAAATCGGGGTTGTCGCGATAGAGCGCGAGAAGCCGGTCCTCGTAGGCCGAGAGGCGGAAGAACCAGCTTTCCTCGACGGTCCATTCGACCGGTGTTCCTTGCGGCGAGAGCTTTACCCCCCCTTCCCCTTCGAGGAGCTCGCTTTCGTCGTAGAAGGCCTCGTCGCGAACCGAATACCAGCCCTCGTAGCGATCGAGATAGAGGTCGCCGTTCGCCGCCATCGCGCGCCAGATCGCCTGGGATGCCGCATGATGCGCCGGATCCGAGGTGCGCATGAAATGGTCATAACTTATATTCAGTTTAGCATACATCGCACGAAAATACCCCGACATTTCATTGGCGAGGTCGATCGTCGCGCGCCCCTGATCACGTGCGGTCTGATACATTTTCAGGCCATGCTCGTCGGTCCCGGTGACCATGCGCACGTCGCGCCCGCGCGCGCGCTGAAACCGCGCCATGACGTCGGTTGCGATCGCTTCATAGGCATGGCCGATGTGCGGGCGGCCATTGGGGTAGCTGATCGCGGTGGTGATATAGAAGGGTTGCTTGGCTTCGGACATGCCCGCGCCTTAGCCGGTGGCGGGTAGAAGGGAAAGGGCGGGCGTGTCCTAAACCCTCTCTTCTCGGGCGAAGAAGTTAGCGGGTCCCTTCGCGCGGCGCCAATTCCGCGAGGCAATTGCCGATCTCGAATCCGACCATCGCACCATCATAGGAACCGCGGATCGCGTCGCGGACCGTCCGCTGGACGCGGTCCCATTGCGCAAGAACGGGCGCGATCTCGGTGATGGGGCGCTCGCGCGCGATCCGGGTGAGGAGACCGGGCACGATGTCGATGACGAGTTCGAGCCGCTCGCGGTTGCTCGTCCCGCCGACCTCCCGCGCCAGCGCCTCGCGCAGACGGTTGCCCGGATCCCCCGAGATGGCGATGGCAAGAAGCTTCTTTTCCATCGCCGCGACGTCGCTGTCGATCAGCGCGAGCGCCTTGCCTGGTACGCCGCCTGCCGCTCCCGCAATTGCGCGCACCTCCGCGGCGTCGAGCATTGGGCGCTTCGCGTGGAGCCATGATTGCATGACGTCACGCTCAACTGGCTGAAAACGCAGTATTCTACACCGCGAGCGGATCGTCGGCAGGAGGCGGCCTGGCGAATGGCTGACAAGCAGAAAGAGCGTCTGCGCCGGGGGTTCCTCGAGCGTTTTGAGGAGGGCGTTGGCGCCGTCGGTTTCCAGATCGTCGACAGCATCGACAATGATCACCCGCCACTCCCCAAGCGACAGCGAGAGGTGAAGGCGGCGGATCATCTGGCGCACCTGGTCGATGGTTATGTTGCGCGCGAGTTCCTTGCTCTTTTCCTTGGGCGCACGCGCGAGGGTGAGAATCTCGGGATGATTGCCCGCGTCAACGAGGCGGCCCGCGGCAGTATCGCCAGGGTCTGCGAAGGTCAGCGGCGCACCCTCCTCATTCTCCTTCCCATGAGTGACGAGAAAACGCGCAGCGCGCCCCGCAAAGGCTGCCTTGCCCATGCCTTGCGGTCCCGCGAGCAGCCAGGCGTGATGGAGGCGTCCTGCAGCCCAGGCCTCGAGGAAGGCGCTTTCGGCTTCCTTCTGGCCGATCATGGCAAAAAGTCCGTCAACGCGGCGAGGATCGCAGCGGTTACAGTCTCTTTGGCGCCATCGGCATCGATCACGCGCCAGCGTGCGGGCTCGCCCGCTGCCATCTCGGCGAAGCGTGCGGCGAGGCGGGCCTGATAGTCGGCGGGCTTGCTCCCCATACGGTCCGCGCCCCGGGCGTCGCGGACCGACAGACGGCGCGCGGCCTCGCCGGCGCTGACCGTGAGAAGGAATGTGCGGTCAGGAAGCAGCCCTTCCGATCCCACACGGTGGAGCGCAAGAATATCGGCGTCGGTCAGGCCGCCACCGCCGCCCTGATAAGCCCGGCTCGAATCGACGAAGCGATCGCAAAGCACCCATGCGCCCCGAGCGATCGCGGGACGGATCGTTCGCGCGACATGATCGGCGCGTGCGGCGGCGAACAAAAGCGCCTCGGCCCGCGCATTCCAGCGGTCCTCGGCGCCCTCCATCAGGAGCGTGCGGATAGCCTCGGCGCCCGGGCTGCCGCCGGGCTCGCGTGTGGTGACAACGTCCACCCCGCGCGCTTCGAGCGCGGCGGCGAGGGCCCGAATCTGGGTCGATTTGCCGCTCCCCTCGCCGCCCTCTAGCGTTATGAAGCGCCCGCTCACCAGCCGGTCAGCCGATAGAAGCCGGTTCGTGCGCGGTCGTACCAGCCGCCCTTTGCAACATCGTTTGCGGCAAGCAGCGGTGTCACCTGCGGCGGCAGACCGTCGGGCGCTACCACGAGCTCCGCGACGCGGCTGCCGCGCGCAACGGGCGCCTTGAGCGGTGCCCGTGCGCGCATCGTCGCACGAAAACCACCGGCGAAGCCCTTTGGAACCGTGACCCGCACAGGAATAGCGGCCTCAGCGGCGACGACGGGCTTGTCCCCTTGCCCGACCTCGAGCCGCCCGACCTTCGCGCCGGCGGAGACGATTTCGCGCCCCTCCCATGCCTCGAACCCCCAGGTCATCAGCCGCTCCGCCTCATCGCGCCGCGCCTTTTCGCTCTTCATTCCTGCGACCACCATGATGAGCCGCCTGCCGCCGCGTTTGGCCGAGCCGAGGAAGCAATAGCCTGCCTCGGCCGTGTGGCCCGTCTTGAGCCCGTCGGCGCCCTCAAATCGTCCCAGAATCGGGTTGCGGTTCGGCTGCACGATCGGCGCGCCGTCGGGCGCCTTGCCGTGCTGGAGCTTGGGAATCGAGAAATAGCGGGCATAGCCCGCCGGATGATCGCGGATGAGCCGGTCGGCAAGCGTGATGAGATCGGCGGCACTGACCTTGGTGACGCCGCCGTCGGGCCAACCACTCGGCGTGCCGAAACGGCTCGAGGTCATTCCAATTCTGGCTGCCATATCATTCATCCGGCGAACAAATGCCTCTTCGCTTCCATCGATCCCGACGGCCAGGACCGCGGCGGCGTCATTCCCCGATACGGTGATCAATCCCTTGAGCAGTTCGTCGACGGATATTTTCTCGCCCGCGCGCAGAAACATGGTCGAGCCGCCATTGCTGCCGTTCCATTTCTTCCACGTCGCCTCGCTGACCGTAAAGAGCTTGTCCCGCGACACTTGACCGCTGGCGATGAGGTCAAGCACGACATAGGCAGTCATCACCTTTGCCATCGACGCAGGGGCGAAGCGCTTGTCGGCGCCGCGCTCAAAGAGGATGGCGCCCGAGTCGAGATCCTTGAGCATCACGATCGGCGCCTCGGTGGTATAGAGCGGCCGACTGACGGGCGCTTGGGCCACCGCAGCATCCGCGGGCGCGCCTGACGGCGCCATCGCGAGCGCCATCGCGGCGAGACCGAGCGCCGCGGCGCTCCGTTCGAGGATGGTCCGCCGCCGCATCAGCGGTCGCGCACGACGACTGCGTCGCGGAACCCTTTCGCATGGGCTTTGCCAAGCGCGGCTTTGGCTTCGGCCTCGCTCGCGAAGGGGCCCATGCGGACCCGCCACAAATTACCCGCCTTGCTGACGCTACCGCCAACCGATTTAGCTGTCGCATTGGCGCGAGCCTCGGTGCTGAAGGCTGCGACCTGGACCGCGTAGGGGCCTGAAACCCCGGCAGCGAGCGGTTTTGGTGGAGCCGAAGCCGTCGGCGCGGCCTCGCCTCCTGGGCCCTCAACGATAAAGCGGTCATCGCCCGGCTTGGTGCGCGGCGGTCCGGCGGAGGGCTCGGGCTGCGCGGCGCCGGCAGCAATCGCAGCCGGCGACGGCTTGCCCGTCAGCTTGCTGCGCAGGATCGCGAGGAGCGCGCCCGGCGTGGGAAGGCGCTCGGGAACCGCCTTCCCCGCGCGAAGCTGCGCGCGCTCGGCCGCAGGCGGGCTGGTGCGGCGCACACGCACGCCAGCGACTCCAGGCTCAAGACCGAGCTGCTCGGCAGCGCCGCGCGAGAGATCGATCAACCGGTCGTTCGCCATCGGCCCGCGGTCATTGACGCGAACAAGAATAGTACGCCCGGTATCGAGCGCCGTGACCTCGACATAGCTGGGCAGCGGCAGCGTCTTGTGCGCAGCGCTGATCGCGTCAGGGATGAAAATCTCTCCATTTGCGGTCGGTTTGCCGGCGAGTTCGTCGCCGTACCGGCTAGCGTAACCCACCTCGTCATAATCGGCGATGTCGGCGGGGGTGTGGGTCACGCCATCGACAACATAGGGCGCGCCGATCTTTACGGGGGCGTCGGGCGCGAGTGTATCTGCCGCGAGGGGCGAAGGGCCTGCCGCGGGGCCGCCCTCGCGCTTGCCACCGAAACTTCCGCACCCCGCGAGCATCACCGCGGCTCCGACCAGCACCCCGCCCCTAACGATCGATCTCATCCGCCAGCAACCCCACAGAAAGCGCGTAAAAGTTAGAACAATTATAGTCGAGTATCGCACGATAATTGCCCGTCAGCAAATAGGCGGTGTTTCCGGGTCCGTCGGGTTCGAGCAGAGTTGCCTGGATCTGTCCATCGGGCCAGCTCCCGCCGACTGGCTGAAATCCGTCGGCGCGCCACTCGGCCATGCTGCGCCAGCGGCTGTAGCGCGCAAAGACACGCGGGCAGCGCGTCGGTTGGAGACGGGTCGCGTTGCGCGTCCGATCGTATCCGGCGGGGACGCGGACAGCGATGCCCCAGGGCTGGCCGGCGCGCCAGCCGGCGCGGCGAAGATAGGCGCCAATCGATTCAATGGCGTCGGCCTCGCTCGACCATATGCGCGCGACCCCATCGCCATCCCCATCCTCGGCCACTTGCAGGTACACCGAAGGAAGGAACTGCGGGTAGCCGAAGGCCCCTGCCCAGCTTCCTTTCAGCACCTCGCGCGGCACGCCCCTTTCCACCATCTCGAGCGTCGCGAGGAATTCGGGTTCGAAGAGACTGCGGCGGCGCCCCTCGTAGGCCAGCGTCGCGAGCGCCTCGGGCAGATCGAAATTTCCGGTCACTGCGCCGTACGCGGTCTCATGGCCGAAGATAGCGATCATGATGCTCGTCGGCACGCCGGTGCGCTGCTCGATCCGCGACAAGAGCGGCAAAAGCCGGTCGTGTACACGGCGACCCCCGTTAATCCGCGCAGCGTCGACATGTTTCGCCTTATATGGAGCGAACGCCGGGATCGGCGTGTTGGGGGTTGGCGGTGCGCCCAGATTGTCGCGATCGAGCGCGACGACCCGCGCATTGTAACGCAGCCCTCTGGTCACCCTGTCGAAGGTCGCCCGCGACACCCCCCGGGCCTCGGCCTTTGGCCAGAGCGACTGGATATAGGCATCAAAGCCCGTATCACCGCTGCCCTGGGCCTGCAGCGGCGCCGAGGCGGTGAGCATCCATGCGGAGAGCAGAACCCCCACCATATGGACAAGCCGCCCGATTCTGAAACTGGTGCTGTGCGTCATATCCCACCCCCTTAAAGCCACATGTCGCAAGGCTCCAAGCAAAGAGTGACACAGCTGACCGCAGCTTGGCTATCCCGGCCGACGATAGGCCGACTCAATTGCGCGCCCGATGGAAAGAGATCCGCTTTGGACTTGCCGCGACGCGGGCGAACGCTATTGGGGGCACCGTAGGACAGGTGGCCGAGTGGTTTAAGGCAGCGGTCTTGAAAACCGCCGTGGGTGCAAGCTCACCGTGGGTTCGAATCCCACCCTGTCCGCCATTATCTTGTATGTCCAGCCCGGACACATGGGTAACGTTTCGTACCGGAGACATGGCTCTTCCCCGTGAACGGGGGATGAGGGTGGATCAGACCCGATTGATGACGCCATTCCAACCGCAAAGAGCGAGCACGCGCAAGCGGTAGTTGTGAAAGTTGCGGAAGCCGAACGCGCGGCGCGAGATCATCTCCATCTTTGTGTGAAAGCCCTCGGTGATTCCATTGTTCCTGGAAAAGCGCCACATGCGGGCGACGGGCTCGAGCCAGCTGGTCAGGGTATCGGCGAGGGACTTGAGGGGGCTGGCGGCGAACTGATCGATCAGCCTGAGCAGGTCGGGGATAAGCTGGCTGGCCTTTTTGGCATTGAGGGATTTTTGCGTCAGCAGGAGGGCCATGTCCTGCTTGGCAGTGTAGAGGGCTTCGAGCACCGGATTGGCTTTCAGGTAGACGGCCAGCCTTTTGCGCTGTTCTTCGCTTAGCTTCCATCGATGGCGCCGCATCAAACTGAGCAGCCCGCGATTCTTTCGGCCCTCGGGATCGAAGCGCTTCCATCCTTCGAGGAAATGCTGGTTGAGCAGCCGAATGACATGGAAGCGATCGGCGACGATCTTCGCGTTCGGAAAATATTTGCGGGCGATTGCGCGATAGGTTTCCGACAGGTCCATCACGATGACCTTGACCTTGTCGCGCCCTGGCAACCTTCGCAAATAGCTTCGTAAACTGTCTTCCGAGCGTCCCGGGACGACATCGTAGACCTTGTGATTCTTCAGATCGACAAATGTCGTCGCATAGCCTCTCTTGCGCGAGAAAAAATGCTCGTCGATCCCCAGGACCTGCGGGCAGGGCCGACCGGACAGCTCCGAGACGCGCTGTTCGATGAAATGATGATACCAGCGCTCGATGGTTGCACTGCCGATCGCATGGGTGCTCGTCAACTGGCTTTGGCTGATGCCTCCGTGGTGACCGTCGAAGACCTCAAGACGGTACGTCTCCGTCGCGCGATAGCGCGGACGGATGCCCGAAAAGCGATGACGGAAATAGCGGCCGCAACCGGCACAATGATATTTGGGCACCGCAAGGTGCACGATCAGGATCTGGTTGCCTTGACGCGTGTGCTTGAGCTCGCGCTCATAAGTCGCCTTGATCCGCAGCCCCCCGTGGCCGCAATAAAGGCAAACAGGCCGCTTCGTTGGCCGCGCCCACACACGAATGTCGCGTCGCCGCTCGACACGGACAATCTCAACATCCGACAGCCCTAATATGCCGTCGATTCCCTGATCAGCCTTCTTCTTCATCAGACTTGTCCTTCCTATGACAAGTCTAACCCAATTTCCCTCATCCCCCGTTCACGAGGAAGAGCCGCAGGGTCGTCTTCGCGGTCGACATGAGTCGCCGCATGATGGAGCTTCGCGGGGTGAGCCTTCCAATGTTACACGCGCACTCGGCTGATCCAGCGGTGCATCCCATGTCTCGGAATGGCTCTGCCCACGCCCCGGCAGGGAGGCGCCCAGGCGACCCAAGGAGCGAGCGCCCGGGACGACTTTACTGCGCGGCTGGTGCACTCCTTTCGAAAAGCGTTCCTGACTTGAGCATCGCATGCATGGTGACGGCGAGCTTGCGCGCCAGTGCGACGGCGGCTCGCTTGAAGCCGATCCGTTCCTTGAGCTGAAGTCCCCAAGTTCGCAGCCGGTTGTCGGCGGTGCTTCGCGTCAGCATCACGGTTGCCGCCTCATAGAGCAGCCCGCGCACATAGCTGTCGCCCCGCCGCGAGATGTGCCCGTCATAGTCGACCTCGCCCGACTGGTAGCGCCGCGTCGTCAGCCCCAGCCAGGCGCCGACGGATCGTGATTTCCTGAAGTTCCCGGGGTCCTCGATCGCCGTGGCAAACGCCGTCGCAGTCACGGCGCCCACCCCTGGAATCGACATCAGTATCTGGCACGCCTCGCTCTTGCGCGCGGCCGTGACGAGCTGCTCGCCCAGCTCTGCTGCGCGCTGGCGGGCCGCACGCCAGACCTCGAGCAGCGGCCGCACGATCGACGCTACCTCCTGTTGATCGATGAGACGCTCCTGGACATGTCTCTCGAACCGGCTGCCCTTGCCGGCTGGGACAACGAGACCGAAGGTCTTCATCAGCCCGCGGATCTGGTTGGAGAGTTCGGTCGTGATCCTGAGCAGTCGCATGCGCGCGGCGATCAGCGTCCGCGTTTGCATACTGTCAAAGCCCTTTACGCGCACTTCGCGGAAGAAGCCCACTTCGGCGAGCTGCGCCAGGCCATCGGCGTCGTTGGCGTCGGTCTTGTTGGCTGCCATATCCAGTGCCGCTTTGGCATGACGCGCATCGACGCAGATCGCCGGCAGACCCTCCTGCCTCAGCGCATGATAGAACCACACCGACAAAGGTCCGGTCTCGAACACGACCCGCTTTGCGCCAGGCGCATGCTTGCGGATCAACTCGGCGATCAGCTTCGGGTCTGAAGGGCACTTTCCGCGCCAGATCCGCTCCCCCGCCCGGCGAATGGAAACGGCAGTGTCTTTCATCGAAACGTCAAGGCCAATATACTCGTCCATGGCTGTTCTCCGTTGATGTTGGGCCCGGCGTCTGATCGTGAGCCCGTACTTCCATCATACTGGGGAACAGCCACTCCTGGCATCACCGCGCGAACCACTAAACCCGCAATTACACCATGTTACAACCTCGCGCCGAACGGGTTGTCGAGGGTTTGCAGGGTTTTCTGCTCCAAGTCGATATATCCCAAGTCGTAATGCATGAAGCTGACGAGCCAGATGCCCTCGTCGATTTCCTTGATGCCGAGGCGCTGTCCGGCGAGGACGGTCGATATGTTGATCTTCTTTCTGGGCATGCAGATGCGTCCACAGGATGTGACGATGACATCCTTGTCGTGGAGCGGATAGGTGAGCTCTGGAAGGCCGTGATAATCGCGCGCTGAGGGCTGATAGGTATCGGCTGGGACCTTCATTCCGAGCGCCTCGTGCGGTCGCTCTTTGTTGAACTCAGCGGTGAAGGCGTCGAACTTCGCCTGCTGCTGGAGGAAGTTGGCTCCTGCCGGTCTGGTTGCCTCCTTTTTCAACGTCAGGTGCATTCGCTCATGACGGCCATTTTGCTGTGGCCGCCCCGGCTTGATGCGTTCGATCTCTATACCGAGCCTGAGCCACCAGACGGCGAGTCTGGAGAGGTTGTAGAGCCCGTTGGGGCTGGCGAAGGGCACGCCATTGTCGGAGCGGATGGCGCCGGGCAGGCCGCGCTCCCTGAACAGCTGCTCGAAGGCCGGAAAGGCCAGGTTGCTGCGCGACAATCAAGGGCTCATCCGCAAATTTGGTGCAGCCTGGCCGACGAGGCCTTTGGAAGCCTGATCGATGATCAGTCAGGCGGCGAGCAGAACTCGCTGCCGGAGGAGCTGGTAGTCAGCGCGTCCGTACATCTGTCGCTTTATGGCTTTGACCCGGTTGATCTGACCTTCGACCGGACTCGTTGTCCAGCGGGTCGTAATCGCGCCCTTCACGGCATCGATGTCGCGCGCGATGCCGGCCGCAAAGCTGGCGACTTCACTGTCTGCAGCCTGTTCGAGCCATCTATCGAGCCTGGTCACGTCGTTGCCATCGAGCTGATCTTCCCCCGTTTCGGCGGACACACTGGGTTATCCGGTCATGATCTGCTCGGCTTGCTCGGGGGTTAGATACCCGAGGGCCGAGTGCATGCGGTGCCGGTTGTAGTAGCCTTCGATGTATCCGAACAGGGCCTGCCGCGCTTCGGCCTGCGTCGCCCATCGGCACTGATGGACAAGTTCGACCTTGAGGGTGTGGAAGAAGCTTTCCATTGGGGCATTATCGTAACAATTGCCCGTGCGGCTCATCGAGGGCGTCGCACCGATCACGGCCAAGTGATCGACATAGGCGCCCGCTGCGTATTGCGATCCGCGATCCGAGTGACAGATAAGACCGCGGTCGGGCCTCTGCCGCTGGGCAGCCATCATCATGGCCGCCAAGGGCAACTCGGTCCGCATGTGATCGCGCATTGCCCATCCAACGATCTTGCGGGTTGCAAGGTCGAGCACCGCGGCCAGATACAACCACCCTTCGCCGGTCGCGATATAGGTGATGTCGGCGAGCCAGATCCGGTTCGGCGCGGTTGCCACGAAGTTCTGAGCCAGCAGATTCGGAGCGATCGGCAAATAGTGACGGCTGTCGGTGGTGCACGGCCGGAACCGGCGCCCAGCCAGTGCCCGGATACGGTGCCGACGCATCAGGCGCTCGACGCGGCCGCGGCTGCATCGATGACCTTCCGCCCGGAGGGCGGCATGCATTCTGGGCGATCCGTATCGCCCTTGATGCCGCGCCTGGAGCCGGCGCACGTCGTGCAGCAATGCCAAGTTCGCCGTGGTCCGCGCGCTCGGTGCACGGACGCACCAGTCGTAATAGCCGCTCCGCGACACGCCGAGCATGCGGCACATGACGTTCACCGGCCAGGTGGACGCATGCTGCTCGATAAAGGAGAACTTCATCGCGGCATCTCCGCAAAGATACCGACCGCTTTTTTTAATATGTCGCGCTCCATTCGCGCCCGATCCAACTCGCGCCGCAAACGCGCGATCTCGGACGCTTGATCCGCTGGCGACCCGATCGCCGATACTGGCGGCTTCGCCGCCGGGCTTACGGGCATGTCGTTACTATCCTGCAACTTGCGCTGCCAACGACGCAGCATTGTTGGCATAATCCCAAGCTCAGCTGCCACTTCGGTCTGCATGCGACCGCTGGTCTCCCACAGCGCTACCGCCTCGCGCTTGAACTCATCCGTAAACCGACGTTTTGTCGTACTCGTCATCATACACCTCCTGGCTCCGCAGAGCCTATCATCGGTGTCCGTCAAATCGAGGGAAGATCAAGCAGCGCGATGAACTCTGCGGCGAGTCCGGCCACCGTGCAAAGCTCCGGTGCCTGCGCATAGAGATGATGGAGGAAAGCCCTGGCATCCGCATCGATCTGACCGGGATCCCGGCTCAGATACCAGGCACAGCGCCGGCGTGACGGGGCTTTCCAGCCGGTCCGCGTCGGCTGCTCCGCTGTTGTCTGTAGATTGTCGCGGGCCCGCCGTCGGGCGGCCCATCGGGCAATGCTATTCCGGCTCCCCCTGTAGCCGTGTTCCTTCAGATCCCGCCAGAGCTGTTGCCCGACCTGACATCCCGCCTGCCATCGGCTCTCGAGCCAGTCTTCATAAGGTGCGAGCAGATGCGAGGGTGAAGAAGGACGGATATGTTCGGGTTCACCGCCCGCGGCCAGCCACCGCTGAACCGTGCGCTGGCTGATGCCGGTCAGACCGGCGATGTGCGATACGGGATGGCCTTGCGCGCGAAGGCGGCAGATTTCTTCCCATCGCTCGCGACGCGCTGATTTTCGACCGGTTCGCAATCTGGCGAGACCGGGAGCGGCCGGTGGCAGGCGGGCCTGCGTTCCTGTCATGCTTTTCACCGCCGCCGACACGGCGCCACGATGGCGGCCCACAGCCTCGCGCAGTGCGTCCCCCAGTCCGCGGAGCAGATGCCAGCGATCAGCCACCTGAACAGCGTCTGGCGCCCCGCGCCTTGCTCCATCGGCATAAAGGCCGGCGCGATCGCGTGCGACGACCTGAATCCCCGGATAGCGCCGGAGCCAGCCGGCCACGCTGTCCGCGTTGCGATCGGGAAGCAGATCCAGAACGCGATTGCGCTCCAGATCGCAGATGATCGTTCCATAGCGCTGGCCGCGGCGCCATGCCCAATCATCGATGCCGACAATGGTCGGGGCGATAAAATCCGGCACAGGCGCCGACCGGATCATCCGCAGCAAGCTATCGCCGCTCACCGGCATCGCCAGCCGGTGCGCAAGACGGGACCCCGGCTCGCCGCCGGCGGCAAGGCCGATCGCCCGCTGGCTGTCGGCGAGCCTGACGGAGCGCTGTGCTCTAGAAGCAACCACCCCGGGCAGCCGCTCCGCGAATATCCGTACCTTGCAGGCGGGCGTCCCGCAGCGAAAGCGCCGCACCCTGAGCGTCATCCGCACAATCCGTCCATGCCAGGGCAGGTCGCGCGGCCGGCGCTCGTAATGGCTGTGAATGCGGTCGGACCGCCGTGCGCAGCCGGGACAGGCTGACGAACGCTGAACCGGCTTCACCGTCAGATGAAGCTCGCCCTGCGCTGTGTCGCTGCGACGGACAATCGTTAAACCTTCAGGAACGGGAGAACCGGCAGATGTCTGGAACACGCGCAAATACCATCGCTGACCGTAATCCCCACTCTATGCACGCTCCCGATTCGCGCGTGAATCCCCCAACTTGCACCATATTTGCGGATGAGCCCAATCTAGATGAGAATGGCGGCGGTGTGTCTGTCGGGACGAGGGGCGAAGCCCCGAGGAGCGACAGACACACCGCCGCAGGCGTCTTTTCTTCTGGAAGGGCGCTTTGGTGATCGTGACCTGCCAGGTGGCGCCTTCTTCGGAAGGGGAGACGCGGTGCCTGGGAGCCATATCAACGATCATCAGGTGAGATACTATATGAAGATGAGACAGACAGTGTCGCCGCGCAGCGCGGCGGCGTGTGCGGCGTTCAGCACGGCGACGGCGTATCGGCTGGAGGCAGATATGCGGCTTCCTTCGCAAAGGAAGGCGCCGCGCGGTCGCCGTCGCCCCGATCCGCTGGCGGATATCTTCGACAGCGAGGTGGTGCCGCTCCTGGAGAGTGCGCCGGGGATCCGAGCCGTGGCCGTGTTCGAAGAAATGCAGCGTCGTCATCCTGAGCTTCCCGATGGTGTGCGGCGGACGATGGAGCGTCGGATCCGCAGTTGGCGAGCGCTGCAGGGCCCGGATCGCGATGTGATGTTCCGCCAGGTGCACGAGCCGGGGCGGATGGGGCTGTCGGACTTTACGGACATGGCCGATCTGGGTGTACGGATCGCGGGGGTGGGGCTCGACCACCGGCTGTATCACTTCCGGCTCGCCTGTTCGGGCTTTGAGCATGCCCATGTGATCCTTGGCGGCGAGAGCTATGTCGCGCTGGCGGAGGGTCTGCAAAATGCGTTGTGGGCGCTGGGCGGGGCGCCGCGTGAGCATCGCAGTGACAGCCTGTCGGCGGCGTTCCGCAATCTGGATGCGTCGGCGCGCGAGGATCTGACGCGCAGATATGACGCGCTGTGCCGCCATTATCGGATGGAGCCGACCCGCAACAACCGCGGCGTTGCGCACGAGAATGGCGCGATAGAAAGCGCGCACGCGCATCTGAAGGCGGCGGTGCGTGACGCACTGCTGATGCGCGGATCGGCCGACTTCGACGAGCTTGCGGAATATCGACGCTTCATCGACGAGATCGTCGCGCGCAAGAATGCGCGGAGCGCGAAGCGCATCGACGCCGAGCGGGCGGTGCTTCAGTCGCTGCCGGGCCTGCGCACCAGCGATTATGAAGAGGTGCTCGTCATGGTGACGTCCTCGGGCGGGTTCACGCTGCGCAAGGTGTTCTACACGGTGCCCTCGCGGTTGATCGGTCACCGGCTCAGGGTAAGGCTTTACGACGACCGGCTTGTGTCGATGCCGGATGTATTCTCCCCAGAAGTGCCGAATGAAAATTCCCCAGTTTGAGGTGAGCGCCAATTCGCTCCGGGGCTAGCCCCGGAGCGAATTGGCAACGACCCGCACGGATCCCTCCTATGCTTGCCCGGATTGGCGGGAGGCGTGGCAGGTGATCAGACTTGAGGAAATTGTCATGATCCATGACTTGAAGCGGCAGGGGCTGTCGGTGTCGGCGATTGCGCGGCAGACGGGGCTTGACCGAAAGACGGTACGCAAACACCTGGCCGGCGGCGTGAAGGCGCCGGTGTACAAGCCCCGGCCACCCCGTCCGCGGGAGCTGGAACCCTACGAACCATATCTTCGCGATCGCATCGCGTTATATCCTGGGTTGTCTGGCAAGCGTCTCTTCCGCGAAATCGCTGCGATGGGGTTCAAGGGCGGCTACACGACCGTCACGGACTTCCTGCGCCAGATGCGGCCGCCGCGAGTGGTCCCGTTTGAGCGGCGCTTCGAAACACCCGCGGGACGGCAGGCCCAGGTGGACTTCGCCCAGTTCAAGGTGGCGTTCAGCGATGAGCCGGGCGTGACCCGGATCTTCTGGCTGTTCTCGATGGTGTTGGGTCATAGCCGCTGGCTGTGGGGTCGGTTCTGTCCGACCCAGGATCTGCAGACGGTGATGCGCTGCCACATCGACGCCTTCGATGCGATGGGCGGTGCCCCGTCCGAGGTGCTTTACGACCGCATGAAAACCGCTGTGATCGATGAGGATGCCGAGGGTATTGTGATCTACAATCGGTCGCTGGTGGCCTTGCTGGATCATTACGGCGCTTTGCCGCGTGCATGCAGGCCCTATCGGGCGAAAACCAAGGGCAAGATCGAACGGCCCTACCGCTACATCCGTCAGGACTTCTTCCTTGGACGCACCTTCTGCAACGCTGATGACCTGAACAGGCAGTTCCGCGAATGGCTGGACACGGTCGCGAATGTTCGGTTGCATGCCACGACCCGGCGGATCGTCAGCGAGCACTTTGCCGAGGAGCAACCGGTCCTGACGGCCTTGCCTGCGGCCCCATACAATGCGGTGCTCACGATCGAGCGGCGAGTCAGCCATGAAGGCATGGTATCGGTTGGCGGCAATCTCTACTCGGTGCCCGACGCTACGCGCAAACGGGTCGTGGAGGTGCAGAATCATCCCCGTGAGATCAGGATCTTCGAGGATCGCAAGCTGATCGCGGTGCATCCCGTTCTCGATGGACGCAATCAGCGCCGGGTTGATCCTTCCCACCGGCGGCTCGCTCCGCCTCGCGCGGCAACAGTGCCGCCGCCTGCAGGGCTTGAGATTACCAGGCGCTCGCTGGGCTTCTACGAGGCGGTAGGACGGCGACTGGCCGGCAGCGAGGTACGGCCATGACGGAGATCATCGACCGCATCCGCACGAGCCTGGTTGGCCTGAGAATGCCCCGCGCGCTCGAGGTACTTGATCATACCATGCGGTGTCTGGAGCGCGGCGAAATGACCGCGCTTGAAGCCATCGATGTCTTGCTCTCGCATGAGTATGGCAATCGGGAAAGCAGGCGCTTCACTGTCGGGCTCAAGACCTCACGGCTCATGCCCATGAAAACCCTCGAAGGCTTCGACTTCTCGTTCCAGCCTTCGCTGGATCGCGGCCGCATCCTCGCACTGGCGCAGCTCGACTTTATCGAGCGCGGCGAGGTGGTCCATCTGCTGGGACCGCCGGGCACAGGCAAGAGCCATCTGGCGACAGCCTTGGGCGCAGAGGCTGTTCGCGCTGGCAAGCGTGTTTACCGCGCCAGTCTGGCTGAGGTGATCGACATGCTGGTGCGTGCCGAGCGTGACGGACGGCTTCCCGAACGGCTCCGGTTCTTCAACCGAAACACCCTCCTTATCGTCGATGAGATCGGCTACCTCCCGGTTACGCCCGGCGGTGCCAACCTCTTCTTCCAGCTGGTCAACTCCCGTTACGAAAAGGGAGCGATGATCCTCACATCCAACCGCGGCTTTGCTGAATGGGGCGAGGTGTTCGGGGATCCGGTGGTGGCAACGGCGCTCCTCGATCGCTTGCTGCACCATGCCATCGTGATCCAGATCGAGGGCGCCAGTTACCGCTTGCGCGCGCACTCCGACCTCGTGCCGGAACACACCAGGGCGATCTCAGCGATCACGCCGCCGCCGCCGCCCAAAAGGCGCGGGCGGCCACCGAAGGAGCGCACGCACGATCACTGGAACGGCTGATCACCGAAACCCAAACTGGGGAATTTTAACCCGGCACTTCTGGGGAATTATTAGTCAGCGTTGACAGCTTGAGCTGTTCCTCGGCGGCACGCCCCTGTTCACCCTGCCGCGCGGTCGCGCCTACCGCAAAGGCAAGCATGATCATGTTGTCGATTATCGCCATGTCATCCATGCGCTGCGGCGTAAACCGATGGCGCTGCTGAACCTCGTGTCCGCCGTCAGCGCCAATGGCACAGATTTGAGGTTGTGATTTAAGGAGGATTTGGGCTTCGTCGTAGTGACGAAGGAACGAAGATGAAGCCCAAATCCTCCTATTCAAAATCGCCGTCGAAGGCCCCTGCGGAGCAGGTGGTGAAGGATATCCGGCGGCAGACCCGGCGGCACTTCTCTGCCGAGGACAAGATCCGCATCGTGCTTGAAGGCCTTCGCGGCGAGGACAGCATTGCCGAGCTGTGCCGCAAGGAAGGCATCGCGCAAAGCCTGTACTACACCTGGTCGAAGGAGTTCATGGAAGCGGGCAAGCGCCGCCTGGCGGGCGACACTGCCCGTGCCGCGACCACCGGCGAGGTGCAGGATCTGCGCCGCGAAGCGCGTGCCCTGAAGGAATGCGTGGCCGACCTGACACTCGAAAACCGTCTGCTGAAAAAAAGCATGATCGCGGATGGGGGCGACGACGAATGAGGTATCCCGCATCCGAAAAGCTCGAGATCATCCGGATCGTCGAGCAGTCGCACCTGCCCGCCAAACGCACGCTGGACAAGCTCGGCATCGCCCGCCGGACGTTCTACCGTTGGTATGACCGTTATCTTGGGGCCGGGCCGGAAGCGTTACAGGATCGGCCATCGGCGCCGAGCCGCGTGTGGAACCGCATCGGTGACGACATCCAGAACCAGATCATCGAAATGGCGCTGGAAGCCGACGCGACCGATCTGAGCCCCCGCGAACTGGCGGTGCGCTTCACCGACGAGAAGCGCTACTTCGTATCGGAATCCACGGTTTACCGCCTGCTCAAGGCGCACGATCTGATCACCAGTCCGGCCTATGTCGTGATAAAGGCCGCCGATCAGTTCCACACCAAGACTACCCGCCCGAACGAGATGTGGCAGACCGACTTCACCTACTTCAAGATCATCGGGTGGGGCTGGATGTACCTCTCGACCGTGCTCGACGACTTCTCGCGCTATATCATTGCCTGGAAGTTGTGCACCAACATGCGTGCCGAGGATGTAACCGAAACGCTGGACCTCGCCTTGGCGGCTTCCGGCTGTGACAGCGCCACGGTGCTGCACAAGCCCCGGCTGCTCAGCGATAACGTCCTATGTTGGGAAGCAGCGGCGGGAACAGGCCAGCAGATCTCGTTGCGCCGAGTGTGATCGGCGCTGATGATTTTATGATCCAGATGGCTTCCATCGTCAAGGAAGGCGCTCTCGGCCATAGCAAACACAGGATCCATCGATCATCGGGATCGTGGTCCTCACCGTCCTTAAGATGAGATACGCATGCCAGATGGAAGGCCCGAACATTATCTACAGGGTCGCCGTAGCGCCCTCACGGCACAGCAGAGAGGGGTCCTTCCATCTGGTGTCCGCCCGTTCGACGAACGGGCGGTACTCGGTTCCCGTCTTGATGACGGCGTGCACGACGCGCGCCATCTTGGCGGTGAGAGCGGTCATCGCCTTGCGGCGGCGATCGGGGTCGTCGGCATGGCCATCGACATAGCGGGAGAGCTTGTCACGGAAGCTGTTGTTGGGTTGTCGGATCGCGACCTGCGTGGCCATCCAGAAGGTGCGTCGCAGCCGGGCGTTGCCGTACTTCGATAGCTTCGTCCGCCCCCGAAATATCCCTGACTGGTAGGTGGCGAGGTCGAGACCGCAAAACTTGAGGAACTGGCGATGGTGGCTGAAGCGGCGTAGATCGCCGGCCTCGGCCAGAATCGTCAAGGCATTGATCGGACCGATGCCGGGGATCATGCGCAGGAGCTGATAATCGCGGTTCGTGGCCAACGCGTCATGCGCGATCCGTTCGATCTCGTTGCGCTGCCGGATAAGGGTGCGCGCCTGGGCGATGACCATGCGAAACATGGTGACCGCCGTGGAATCTTCGTCGATCGGCAGCGCGATCGATGCACAGGCGGTCTCGTAAATATCGTTGACCACCCGGGCCTTGGAGACCTTGCGACCGATCAGCGGCCAGGCCTGTTCGGTGAACGCCTCGCGTCCGATCGAGGTGATGCTGCCCGGCGTCGGGAAGCGTTCGATCAACGCCAGGAACCAGTCGGACCGGCTGTTGCCGGCGAAACGCTCGATCTCCGGAAAATACAGCGGCAGATAATGCGTGAGAATCCGATGCCAGGTCTGGGTCTTCGCCTTCGATATGGCTTCATGCGTCTTCGACATCTCCTGCAGATCGTTGATCCCTGCCGCCAGCGGATCGACATAGCGCTGGGTCGCGCCGATCTTCAGCATGTGCAGGATGACTTGCGCGTCCTTGGAATCATTCTTGTCCCAGCCATTGTGCAGCGCTTCGCGTGTCCGGGCTGCGGATTCCGATTTGATCGCGCGCAGCGTTCCGAGATGATGGCGCGCGGCGTTCCGAGAATTATCCGCGCAGCGTTCCGATGTGATCGCGCGCAGTTTTCGAGATGGAGAATCCTGATCGTAGGACCATTTTTCCGGTTGTTTAGCGACTGGAGGAATGGATGCCGACGAGGAGGATTGCGATGCGCCATGTGCGCGAGATTTTGCGTCTGAGCCTGGCAGGGCTGTCGACGCGGTTAGTCAGTGAGCGGGTCGGGGTTAGTCCGACGACGGTTCGCGATACGTTGAAGCGGTTCGCGCGCTCGGGGCTGGCATGGCCGGTTCCGGAAGCGATGACCGACGCGGATCTTGAGGCGCGGCTCTATGGCGTCTGCGGTGTGAAGCCTGGTCGGCGCAAGCAGCCGGAGCCGGACTGGTCTGTGGTGGCGCGCGAGCTGAAGCGCAAGCACGTGACGCTGCAGATTCTGTGGGAGGAGTATATCGCGGCGAACCCGGACGGTTACCGGTACAGCCGGTGGTGCGATCTGTTCCGGCGCTGGGAGGGCCGGTTGCCGCTTGTGATGCGGCAAGCCCATGCGGGCGGCGAAAAGATGTTCGTCGATTATGCAGGAGACAAGGTGCTGGTGGTGGTGAACCGCCGAACCGGCGAGGAGCGTGCGGCTCATTTGTTCGTCGCGGTGCTCGGCGGTTCGAGCCTGTCCTTTGCCTGCGCCTCATGGAGCGAGCAGTTTGCCGACTGGATCGAGGCGCACAATGCCGCCTTCGCTTTCTTCGGCGGCGTGCCGCAACTGCTGGTCCCCGACAATGCGAAAGTCGCGGTGATCAAGGCCTGTCACTTCGATCCGATGGTCAACCGTGGCTATACCGATATGGCACGCCATTACGGCACGGCGGTGCTCCCGGCGCGGCCGAGAAAACCGCGGGATAAGGCGAAAGTGGAGGCCTGCGTCAGGATCGTCGAACGCTGGCTTCTGGGCCGGCTGCGCAACCGGATTTTCTACAGTCTGGCCGAGGTGAATGCGGCGATCGCCGAATGCCTGGCTGAGCTCAACGACAAGCGGGTACTGCGCCAGTTCGGCAAGACACGCCGGGAGCTGTTCGAGGAAATCGATGCGCCGAACCTGAAGCCGCTCCCGGCCGAGCCATGGGTCTGTGCGCAATGGAAGCGCTGCCGGGTCGGGCTCGATTATCACATTGCCATCGAGCGCCATCATTACTCGGTGCCGTATCGCTTCGCGCGGCGCGAGGTCGACGTCCGCGTCACCGCGCGCACGGTCGAGATCTTCCTCGGTGGCGAGCGCATCGCCGTCCATATGCGCGCTTCGGGCAACGGGCGGCATACGACGGTTGCCGACCACATGCCCTCGAGCCACCGGCGATACGGCGAGTTGACGCCGGCGAAAATCCGCGAGGAGGCGGCGCGGATCGGGCCGATGCTGTCGCTTCTGATCGAGAAGATCATCGAGGATCGCCCGCACCCCGAGCAGGGCTATCGCTCGTGCGTCGGGATTATTGGCCTTGCCCGGCGCTTCGGGCCTGAGCGCCTCGAGGCGGCCGCGCTGCGCGCGCTGGAGATCCAGGCGCGCAATTATCCTTCGGTCAAATCGATCCTCGAAAAGGGGCTCGACCAGGTTCCCGTGCGCCAGTCCCCGGAGCGCGCGCCGATCCTGCACACCAACATCCGGGGCTCTGGCTATTACCACTGAGAGGACGACAATGCTCAAACATCCGACACTTGATCAGCTGAACCAACTCGGCCTTTCCGGCATGGCGCACGCGTTTTGCGAGCTCGAACATAATGGCGATGCGACGAGCCTCAGCCATGCCGAATGGCTCGGGCTGCTACTCGATCATGAAGCAACATACCGCAACGATCGGCGTCTCGCCCTTCGCCTGCGCCACGCGAAGCTGCGCCATCATGCTGTTCCCGAAGACGTCGATTACCGTGCGCAGCGCGGGCTCGATCGCCGGCTGTTCGAGAGGCTGCTCAGGGGCGACTGGATCACCGCCCACGAGAACTGCGCCATCATCGGGCCTGCAGGCGTCGGCAAAAGCTGGCTCGCCTGCGCCATGGGCCACAAGGCGTGCCGCGACAATCGCTCCGTGCTCTACACCCGGCTGCCCCGCCTGATCGACGACCTGTCGCTCGCCAAAGGCGATGGCCGGATCGCCAGCCGCATGAAGAGCCTCGCCCGCGTCGACCTGCTCATCCTCGACGACTGGGGCCTGCAACCGCTCGACGGCAATGCCCGCCACCATCTGCTCGAGATCCTCGAAGACCGATACGGCCGCCGGTCAACGCTCGTGACCAGTCAGCTCCCGGTGGCCAGCTGGTTCGACCTGATCGGCGATCCAACCTACGCCGACGCCATCCTGGACCGCCTCGTTCACAACGCTCACCGCCTCGAACTCACCGGAGAATCCATGCGCAGGCAACTCGCCGTCGCAGCAGCTTGACCCGGCCACTAGCAACATGACATCTTTACCCGACGATCAGGTGCTCCAACTGCGCGCGATCAAATCGGAACGCTGCGCGGCATCAGATCGGAATACATGCGCGCGATCGTCGGAATCCGCAGTCCGGGCCAAGGCGACCGACGAAATCAGGCGCAGTTCGCACCCGGCGGACAGCAATCGATGCGCCAACGTGCGGTGATAGTTGCCGGTTGCTTCAAAGCCGACGATCACGGGCCTACCGATGGTCGTCAGATCGTCCGCCAGCCGGTCATAGTCCGCCTTCGTTGCCATGACGGTCATACGGCGTCGGCGGCCGCCCTCCGGTCGTTCGAGGAGAACCTCCTGGCGGTGCTTCGACATATCGATGGCTACCAGGACGGCGTCGGGTGGCGTAGAATACAGCTTGGTCATGATCGGTCAGCCTCCAAAGGGTTGTGTCGACAACTTCTCTTTAGAGACCTGCTGGCAGGTCATGACTGCCTTGATGAAGCCGGCGGGCGCTACGCGCCCTTGTCTCCATCAAGGCATCGCGGCCCTTCGAAAGGCTGCTTCCCAATGTGCTACGGCCCCAGCTACATCGCCGGCGAACTGGCCGAATATATCGAGGCCAACAAAATGAGCCATGTCCGCGGCGCTCCCATGCACCCGCAAACCCAGGGCAAGATCGAGCGCTGGCACCAGACCCTGAAAAACCGCATCCTGCTGGAGAACTACTTCCTGCCCGGCGACCTCGAAGCCCAGATCGAGGCCTTCGTCGAACATTACAATCACCAGCGCTATCACGAGAGCCTAAATAACGTGACGCCCGCCGACGCCTACTTCGGCAGGGCCCCGGCCATCATCGAACGACGAGAAAGGATCAAGCGACAGACCATCGAATATCGGCGCTTGCAGCACCGCAAGCTCGCCGCCTAACATCAACCCCCAGACGAGGCCCGCACTCCGCTAATCTACGCCGCGAGTTGTGCCGAATGTTCTTCTGTGGACGCCCCGACGAACGCAAGCGGTAATTTGGGTATGATTGCGCGTAGATCGGATGCTGCCATCTGTCCGGCCTCGTAGTGCAGCGACATTAGCTGCGGGCCCGTATGGGAGTTCGCGGATCGGATCCAGATCAGACGAGCGTGCTCAAGGCACAAGAACATTTCCTGGTTTTCCGACCCCGTCTTGCCGACTGTTGCGCCATACCCTCCTTCGACCGCTTGTCGTCCTCCGACGACCTCTGATGGCTGCCTGGCTTATGCCGCTGCCGCCACCGGAGCCCTGTAATCCTCGTTCTTCATGAGCAGCGCCCAGACGATGCGCGCCGTCTTGTTCGCCTGTGCGACTGTGACCAACATGCGCGGTTTGCGCGCCAGCATCCCGGCGAGCCATGATCCTTCGGGCGCCCCGCGCCTGCTCGCATGCAGGATCACCGAACTGCTGCCGATGATCAGCAATCGCCGCAGCGTACGTTCGCCCATCTTGGATGTTCGACCCAGCTTCGTCTTTCCACCCGTTGATTTCTGCAGAGGTGTGAGCCCAAGCCAGGCAGCAAAGTCACGACCACGTTTGAACGTTTGTGCTGCTGGTGCCAATGCCGCGATCGCAGTCGCCGCAATCGGTCCGATGCCTGGAATGGTCATCAGTCGGCGCGCAACTTCATCTTCACGGGCGCGCCGAGTAATTTCCTTGTCGAGGTCAGCGATCTGATCATCGAGTTTCTCGAGCAGGTCGAGCATAATCCGGAACATCTCCCGCGCCGCATCCGGCAGTGATGCCCCGCCCTCGTCATCAATCAGCTCGCCAAGCACTGTCACCCAGGAAGGCCCTTTCGGAGCCACCCACCCGTATTCTGTCATGTGCCCGCGGATCGCGTTGATAGTTTGCGTACGCTGACGAACCAGCAGATCCCGTGTGCGGAATACCAGCGCTGAGGCCTGCTGCTCCTCACTCTTCACCGCTACAAACCGCATGCTTGGCCGCTGCACTGCCTCGCAGATCGCCTCGGCATCGGCTGCATCGTTCTTCTGGCGCTTTACGAAAGGCTTCACATAGGCCGGTGGGATCAGCCTCACTTCGTGGCCCATGCGTATCAACTCGCGGGCCCAATGATGTGCCCCGCCGCAGGCCTCCAGCGCCACAAGGCACTTTGGCTGTCCAGCGAAAAACTCCAGCACCTTTCCGCGTGCAATCCGTCGGCTAAAAACCTGGTGGCCCCCAGCATCCGCGCCGTGAGCCTGAAAGACATTCTTTGCGATATCCAACCCGATCGTGATAACCTCTGCCATGGACGCCTCCTTCTCATAGGTGTTCTGCAACACCTACCTTGGCACATAGATGCCGTCGGGGGGCGTCCACCCCATCAGACGACGAACAAGCGACGAGTTGGCTGGCGTGCCGCTTCCAGAGCAATGCTTCAGCATATGACAGCCTCAGGCACAAAGAAGGCTGCCTCCCTGCGCTTTCTGTTCGATGGTTCGAGTCAGCCGAGACATCTCGTCAGTCTTCTTCAAAACCTTGGCTATTGAACTTCAACGTTCGGCTGTTTTCGGTGACAGTGCGAACGACGTTGTCTGGGGCGCCGTTTGGGATCTCGGCTTCAATTTCGAGGGTCACTCTCACATTCGCCCCCATCAGCCCGGAAAGGTGTGCAATCACCTCTTCTGCGACACGGCTCGCGTCGCGACCCACGCGCGCTGCGTCTAGGGTCACCGATCCGTGGAAGCGTCTGGGCTGTCGTGGTGTCTGGGCTTCTCCGCGGCCGGTGACTGAGTCTTCGCCGGTGATCGCGGACGTATCACCATTAGGCTTAGCAGGGTCACCCCCTGTTGGCGCACCCCCTGCGGTCGGACGTGGCGTCTCGTCGTCCTGCTGTTTGAGGGCTGGCTCGGGCTTTACGAGCAGGCCGACCAAGTTCTCAGGCGACAGAGAGACCATCTGTCCGCAACGCAGTCCTCTATATCGGGAGGCGGCTTCGTCATAGCTCTCCGCATAAGCGAAAGAATCCCGGCCCCATGTCAGGAGGCCGAGGCCCTCACGGATTGCGTCGAGCAGAACGCCAGTGTCGCGGAGGCGCGGTAGATAGAGGTAGCGTGCGAAGTCTTCGACGAGTTGCTTCACGGCAACGTGGTCGCCACGCCAAAGCGGAACCTGATCAAGCTCAAGCCGAAGCCGTGTGGCAGCAAGGCCCGTGATCAAGAGCTCATCGTTCCGCAGCTTCCGGCTTGCGCGAACTGCCAAAGGTTCCTGGCCGCTCAGGCGGAAGCTCTGCCACTCGATAGGCGACTGCGGCGTGGGCTGATGGGGAACAAGCAGCCATTGGTATGCCTCGGGTAGCCGCGCATTCACGGAGCTGTCTGCGCTCGCTTTCTGTGTTTCCGCCTGGCGCACCTGGTGTGGGGTAAGGTCCAACTCGTTCTTCTCATCGAGTATGGACTGCCAGGCGATGAACCGCCGAACTGCCTCATCAAGATCCTGGAGTCGGGTTTTGTCGGCCGCGAGGAACACCAGAGTGTTCCTATACAACCGCGGGGCCGTTCCACGCGTTTCAAGAATTGATTTCGCAGCAGCTTCTGCAGCGCTGCTCGCATCGCGGCTGTGGGGATAGTCCGCCCCGAGCACGACCAGCCGTGCATCAACGTCATCGGGCACGTCCTGCCCCGACTGTGGAAGGGGATGGACCTTTGTGAAATCCCCCTGCTTGCGCAAATCGGCGCGGAGCCTTGCATCGAGTTCGCGATTGATCCGGTCAGGATCGGACTTCAGCTGTTCTGTCCGATCTTCCGCCAGCTTGGTGACTGTCGGTTGGGTTGAGTACCAGTAGCGCGCCCCATCTTGGTAGAGATACGTGGCGGCACCGCTGAGGCGGCGCAAAGCGTCCCCGAAAATGGCCGGCGATTCGGACGGCATCACGCATCCGAGCTTGATCCTCCGATCCTCGATGCCACGGTTGGAAATCGTCGATCCCGGCGCCGAACCCAAGTAGATCGTGCGTGCGATGCGGCGACACGCGGAAAATTTCCCGAGATTGGGGACTTCGCCGTCGATCCGCAGGGGAAGCGAGTTAGGGCCATCAACGTCCTTTTCGATGATCGGCGTCCAGTTGTCGGACAGGTATCGCGTGAGCTCGAACTGCACGCGCGGGTCATCGATCGGAATGTTGGCCGGCTGTATCAGCGGATTGCGGTCGCCCTTTTCCCAAAGGCTGTGGATCACAGCGGCCATCAAGCGCAGGACACCACGCGTCCGCTGGAATTTCACGAGCGTCGACCACTCCGTGTAGAGCCGATCGAACACTTCGGGATGGATGGGATAAGCGGCCTTGAGGCGCCCCTCATATTCGGAGTCCCGGCACTCCTGCGGAAACTCCTGATGCTGGCTGCGGTATAGGTCGAAGTAGGCCTTGGCGACGGTGTCCCGCGACACGAATTGAGATTGCTCGATCAGCGGTTCGAACAAGCGCCTACGAACGATCTCGAAACCTTCCTCGGCACTCGCAGGCCGCCAAGAGGATTCCACTCGACCGATCGCATTGCGGAGCCTGTCCAGTGCCTCGCGCCCACGGCGCCCGCCGACCTCCACGTCATCAGCTTGGGTGTGTGGCGATCCCGCAGTGTCCGATGCCGGCAAGCTGACGACCAGCAGACAGTGCTTCGCAAGCTTTGCCGACTCCGTCAGCGCCTGAGCAAAGGTGAAGTGAGTCTCGAAGCTGCCGGCAGGGAGATCGCTCTGGTCATGCAGCTGACGCGCATAGGCGACCCACTCGTCGATCAGGACGAGCGCCGGTCCGTACTCGTTGAACAGATCGCGCAGGACATCACCGGGGCTCGTCGCCTTCTCGTCGTCCGCCCGAATGCGGTCGTAGGCCGCTCGGCCGCCAAGCTGCCAAGCGAGCTCGCCCCACAGCGTGTGAACGAGGGTGCCGTCTTCCTTCTTAACCGGGTTGCCGGGCGAGATCTTGTTCCCGACCAGAACGACCCGCTTGACCGAGGGAAGCTCAGCGATTCCGGCTTGCTTCATGACGCCTTCGACGCCAAGCAGTTCGCTTGGGGTCGCACCGGAGAACAGATGGTAAAGCGCCAACATCGAGTGCGTCTTGCCGCCACCGAAGTTGGTCTGGAGCTGGATCACCGGGTCGCCGCCGTCCGCAGAGAGGCGACGCACGGCGCCGACCAGCAATTGTTGAAGGCTGTCGGTCAGGAACGTCCTGCGGAAGAATTCCACCGGCTTGCGGTACTCGTCGGCACCCTCACCAATATGGACCTGCCAAAGGTCAGCCGCGAACTCCGCCTGCTGGTAGCGTCCGCTCGCAACGTCACGATGTGGACTGACAACCTCGCGCCAAGGCTTCAACGAGCCGGTCCCCTGGCTTTCGATGGCGGTGCCCGCCGATTTCCGCTTCTCGTTCCGCGCCTGCTCGTCGAAGCGAACGCGGAGCAGCTCCATCTTGATGCGCTCCAACTCCCGCGATTGCGGGGCGGAGACGGCCGTCAGCAACCGGCCGGCGCTGTCGAGCGCGCGGTAAGCGTCATCGCTCGTGAATGGTTCCTGATGGGCCCATTTGTTCCGATGGCCGCGCAACTCACCGACGAGCCCCCGCTCGGCGGGGCCGAGCGTCTTGCGGAAGACCTCGTTCCAGGACTCCCACATCACCTTCAGCAGCAGCGCTGCATCCCAGTCGGTTATGGGTTTGTCCTTGATCAGTGGGTCGCTTGCAAGCGCCTGGAGGGACGGAATGCTCGTCCCGTCTTTCATCGCCGCCTTGATCTCTCGTTCGACGAAAGGGCCAAGTCCCGCGCGGAGCAGGTCGAGAGCATTGCCGACGCGCTCGTGATTGGTTGCCGCCATGTTGCCTGCCCTCCGTTAGATCAAAGTGCCCTGAGCCGGCGTCACGGGCGCGGCCACGGGCATCTCGCGGGCAAGCCGCGCAATTTCCGGCCATCCGAGGACAAGGGCGTTGTAGCCCTGCGCCTCTTGCGACCACTTCTTCCGCTCACTGATGTTGTGGAGGCGGTAGGCGAGTTCACGCGCCACCTCTCCCTGGTTGCCGAGCTTCCGGAGCAGTGCCGCGGTTGCTTCATCGCCCGCCTTGTCGAAGTGGTAGAGGCGCAAGAGGTGGTGCGTCATCTCCCAGACCGTGAGCCGCTTGTCGCCGGATGGGTCCCAATCGGCGGGGAGCTCTGCGGGGGAAAGCAGGCGGACCTTTCCGCCCTTCGATTCCACGATCCCGGCCTGGACTAACCCTGAAACGGCTGTCACCTTTGCCTTGCTGAGGAGCTCGGCGTCGCCGTAGTCGCCGGCGGTGAAGCCGTTCTGCTCGAACCAGGCGATGGCCCAGCGGGTGTCAGAGTCGAAGTCATCCTCAAGCTCGCTCAGAACTTCGGTTAAGGTTTGATTGATGATGCCAAGCGCCGTCCGAACCGTCATGGGACGGCCGGACGGTTCGAGAATGCGGCTGTAGCGGGAGTAGACCGCCATGCCGGGACCAATGGCGGCCTGAGCAAAGTCTACGGGCGCGATGTTGCCTTGCTGCAGATGACGTAGCGCTGCTGGCAGTGTGCGCTTTAACTCGTTTCGGAACTGGTTGCTGGCGATTTGCGGCGCATCATCTGGGCGCGGACGACACGCAAGCACGATGTACGACGCGAGAGCATTTGTGCCCATGGAAACCATTCGCCATTTTTGTGACGCTCGAACAGGCCATGTGCCGGTAATCTGGAAGCCACTCGAAATGAGTGCTTCCAGAAGAGTCTCCCAGCCCGTTGTTAAGTCGATAGTATCCGTTCCGCTATCGGAGTCCGAACCGCTCTCCTCGTCATCTTGCTTGAATGCGTAGTACACCGTCAGCGGGAACCGGTGATCCATCTTTTGTCGCAACGCAGTGAATGCACTGCGGAAGCCCTGTTCGAAGTGTTCCTTGGCGCGAACCTTGTCTCCGTCAAATCTTTCTGGCGATGCCGTTAGCTCCGGCAGCTTTGGAACCATCATAGTGGAAAACAGTTCGTCATAGCTCCTCCCAAGAGATCGACGGAGCCATACGTAGAAGAAGTCACTCAGGGCCGCGTAGCCAATATTGTCGTAATAGGGCGGATCAGTGCTGACCATCAGGTTGCTGATGCCATTGGCTCCGGTGGCAGCATCAATCTGTCTTGCCGTTCCCCGTTTTTTCGAGCCTGCTGTAATCGTTCGAACGCAGTCAGCCACATAATCGAAGCATGTGAGCCAGGCGCCGACGGATCCGCCTAGAAGATTGGCTTCCGCAAAATCCCAAACCATCGGAATGGCCTGTCGGCCAAATAGATTCATGACCTTTTGATTTGATGGGCTCCAGCGGCAGATCGAATTGTTGAAGTCGGTGGTTCGATCAATCGCAAGAGCTAGAAACGTTCTTATTGATTTGCCATATTCTGTCGCATCCTCAGTGCTAATTCCGGCCTTAAGTGCGTCCTGGACTACCTCTTTCTCGATTGGGTGGAGCTGTTCGACGAGTCCACTAAGTCCCCACATCTGCCGATCAGTAAAGATTGACGTATATGTCAAGAAACCGAATAGAGGGGGCGAGAACCAGCGTGCATTATCTGGCATATCTCCCGAAGAGATCTCCGGGCGATCTTCAAATGTCGCAGCTTCAGATTGGCTTTGGTCGGCTGGGAGATAGACGCGACGGCGACCACCATCCGCGACGATCGCAATCATTTGAGTGCCCAGGCGACCCGCGAGGCCTTCCGCTTTTACGTATTCGTCGGATATTGGCTGCCCCGTAAGCAAGCACTCAAAGTTTGCGCCACGTCCGAGCTTGTTGCCGCCAGCCACTCTGCGCACGTCGTCAGGCCGACCCTCAACAATCTCAAACTGAACGGACGAATTTTCCTTATCGACAATCGGGTTCAGCCAAATCTCAGACCCCTTCTTGTTGGAAAGCCAATAACTGCTAAGCAGCGGGACTCGATTTCCCTTGGCTGCGGGGTTCGGGCTGATAACCGTTCGAGCCCAAATCCAGGCGACAACGTCCGCATCTTTGCCTCCTAGAGCACGGGGAAGCGTCACTCTCGGGTAATGGCGCCCGAACTTCTCCTTTACCCCCGATAGCATCTGATGGCCGTAGTAACGGATGTCGGCGGCTAGCCCATCAGTGCCTAGCCAAGCTTCGCCACCTCCAAATCGCTTACGATCCGATGGGTTAACAGGTGGCTGGTCCGTCCACCGTGGCGCGATTTCCAGATTGCACTTGTTAAGCAGGACCGCGACCGGGTTGAGATCACCAGCGTGAGCCTCAAATCCTAGCCGATTGGCCTCCAGCGGGATCGAGCCACCACCTGAAAAGGGATCGAAAATCGCTGGTAGCTTCCCGTCACAATGCTTGAGCATTTCCGCTTGTGCTTCGGCATAGACCTCGGGCGCTTCATGCAGCTTCTTGCCCATCATGCGGCGCAGAATGTCGAACAGGCGCTCGCGCTCAGCATTCTGCTCCTCTTCGGTCGGCCACTTCTCAGGATGAGCTTCAGGATCGTCGACGACTGAGGCAAAGAGGATCGCCCGCGCCGTCGGCAGCGGCAGGCGCGCCCACCAATGATGGATGCCCTTCGGATGCGGTCCGATCCCCGGCATCTTGTCGTAGGCCGAGGCGTCATTGATTTCCGGCAGCGGCAACGCCGCTTCAATGAGTTTTTTCTTATGCGTGGCGGTCATGGTCGTAAACAAGCCTGTATGATGCTGGGTAAAGGGTGACTTCGCCCCCGTCGCGCATGGCGCGCAGGCGGGCGCCGGTCACTTCGATCGGGGCACCCTCCACGTTGGAAAGGATGAGTGCGTATTTGTCGGGATGCTGCTCTATCAGCCCCCAAACATCTGCCTCGAGTTGAAGCGGCTCCTGCTGAAGGCAGTGATCCTTGGGCCAGTAATAGCGAACCAGATCACCGCCCGCGGTGCGATGCTCCCAGGGGAAGCGCGCACCATTGGCCTTGCCGATCCAGCTGCCGCTTTCATGGAAAAAGCGGTCTTCGCCGTCCTTGCGGAAACCCTGTGACTTTGCGAACCGCTCCATGATGCCCGGCTTCGGGGGCTTTGGCGTCGGCCTGGGGCGGGTGTCCCGATTGTCGATGCCATCGAGGGGCTGCTGTTCCTCTTCGCCGTCGGCATCATCATGAAGGGTCAGATCTTCGAAGCCCTGCTCCGGTGATACGGTCATATCGTCAGACGCGGTGTCAGGCTCGTCAGGGTGAAGATCAGATGGGTCCGGATTAGGTTTCGCTTCGAGCGCATTCTGGTCGGGCTCTTCACCTGACGGCACGTGCGCTACTGTGGGCAGCGAGGGTGCCGGGGTGAGAGCGAAATTCTCCGCGAGGTACTCTCGTACGTCCTGTGCGGAACGATCGAAGCTGTAGTCGAGCGCAGCCTTGATGTCGGACCGGGCGAATACCTTGCCGATCTCCTCAGGCACACGGCGCGCGAGTTTCGCCTTGGGGAGCGGCTCCACGTACAGGCGCTCATCGAGCCACACGACATCTGCGCGGCGCGGTGTCCCGGCAGGCGTTCCGTTGATGTACGGGATGATCTCCAGACCCGGCGTCTCGACCCAATCGGTCTTGGCGAGCATTGCTGCAGCAGCGCGCACCCGGTCAGTCTCTTCCTCGGCGTCGAGTTCGATCCGGCACAGCTCGATACCAAGAGTCCGCAACCACTCCTTTTTGAGAGGCTGCCCTGCGAACAGAGGATCCTCCTGGAAACGCTCCTCTATCTGCGCTGCCAGCAGAGGCAGTTCTGAAAATGGCGGATTGGAAGTCGCTTCTCCGGGGAGCCGCTGCAGGTCTGCCGTCGCCTGCTTCACCCACTGGTGAAGGTGCCGCCACGGGATGAGGGTCTGCATCGTCAGCGCATAGGCGAGATTCTCGACTGGCGACCACTCGCCAGCGAGGTTCAGCCAGTGCCCGCATTCCTCCCAGATGCGAATGGGATGACGTACTAGTAGAGATCGAACGCGCCGAGCATCCTCTTGAGCAAGCGCGGCTCCTGACTCGAGGCCCTTCAACCACTCAATCGCAAGGTCCGCCGTTGGCCGATCGGACACGCCAATCTTCCGCCACAGGGCGAGGTCGCTCACCGAGCTGCCGATCACGGCCGCATCCGGCACATCCTCGTCGTCAGACGTCAAAAAGACCGACGACGCAGTCGCCCAAGAGCTATCATGGGTCAGAATGAGCTTCTCAGCTCGCAGCGCCTGGCGGATCTTCTGGAAGTCGGCGGTCGAGCACGTCTCGACCATCTGATCCAGTCGGCGGTACCACTTTTCGACCTCGTGGACGGGTGGCTTATCCGCTTTCGCCAGGGCTCGAAGGCAGTCGATTAGGCGGTCGGGGCCAGTGGGCGTGCTTCGCACACCCAGCAGGTCGAGGAGCGGTCGCGTGGTCTCGCGGTCCAAGAGGCCGTGCACGAACGGCTCCACGTCCATCAGGGACTCTGTCTCCGGCGTGCGCCGGAGGAGGTCGTCCGGCTTCCGATGAAAGCCCCGCGTGTCAGACAAGCACGGCAGCTTTCGTAGCTTCAGCGCCCATGACGGCAACAGCGGGCTGAACGTCATGGAGCGGGTGTTGCCGGTGGTCGCCACCTGGAGAAGCTTGGCACTTTTGGCCCGGGTCCAATAGGCCTCTCGCTGCGACAGGATTCGATCGACGAGTGTGACCCAAATCCGATCGTCTTCGGCAGCCAAGGCCTGCCAGTGACGCCAGTAGGTCTCTTCGAAGTCCCAATCCTCGATAACGAATTGGGAGGTGACATAGGGATACGACAACTCAGCTTGGTGACCTCGGAGCCGCGCCTCCTGTTCGATCTGGCGCTTGCCATAGACGCTGGTCCGCTTTGAAACCAAGGGAACGAACGTCAGGAGATTCGACCGGCCGGACGCTATCCACTTTTGCCAGTCTTCCGACGAGCAGGACGTGAAGGAGCGCGAATACTCCTGATGGAGAACACTGGCATCGCGCTGGGCCTCGGGCAGAAGATCGCCAAGCTTTCCATCTTCGTCGAAAAGGATGCCTTTGTCGCTCGACCGAAGGCAGAGATCGCGTGTGGCATACTTGAAGCTGTCGCCGACATTCGCACCCAGCTTTGCCGCAATCTGTGCCAGTTGAACGCAGCCTCCCAACGATACGCTGTCCTGGGAGAAGAACTCGGCTGCTACTTGGTCGATGACCTTGTTCGCATCGCTGGTGTCATCCAGGCCAATTTCTTCCAGGACGGCGTACGCCGCCTCCACGTCATCCTTCGCCACGGTGCCCGTGTCCTCGGAGGCACCGCGCCGCTGTTCGGCGAGGAAGCGCGGCCAATTCTGATTGAGTACGATCAGGTACTGCGAAAGGAATTCCCAGTCGCCTTCGGACTGAAGAAGCTTCTTCTCTCCAAGTCGGACAACCTCGCTCGCCGCATACAAGACATCCTTGCCTTGGACAGGGACGAGCTTGACAGATTCGGCGTCTACATAATGACGATAGCCCGTGATCTCCGGCGCGACATAGGCCCACAATACAAGAAGCTGGCGCCAGCTTTCTGGTCTAGGAAGATGTTTTTCCTGCAATATGCCGAGAAGCTTCTGCTTGCTGATATCCTCGACCAGTCCCCACCGAAGTAGCTTCTTTTGGTCACGCAGATCGATGCTGTGGCAAAGCGCCGGTCTCGCTTCCGGGTCCAGCAATGCTGATGCTTGTTCAGCCGGCCACACCTCGAGAACCGTGGTGGGAACGATGACGGATTGCTTCTCTAGAACGAGTTCCCCGCCTTCAGTGAGCAGGACCTCTTTGCCGTCGATGCGTTCCGCGAAGGCCTCCTCGACAATCGTTCCGCAGACGCCTTCCAATGAGCTGTCTTCTCTGTCGACGTCCGGGAAAAGGCCATAGGCGCGAGCGCGCTCGGCGAGCGATGAATTTTCTTCACCAAGCCAGCACAGCATGGCCGACGCAGCGAGTTTGCCCACCCGCTCCAGGAGCCAGCGGTTCGTCGGTGATGTCTCTGGATCTTTGATCTTTACCCGAGCAGGATCCTGAATAAACGGCGCGTTGCAGGCAAAGGGAAGCTCCGTCTCTACGCCAGTGGGAAGCACGACGTAGAGACGCCCCTTCGCACCGAGAACAACCTCGACTTTGCAGGGAGGGAAATCGGTGCCCTCTTCGGATCCGAGCATCCTCTCCTGCCGGATCTCTGCAAGCGCTTCCTCGGGGAATGCCTCCGGCTCGGACCTGATCAATAGGTACGATTCGTCATCCTTATCGTAGAGAGCCATCCATTCGCTGTCGGGAACAGGGCCCGGACCGAGACTCCCCCAATGGACTTCGCGATCGTTGATCCGCATACGACGGATGTTCTTGAAGAAGAGAAGCGAAACCGGACTTTTGAACCATTCCGCAAGATTCTTCTCGACCTCTCGCTGCCTGTGATGATCGCAGATCGGGACGCGAATTCTTGTATGGCCGTCAGTCCCAGCCGCTGTCGGTAGCCAGACTGGCTCTGTGAAGCGCTGGCGGTGAAACGCGACGCTGAGCGACGGCGTATGCAACTCAACCTGGTCCCCGAGGCTGAACGTGCTCTTGAAGCCAATCCCGCGGAAGCCGATGGTATGCAGCGCACGCTTGTTCGAGTACCCGAAGCGGCAGAGCGATGCGAAGTGCTCCTCCGCGAAATCCTCTCCGTCATGCTCGAAGATGAACACTCCATCTTCGATCCAAACAGCAGCAGAGTTTGCGCCAGCGTCATCGGCATTCTGAAGAAGCTCAGAGAGGATATGCCGTGGACTTTGCACCTGCTTGAAGAGCTGGTGCCATGGCCCGGCAAGCTCCGGGTCCTCTTCGAGTTGGTCCCACCGCTGCGCCGCCTTTTTGCGGATTGCGTCGAAGTATGCTGGCCGCGCGCTCATTTGGGCGGCTCCGCGCGGGAAAGGAGCTCGGCGAAATCATAGTTGATGCTGGTGACGCCGAAATCGGGTTCGCGTTGAAACGGACGACGCACATAGTGAACCTGGTGGTCGCCCGAATGAAGATCGCCCTTGAACTCAACAATCGCTAGAATGAAGTCGTCGGGCTTGTTGAGTGAATAAAGGACTTCATTCTTGGTAACGGTGATCGTCGAGGCACTCTCGGCGCGGCCTTTGACCTCTAGGAAGCGGAGTCGGCCGGTCCCTGGAACCTGGCTCTCGACGTCGTATCCAAGCTTCTCTAGCTCGCGGTCAACTGGCTCGTAGCCAAGGCCCCTCTCAACCTCCATGACGATCTGGCGGGCGCGCGCAGCAGCCAGTTGGGTATCCGGCGAGACCGCAGGGGCTTTGATCTGATCGGGCGCCATCTTTGCCAGCAGGCCGATCGGTACAACCAGCATTCCTCCAATCACGACAGGCGGGAGGGGTGAAAGCTTTGCTTCAAGCCGAAGCTCGGTCATTCTTTTCTCAAGCCGCGCTTGAAGTTGATCTGCTCGGCGGCGAGCTTCGTTGGAATTCAGCCGGGCGTTCGCCTTGCCTGCCTGTTCTTGAAGCTTTAGCTCTTCGGCGCGGTGATCCCAGTATGTGATTTCCTTCGTCAGGCGCTCTTTTACCGCAGCCTCGGTCTTCGCTATCAGCTCCAGCCGCCGTCCGGAAACTTCCTTAACGTGATCGGGAACGACGTTTCCAATGGCATGCGCTTGTGCCTTGGCCTCAAGGTCCCGGCTGAGCCAAGAACACTCCGGGCGCTGCAGAATTTCGCTCGCGGCAGGTTCGTCCTCGCGAAGCGGACGATAATCGAGGTACGGCGCATAGCTTAGATGGCGAGCATTGCCATTGGCATCCATCTCCACGTACAGCATTCGTTTTGAGACGATGCGACGATCGCCTGACCGAGTTTGACTGCCGTCCTGGATCGCGTGCTCAAGGTAGAAGAGCATGCGCGGGCTCTCACCAGGGTCCCGTTCGTCGACCAAGACGGCTCCGCGACGCATCACGTCGCGATGGCGCTCAAGGGTTAGGTCGAGTGTCGCATCGAGCAGAGGATGTCCCGGACAAACGAAAGCCGCGAGTGGCTGGCCCTGCGGCGCTATAAGGGCTTTATCGAAGGCTATTCGTTCATAGCGGGACAGAACGGGCTCACCCAGCCCGATCAGCCGATCCCGGTTCCTAATTGGCGCGGGAACACGGCTGATCTCGTACCTTCGGTGTTCCCGCTGTCGAGCAGTGCCGCCCAGCTCCTTAAATGCTTCAAGGAAGAAAGATTCGATATAGTGGGGCTGCAGACGGCGGGCATCCGCACGCTCCATTTCTTCTCGGACTCGATGAACACGGCTGGCGTCCATGGATTCCGGAGCAAGAACTCGATCTTCAAGCAGCGTCCGGAGTTTCTCGTGATCAAGGGCCCCCTCCACGGCTTTGGTGAGATGCTCTTTAATTTCCGGCTTCTCACCAAAGCGGATAGCTTCAATCAACAGCTCGCGGAGTGGTTTGCCGTCGAAGACGACCTTCCCGAGTACGTCAAACACCTGGCCGCCAAGTGCTTCCCGAGCGCGCTCAAGTTTTTCGAGCAACGTTCGGTACACGTCGCCCTCACGCGTTTCATCGGCAACCAAGTTCCAAAGGAAACAAACCTCAGTCTGGCCAATTCTGTGAATCCGACCGAAGCGCTGCTCAAGGCGATTGGGGTTCCAAGGCAGGTCGTAATTCACCATCAGATGCGCCCGCTGAAGGTTGATGCCTTCACCTGCCGCATCCGTAGCGATGAGGACTTTCACCTGGGGATCGTGACGAAAGGCCTCCTGGGCCTTCATGCGATCCTCTCGGCCGACGCCGCCGTGGATCGTGACCACGGCCTCTCTTTGGCCGAGGAGTGTGCTCACGCGGTTGGTCAAGTATGTGAGCGTGTCGCGGTGCTCGGTGAAGATCACGAGCTTCTGGTGTGGTGATGCCTTTGGAACAGGAACGCCAGCATCATACGGCGCTGCATCTTCAGCTAACTGATTGGCTATGGCGGCAGGCGTGAATATCTCCCCCAAGAGCTCGGCGAGCTCCCGCCATTTCTTATCTTCTCCACCTCTTCGAACACCGAGGGCGAGTTTTTCTAGATCGATAAGGGTCGCGATCTCAGCTCGAAGCTCGTCAATAGTTCGAGCCGCTGTAGCTTGATCCAGGATTTGATCTTCGGTGTCTTCCAGTTCCTGATCCGGCGCATCCTCAAGGTCATCTAGATCCTCGGCGTCGAAAGTTGGGCCAGAGCTTGATAGGGCCTGAACGACCGCCCCGCGCTGCAGGAGTTCCAACTCACGCAAGCGACTTTCAAGTCGCTCACGACGCCGACGCAATGACTGATAGATGGCTTCCGGCGATGAGGCGAGACGGCGCTGCAGGATTGTTAGCGCAAATCCAACAGTCCCGGCTCTCTTATCGTTCTGAAGCGCCTCAGCCCGATTGAATTCTTCGCGAACGTAGGCCGTCACAGCCTTGTAGAGTTCTGCCTCCTTATCAGATAGCCGGTAGGGAACAGTCTTTGCTACTCGAGGCGGGAACAATGGCGTTGCGTCGAATTTCAGGAGGTTTTCCTTCACCATCCGCCGCATCAGATCGGATACGTCACTGGCATGCACGCCATCGCGGAACCGGCCCTCGAAGCGGTCACCGTCTATCAGCGCCATAAATAGCTGAAAGTCCGCCTCCTTACCGTTGTGAGGCGTCGCGGTCATTAGAAGGAAGTGACGAGTCAGAGCAGAGAGCCGCTGTCCTAGTTGGTAGCGCTTCGTGTACTTGACCTCGCCACCAAAGAAACTCGCAGACATTTTGTGCGCTTCGTCGCACACTACGAGATCCCACCTTGCATCTGGGACTTCGAGCTTCGCCTGCAAATCCTCGTTGCGGCTGAGTTTGTCCAGACGCGCGATGACTAGATTGTTTTCTAGGAACCAGTTTCCGGTCCTTGCGGCCTCCAGCTTGTCGTTCGTCATAATCTCGAACGGAAGCTGAAAGCGGCGATACAGCTCATCCTGCCATTGCTCGGCAAGGCTTCCAGGGCAAACTACCAAACAGCGATGAAGGTCGCCTCGGGCAACGAGCTCCTTTATGAGGAGGCCCGCCATAATCGTTTTGCCTGCGCCGGGGTCGTCAGCCAACAGAAACCGCAGCGGCTGGCGGGGAAGCATTTCCTCATAGACCGCCGTGATTTGGTGCGGCAGCGGTTCAACCAAAGAGGTGTGGACCGCCAGAACCGGATCAAAAAGGTGAGCTAGTCTGATGCGGTGGGCCTCCGAAACGAGCCGGAAGAGCCGGCCGTCACCATCGAGACTCCACGGCCTCCCTTCTTCGACGACTTCTAGCCGTGCCTCATCGTGCCGATAGAGCAGCTCATTCGCGACCTTCCCTCGTGCATCCTTGTAGGTCAGTTCTAGAGCTTCAGAGCCGTACCACTGAACATTGACAACGGTCACAAGCCCGTCTGGCAACACCCCGCGAAGTGAAGTATTCGGCAGAAGTTCTTCGAGGCGCGCCATATTACTCCCCCTTGTCCGCAGACGCGCTCGCGGTTTGGACCTGAGTGCGATTTATGAGTACAATTTGCTGATCCTGAGGGCGCCGCGCTGTGGGGTCGGTGTCCAGCCCCAGCCTCTTGAGTGCATAGTAGAGAAGGGCCTTGCGCACGGGGATCTTTGCCCGGCCGCAGCGCATCCCGTAATCGAGGGCAATGACCTTCTGCTGCGTCTCGGACAGCTGTGGGTGCGGTCCGATCTCCAAAGTCACTTGCTCGTTCCAGTCGGCGTCACCATCGGCACCGACCTCGCTCGGTTTGGTGCCGCGGGTCTCGATGATCCGCGAGAGCAGAAAATCCTTGAAGCTCTGATCGGTGAGACAGAAGGCCCGTGTGTGCCAGCGGAAACCGTCGAACCCGATCGCGTGTGGTGCGATCCACCGCCAGCGCGGCTCCGGCTGGGACAGGGACTGGTATTTGACCTCGATGGCTTCCGATCGGCGGACTGCGGCGACCACCGAACGTAGCGTTTTGGCGTTGACGCCCCGCACTGGCGTCGGCGCGGAGTCGTAGGACGGAAACTGGCCGATCCAGGCGTCAGCACGGTCGAGGATGCCGTCGGCAACGGAACGAAGCTGAGAGAGGTAACGGCTGGCGTCCGGCTTCAGAAACAGGGGGTCGAACTTGCTGCCTCTGATGTAGGTCCGGGCGCTCTTGTCGTAGACCATGTTGTCCGGAGCCATGCCGATGTAGCGGTTCAGGTCGGTGGACGCCTGGTTCACCGACACACCGAACGCATCCATCAGATCGCCCCGATTCACATGCCCCTCCCAAAATAGGCGGAATTCGATGAATTCGAGCCGTCGCTCGACGCCCCACCGAAGATCAGCCTTCTCTGTTCCCACCATGCACTCCCAGTGACATGATCCACCCTGAAACTAGGCTCGCCCAGTTTCTGGATTTTCGATCAAGCTATCTGAGAAGCGGTGTGGGTTCAATCGAAATTGGTAGGGTCTGCAAGCAGGGGAGAGGGCCAGGATGGCGGCCGCGCCTCGGGCAACCGCCATCTTGAAGCTAGGTCAGGCGCCCGCTTGCTGAACCTGGCCAGGGTCGGAGGTGCTGGAGCGGACAATCGACTGCTCGTATTCCTCGACATCGGACAGACGATAGACCACCCGGCCGCCGACCTTGAGAAACTTTGGCCCCTCACCGGTCCAACGCCACCGCTCAAGTGTGCGATGGCTGATCCCCCAGCGCACCGCCAGTTCAAGTTGGTTCATGCATGTTGCCTTCATTTTCGTGTCCTTTCGTCCTGCCAAGTTGGAATGCGACACGACGAAGGCGTGGCCGGAAAACACTATCAAGGTAATACTGGCCGGAGCGCCAAACACCGGGCGCTGCGCCGCCTTGTTTTGAACAGAGAATTTCTGCGGTGGCGAAGATTTCTCAAGAATACGAAGGCGTTCTGGCGCGCTGCGGAGCATACTTCGAGCTAGTTTGTCGAAGAGTCCTTTCCCTCCGCCAACATCTCATCGCGAACCAATGAGATGGGCCTCATGGGGCCAGAAAATCCCCAGCTTCCGCGCGGTTTTGCCGATCGCGACCGAACCTCAGAGACTGCCGAAAACGTCGAAATCGGTCTCCGATTGGCTTTTGTCTCTTTTCACCCGAACCCCTGCTGAAAAGGTTCGGTCTCCAGAAACGACGTAAATCCAAGGTTTTCTGGCTTTCGTTCAACCGAACCTTTTGCGCCCAATCTCGGCCAGGCGAACGGGAATGCAACTGGTGGTATTTACCCGCAGCATGAGCCAAAAGCCGCGCGGTCTGCTATGGTTCCCATCATGACGACCCGCAGCGCCATCGACAGCTTCACCGAAATCGCCACCCTGCGCATCGAACTCAGGGGGTCCGATCCGCTGATCTGGCGGGTAGTCGAGGTGCCCACGTCCATCACCCTCAAGGTGCTGCACGACATTGTTCAGGTCTCGATGGGCTGGTGCGATTATCACCTCTGGGAGATGGTGATCGACGGGAAGACCTACGGCCTGCCGATGGACGAGGACTTTGGCACCGCGCCCCGGAAGGTGGCAGATCGGGTTCGCTTGCGTGATGTGCTGACAGGCGACACCACCCGGATCGACTACATCTACGATTTCGGCGACAGCTGGGAGCACAGCCTCGTTGTCAGCGATGTCCGCGCAGGCGCGCCCGGAACTGGCTATCCCCGCTTCATTGCCGGCGAGCGCGACTGCCCGCCAGAGGACTGTGGCGGCATCCCCGGTTTCTACGAGATGCTTGAAGCACGGGTCGACCCCAAGCACCCAGACCATGCGGACGTCGTTGAATGGCTCGATGGCTATGACCCCGAAGAACTGGACGTGTTCCCGATCGAGGTTGCGCTTGGCCGTATTGCTGCCCGTCGCAACGCGGCTGCCAAGCGCATCATCAAGCCTGCGAATGATTGATCACGCGGAGCGCAGTATGACGTCCTCGGCCGCTTGAAGCCACTCATCGAGTTTTGACCACCGCCGCCGCCCGGACTCATTCTTGACCGCGATGGCGATAGCCTTGGATTGGCCGACCAGCACCACGAGCTTCTTTCCGCGAGTCACTCCGGTGTAGAGGAGATTCCGCTGCAGCATGGCGTAATGCTGGGTCATGACCGGGATCACGACGGCGGGGTATTCCGAGCCCTGGCTCTTGTGGATCGTCGCTGCATAGGCGGGGACCAGCGTGTCGAGTTCGCCGAACTGATAGCTGACCTCGCGGCCATCGAAGTCGACCAGCAGTTCGCCGTCGTCGGTGTCGACGGACTGGATGTAGCCAATGTCGCCGTTGAAGACGTCTTTGTCGTAGTCGTTCTCGATCTGCATGACCTTGTCACCGGGGGCGAAGGTCCAACCAAAGCGTTCCACCTTGGCCGTCGGATTGGGGTTCAGCGCGGCCTGCAGCTCGATGTTCAGCGACCGCGCGCCAACCCCGCCGCGGTTCATGGGGCATAGCACCTGGACTTCGCGCACAGGATCAAACCCGAACTTGCGTGGGATGTGCTTGCCGACGAGATCGATGATCCGCGGTACGGCCTGCTCCGGATCAGCGGCCGGCATGAAGTAGAAGTCGGTATCACCTTCAACTTTGCCCAAATCAGGGATGCGGCCGCGGTTGATCTGGTGCGCGGTGGTGATGATCCGGCTTTGGGCAGCCTGGCGGAAAACCTCGGTCAGTCGGACCACCGGGACAGCATGCGACTGGATGATATCGGCCAAGACCTGCCCAGGCCCGACCGATGGCAACTGGTCGATGTCGCCGACGATCAACAGTGCGGCGGTATCCGGCACAGCCTTCAGCAGCGACTGCATCAGCATGACATCGACCATCGAGCTTTCGTCGACGACCAGCAGGTCGCATTCGAGAGGGTTGTCTTCGCCGCGCTTGAACCCGAACGCCTTGGGGTCGAATTCCAGAAGGCGATGTATCGTCTTGGCCTCCATGCCCGTCGCCTCGGTCATACGCTTGGCGGCGCGCCCTGTGGGTGCGCACAGAAGAAGATTGACGGACTTGGCCGCCAAGATGCGCAGGATGGAATTGACGATGGTGGTCTTGCCGACACCGGGCCCGCCGGTGATCACTGTTACCTTGGATCGCAAGGCAAGTGACACGGCTTCCCTTTGACTGGGCGCAAGGGTCAGGCCCGTGCGCCCCTCAATCCACGGCAGGGCCTTATCCGTGTCGATGGCAGCCCACGGCAGCTGTCCATTGAGCAGCGATCTTAACCGGTCTGCTATGGCCTTTTCGGCGTGATACAGCCCGCCAAGGAAGATGCAGTCGATGTCGCCGACCGTGTCGGCCACTACCGTCCGATCATCCAGTTCCAGCGCCAGCGCCGTCTCGATCAGCGCGCCATCAACCTCGAGCAGCTTGGCAGCCAGCTGTTTTAATTCGGTCACGGGCAGTCCGCAGTGCCCTTCGCCCATGGCCTCGGTGAGGGCGAAGGAGATGCCAGCGCGAATCCGTACCATGGCCGTCTTCTCGATGCCCAGCTTCTCCGCGATCGTGTCGGCTGTGCGAAAGCCGATCCCGCGGATATCTTTGGCCAGGCGATAAGGGTTATCGCTCATCACCTGAACGGCATCGGCGCCGTAGGTCTTGAAGATGCGCACGGCGCGCGCTGTTCCGACCCCATGGCTGTGCAGGAACACCATGATCTCGCGAATGACTTTCTGATCCGCCCAGGCCGCAGTGATCTTGGCAGCGCGCATGGGGCCAATGCCCTGGACCTCACGCAGCCGTTCGGGGGTGGCTTCGATGACATCGAATACGTCTTTGCCGAACATCTTCACGAGCCGCTTGGCGTAAACAGGGCCGATTCCGCGGATCATGCCGGAGCCGAGATACTTCTCGATGCCCTCGATCGAGGAGGGTTCCGAGGTTTTCAGAAACCGGGCCCGGAACTGCAGGCCATGGTTCCGATCATTGGTCCATTCGCCCGAAGCGGTGATCCATTCCCCGGCGGAAATCATCGCTGCATGCCCTACGGTCGTGACCAAGTCGCGGTGCCCGCGTGCCTTGACCCGCAGGACGCAAAAGCCACTTTCATCGCTATGGAACGTCACCCGTTCCACATGGCCCACGAGCACTTCAGACGTTGGGGCAGCCGGGTGGTTCATCGCAAGCGCCGAGGCTCCGCGACCTCATCCGCGTCTTGGGTTGCCTCGTGCACCTCCTCACGGATGATCTTCTCGGTGATTTCCAGAAGATGCGAGGTCAGCGCATCGCTCAGCTCCTCAAACTCGGGCCACAGGACCTGCTGCACAAAACTCGCGGGAGCGCGGATCAGAACGGTTTGGCGGTGCATACGCGGATAGCGGAACGGTCGGACGCCGTAGCGGCGGCACAGGGCGATGAAGAGCTGGCGCGACCAAGGATCTGGGATCGAAAACTTGAACTCCTCGGAGCTTTCGTTCCGGCTGGCCGATTCAAATTGTTTGCGGATGCGTTCAGCCGCAGCGCCGGCAGCGGCCTTTTCGCCGGCCGTGGAGGCACCAGCGTAAAGCGCCTCGATCTTGCGGAGTTTTTGTCGCAGGCGGTCTTCGGATTGCATGGCGACGATCAGTGCAAGGAAGACCGGGGCAGTTCGATGCCCGCCAGCATCTGCCGCCGCGCTCGCGCGCAAGACATCACGGCCTCATGGATCTCGGCCTCCATGATCTTTGTCAGTTCGCTTACGTGCCTGAATGTCGTCTCCAGCTGAGTTCGGTTTTCTGCTTGGATATCGCGAGCCACGAGATCTTCGATCCCAGCCATCATGGCGCGAAGTTCCCCAAGGTGCCCGAGCGCCCTGTGAGCGCGTTCCGGCAGGTCTACCCGGTCTTGGCCATTAAACAGGCCTTCGACAAAGCCCTCGAGTTCCTGCCGGCGGACCTGGGAGAGTCTGGCAAGATTCTGGGCTGATGGCTCCAGCGCAAGGCGTTGCAAGCGGAACGGGACAGAGCGGCTATTGTGCCTGGTCAGGCTGTTCCACAAGCCATTGACCAGCACATCGATCAGTTCGTTCAGGTCCTCAATTGAGTCGAAGGGCGGAAATTCGCCGCCCCAAAGCCCTTCTACAATCGGCAGCGGGGACGACTCTATGATCGGAGAGGCAATCCCACCCAGAAACCGCGTACGAACTTCGTGATAGGGAACTGGGCATGCATATCTGTCGAGCAGGTCGCATACGGTTTTCTCAGTCGGGGATTTGAACTTGGGCGGCATGGCATTGCCCTATACCACCGGACCACAATCTCGCCAGATTGCGCCGAGAGCTATTCCGCCGAGAATACGATTCCCTTTTGCACCACCCAAGGCTGTTCCGCGATCGCCGACATATCCTTCAGAGACACCGACGGTGACCTTCGCGCAATCAGGATCTGCTCCAGCACAGCCGGGGCCAGATAGGCCAGCTTCATCGTGCGCCTGATGAACGCGGGCGTGACGCCTTCGGCCTCGGTGATATCCGACAATGTGGAAACTGCCCCGCTTTCCAGCTTCCGCCGCCAGCTCCACGCTCTCGCGACCGCCTTCAGCACATGCGGGTCCACCCCGCCAGTGTCCGGCACCATGTCGGCAGGCGGCACGATCTTCGGCCGCCCATTGCGCTTGCGGATGGTGAGCGGGATGAACACCCGCATGGTGGTGGATGCGCTCATGCTGCTTGTCTCCGTTCGGGGGTGACCATTTCCCGGATGACCGATCCGAGGCCTTCGGTGCGCAGGTCGACCGTGAGCCCATCGGCGCTGACCGTAACCCGCTCGATCAGCAGCCTGGCGATGCGGGCCTGCTCGGCCGGGAACAGCGACTCCCAAAGCCCATCAAAGCCCGCCAGCGCGGTGACCACGTCCTGCTCGTCGATGTCCGGTGCATTCCGGCGTGCTGCCTCCATTGCCCGTGCCGCGATTTCCGGCGTGCGCAGCAGCGATCGGATGTGCTGGACCACGGCGCCCTCGACCATCCCGGCATTGAGCCGCACAAAGCTGTCGCGCCCTTCGCACGCCCGGTTCCTGATCGCATCCATCGAGGTGTAGTAGCGGTAATGCCGGCTGCCCTTTTTCGTCACCGTCGGCGTCATGGCGATGCCCCGATCGGTGAAGATGAGCCCCTTCAGGAGTGCCGGGGTCTGGGTGCGGGTGTTCGCCGCGCGCTGCCGGGGGCTTTCCTGCAGGATGGCATGCACCTGATCCCACAGCTCAGGCGTGATGATGGCCTGATGCTCGCCGGGATAGCTGGTGCCCTTGTGCACGGCCTCGCCAAGATAGAGCCGGTTGCGCAGCAGCTTGTACAGGAACCCCTTGTCGATCAGCTTTCCCCGCTTGTTCAGGGTGCCGCCCGCCACCAGTTCCCGGGTCAGCAGGGTCGCCGATCCCAGCTCGACAAACCGCTGGAACATATGCCGGACCGTAGCGGCCTCGGCCTCGTTGATCACCAGCTTCCGGTCGACGACATCGTAGCCCATCGGCACGAACCCGCCCATCCACATGCCCTTGGCGCGGCTCGCAGCGAACTTGTCGCGGATGCGCTCGCCGGTGACCTCGCGTTCGAACTGGGCGAACGACAGCAGGATGTTGAGCGTCAGCCGGCCCATGCTGGTCGTGGTATTGAGCGCCTGCGTCACCGACACGAACGTCACGTTGTTCCGGTCGAATGCCTCGACCAGCTTGGCGAAGTCCATCAGCGAGCGTGACAGGCGGTCGATCTTGTAGACGACGATGACGTCGACCAGGCCGGCCTCGACGTCTTCCAGCAGGGCCTTCAGCCCGGGGCGATCGAGGGTCCCGCCAGAAAACCCGCCGTCGTCGTAGCGTTCGCGCATGCAGACCCAGCCTTCGGCGCGCTGGCTGGCAACATAGGCCTCGCAGGACTCGCGCTGGGCATCGAGCGAGTTGAACTCCATGTCCAACCCTTCCTCGCTGGATTTGCGGGTGTAGACGGCGCAGCGCAGGCGCCGCATCGGTGCCGTGGTGCTGCTCATGCTGCGTCCTTCCGTTCCCGAAGGCCAAAGAAGCGATAGCCGTTCCACTGCGTGCCGGTGATGTCCCGGGCGATGGCCGACAGCGACTTGTAGCGGCGGCCCTGCCAGTCGAACCCGTCCTTCAGCACGGTGATGACGTGCTCTGCACCGTTCCATTCGCGCACCAGCCGGGTACCGATCACCGGATTGCGCGGGTCGCTGATCACTGACTTCCTTACCTTCTTGCCCTCGACTTCGTCGGCGAGAGCATCGAGCAACTGGCGCACCGGCTTCGACAGACCGCCGAAGGTCAGCTCCTGGATCCGGTAGGCCAGGCGCTGTTCGAGGAACGAGCGGCTGTTGTTGGGCGCCTCTGTCTCGAACAGCTTCTCCCACTCGGCCTTGAGCTGTTTGACCGACATCTCCTTCAGCGCCGCCAGCCTGGCCAGCACCTGCGCATCGTCATCCTGTTTGTGCATCATCGTCCTCCGATCCGGGCTTTTGCCCGCGGACGACTGACGCTCTTGGCCGGCGACATTGCGAGTGAACTATCTCCACCGTGGGCAGATATAGAACTGGACTGTTCGCGCAGGCGCAGCACGCCCGCGGCAACGATTCTGCCCAACTCGGCGATGCGAGCCTCGGCGGTCATCATGGAAGGACAGATGTCGCTTCCTCTGCTCATGCCGCGACCCTTGCCTGTGCTCCGGATAGACAAGGCGGCCGTGCTGCCGAAACCGAGCCCTTCAACCGCAACCCGCAACCCCAGAAACCAGCGATGAAACAGGCGCCACGGCAGCGCTTGGACTGAATCAGCTCAGCGGCAGCTCAACGCAATGAATGACCAAACGCCCCACAACTCAAGGGGCGTGATGAATACGACGGGTGAGGCTCAAGAAGACCTACGATGGCTTGAAGGTCGATTCAGCCAAGATTCCCTGTACCCACGGAAGGAGCATTTCTGATGCCCGGTATCATCCCTGACCAGGCTCCCAAAAGTGCGGCAGTGGCATCATGCTACTGCGCAAAACCACCGCAAACCGGGTGCGGCGGTAGTAGCGGAACCCCTAAAGAAAAAACTACTACCGCAGCAGTCGCCGCAGTGGCGACGGCTACTGCTGCAGCAGTGCAGCAGTTTTCCCTTCAGGGGGTTCCGCATCGCGGTGCCGCGAAGCTGTCCGCCACGCTGTCGGCCAGATCAATTTTCCTTATTCCCCATCAACGAAAGGGGCCTCCGAGGAAGGGCGCGCTAGGCTGCGCATCTGCGGGCTACCCTCTGCGTCTCAATACCGCCTGTAAAAGCTGGGCAGATGCGAACGGCGAATTGCCCGGCTCGAACAAGCGGTTCTCCGAAACCCTCGCCAATCGCGGATTTGCGCACGCCAACATCAGCAAAGCCCGCGGATTCCGGGGGCTCGCACTGCGTCAGGCCCAACCCCAGACCAGCCCGATGGAGTTTTGAAAAATGCCAGCAAAATCAACATCGGTGACGGATGTGACGGATCGTCCCCTTATAGGCGTTACACGCGCACACGCGCGCGCCTCTGGAGGTGATAATGGGGAACCCGTCACATCCGTCACTATCCGTCACGCCGGAGGTGCAAAGCTCGCGATCGACCTAGGCATCACCACCGGTTCGGCGCTGCGCAAAGGCGACGACTTCATCACCAGCGGTGCCATCTCAAGGTCGAGAACCCCCGGGTCTGGGTGTACCGGAGGACGAGCAATGATCTTCGGGCCGGCCATTCCGGGCTACGCATGGGCACGCACAATCCAGTTGGGGAAGTTGCGGACCATTTCCGCAACTGGGTCCGTACCTGCACCCATTCCCCCGCACGGATACGCACAAACCAGTTGCGGACGATTTTCCCAACTACCCCCGCATGCCCTCGCACATCCACGCTGTACCACCTGGAAAACAGTTGCGGACGGATTGACCATTCCCAACTGCCACAACTTTAAATTTTAACAGTTTTCCAAGGTGTTGGGTTCCACCTCAAGTTGTGGGTGTGAAACCCCCTTACTACGTAAGGGGGGCCGCCCGGTGGGTGTGGCCCCCGTGTCTTACGTCGAGGGGTGTCCCGCGCGCGCCAGGTCACCCCCTTAGCCAGAACCCTGACCAGACGACGGCAGCCAGCACCGCCAAGCACAAAACCGCCGCCGTCCGCACCACGATCCATTCCTATTGGAGATTCATCATGGATGTTATGACTCCGCCTGCGCCGGTGCGCAGTGCAACCCCGCCGGCGACAAGACCGGTGACGATCACGCGAAGCGCCATGCTCGCCCTCGACCTCGGCACCACCACGGGCTGGGCGCTGCAGACGGCGACGACTTCATCTCGAGCGGCACCATGTCGTTCAAGCACACCCGTTTCGATGGTGGCGGGATGCGGTTCCTGCGCTTCCGCCGCTGGCTCGAACAGCTCGACATCGACGCCGGGCCTATCGAGGCGGTCTACTTCGAGGAGGTTCGTCGCCACGTCGGCACCGACGCGGCCCATATAATCGGTCGCAGCACCGCAGAGCCCGATCAGGACTACGTTGCCAAGATCCGCAGACGCGCGGCCGCTGCCATCCTGATGCTGCGGACCGCCGACAGTGACGCACCCGGCAACGTCGGACCAAGCCCAGCGTCCTGGTCCATGCGGAGTTGCGCCATGATGTAGATGCCTCACAGTGGTCGCCAGCAGACCTTCGGAACTTGTGTCATGGGCTCGATGCGCTGTGCCGGCTGTTCCAGGTCCGGAGGGACAGTTCGTGACCAGATTACCCTGCCTGCCAATTGAAGTAACAAACTGAATCTATTGGAGTATTGTTCGATTTGGTATTGACGAGACTATGCGCGCTCTATATTGCTTCCGAAATAGATCGTAGCGAACTGCGCCCGGAGCCCCCCAGCTTCCGGGCGCGTTTCGTTCAAGCTGCCGCCGAAAGCTTCAGCCCTGCCGAGCGGACGATAGCCATCAGCGTGGAAAGGGTTGGATTACCGTCAGGACCAGTGGCGCGGTAAATCGCTTCGCGGCTGATGCCAGCGTCACGAGCCATCTGGCTCATGCCTTTTGCACGGGCAATCATGCCAAGGGCAGCGGTCACGACCTTCGCATCGCCACTGGCAAGAGCCTCGGCAAGCAGTTCGGCCTGCGCCTCAGGGGTGTCGAGGGCGTCAGCGGCATCGAAGGGAAGAGTTTTAAGAGCCATCGTCAGTCCTCCAGTTGTTCAGCCATCGCCTTGGCGCGGGCAATGTCGCGGGCTTGGCTACCTTTGTCACCGCCGCACAGCAGGATCACCAGAATGTCACCCCGCCGCGCAAAATAGACGCGGTAGCCTGGTCCATGATCGATCCGCAGTTCACTGAGGCCTTCGCCAACCGGTTTGACATCGCCAAATAGTCCGATCTGGACACGGGCGATGCGCTGCTTGATCCGTTTGGCAGCTACACCATCCCGCAGCGATGCCAGCCATTGGGCGAATTCTTCCGTCTGGCGGACTTCAATCATGCCAACTTCAATACACAGTCAGCTCCGATCTGTCAATTATAATGCACAGCGGATACAGCCCAGGCTGCGGGGGCGCCGCGCGGTTGCGCAGCGTCTGCGCCGTCTGCGTTCCGAACCGCTCTGCCGGGACTGCGCGGGCCGAGGCATCGTCCGCGAGGCTACGGTCCCCGACCATATCGTTCCGCTCACCAAGGGCGGCAGCGATGACGACAGCAACATCCGCTGCCTCTGTGCAGACTGTCACCGGTCCCGCCGCCGAGCAGTTCAGGCTGCGCAGGACGGTCGGTGTGGGGCCCGATGGCTGGCCAGTTGAGTGACCGAACCCCGGGGGGCGGTTCGTAACTTCACCCGGTAGGGGAGGGAAACCGCGCCTGGCCCAAACTTTTCACGACCGCGAGTTAGCGACCGGGGGTCACATGATGGATTGGCCGGCAGACAAGGTCGAGCGCAAGAGCGTCTCGGCACTGGTGCCCTATGCCCGCAATGCTCGGACTCACAGCGAGGAACAGGTGGCCCAGATCGCCGCCAGCATCCGCGAATGGGGCTGGACGATGCCGGTGCTCGTCGATGAAGATGGCGGCCTGATCGCAGGCCACGGACGAGTGTTGGCGGCGCGCAAGCTGGGCCTGACCGAGATCCCCGTCATGGTCGCGGCCGGTTGGACCGAAGCCCAGAAGCGGGCCTATGTGCTGGCCGACAACAAACTGGCGCTGAACGCTGGCTGGGACGCGGAATTGCTGCGTGTCGAACTGACTGACTTGCAGGCCTTCGACTTCGACCTGGGGCTCACCGGCTTTGCCGATGACGAACTGGCTGCGCTGACCGCGGTGAAAACCGACGGGCTGACCGATCCCGACGAGGCTCCCAACCCTCCGGAAATTCCGGTGAGTGGCCTGGGCGACGTCTGGCTGCTGGGCAAGCACCGGCTGATGTGCGGCGACAGCACCAGTGTCGACGACATGGAAAAGCTGACCGCCGGGCAGATGGTGGACATGTGGCTCACCGATCCGCCGTACAATGTCGCCTATGAGGGCGGCACCAAGGACAAGCTGACCATCCAGAATGACAACATGGCGGACGACGATTTCCGCCAGTTCCTGCGCGATGCCTATGTCGCCGCCAGCACGGTGATGAAGCCGGGCGCGGTGTTCTACATCTGGCACGCCGACAGCGAAGGCTACAATTTCCGGGGCGCGGCGCGTGATGCCGGTTGGACAGTACGTCAGTGTCTGATCTGGAAGAAGTCGTCTCAGGTGATGGGGCGCCAGGACTATCACTGGCGGCACGAGCCCTGCCTCTATGGCTGGAAGGACGGCGCCGGGCACCTGTGGGCGAGCGATCGCAAGCAGACGACCATTCTTGAATTCGACAAGCCGTCACGCAATGGCGAACACCCGACCATGAAGCCGGTCGCACTGTTCGAGTACCAGATGCTCAACAACACCAAGGGTGGCGACATCGTGCTCGACAGCTTCGGCGGATCAGGCACGACCCTGATTGCCGCCGAGAAGAATGGCCGCATCGCGCGGCTTACTCGCGGCGCTCGTGGCTTTGCCATGACCCGCTATTTTCTGACGTCAGCCACCATTGAGGGGTTTCGGGGCATTAACAACGACGGCGACCCGCTCGTGCTGCGGTTCCGTCCCGAGGCCGTCAATTCGGTTCATGCTCCCAATGGCGTGGGTAAGAGTTCGATTTACGAGGCCCTTCATTTCGCCATTCACGGTACGGTGCCACGGCTGGAAACCTTGCAGGATGCGGAACAAGGGCAGAGCTACGTCGTCAACAAGTTCCATCCGCAACAAACAGCCACCGTCGTGCTGACGTTTTCGAGCGATGACGGCACACCGGATGTAGCCGTCACCGTGACAAGGCAAGCGACCGGAGGCCGCGTCGTTTCATCGCCTTCAGGCCATGCCGACCCGGACAGCTTCTTGGCCAGCCTTCGGGAAGATTTTGTGCTGGTCGATTACCCGCGCTTTGCGTCGTTTGTCGATTGCTCTGCCCTTGAGCGAGGCCGCTCGTTTGCGTCACTCGTGGGTTTAAGCCGCTATTCCCGCCTCCGTCAGGCGTTGGATGGTGTCCGCAATACGCGGAACATCGTAACCGACCGATTGAGGCCGCCTGCCGAGGATTGATGTGAGTGGGTAAGTGACGTCCATAAGGACGTCGTTATGGACGTCCTGTTCGAGAGCGAGGGACGGACGGTGGAGATTCTGGGCCGGGAACGGCGGCGGCGATGGAGTGAAGCGGAGAAGCTGGAGATTCTGGCGGCGGTGGAGGCGCGCGGCGAGACGCTCGCGCGCGTTGCCCGGCGCTACGATGTGTCGCGGAGCCAGATTTATACCTGGCGCCATCAGTTCAGGAAGAGCGGGCGGCTACCGGCGCCGGTTGGAAGCGCATTCTTGCAGGTCGACATCGATGCGCCGATGCTGAACGCGGGGCCCGCCTCTCCGCCCGCACGCGAAGCCTCGGCGGCGTCGCCCTCGATTGTCGAGCTGGGGCTGACACAGGGGCGGTGTCTTCGTTTCGACAGTGGCATTGAGAGCACGGTCCTGATCCGGCTCATCCGATCGGTGGAAGCTGCATGATCGGGCCAGGAACTGGTGTGAGGGTGTACCTCGCCTGCGGCGTCACTGATATGCGCAAAGGGATTTCGGGCCTCGCCCTGCTGGCCCAGACGGTGCTGCGCCAGCAAGCCGCGAGCGGCGCCGTATTCGCCTTTCGGGGCCGGCGCGGCGACAGGCTGAAGCTGCTTTACTGGGACGGCCAGGGGTTTTGCCTTTATTACAAGATTCTCGAGCGCGGCCGTTTTCCCTGGCCGTCGGCAGCCGACGGAACGGCCCGGCTGACCTCGGCCCAGCTTGCGATGCTGTGGGAAGGGATCGATTGGAGGCGGCCCGACTGGGGCACGCCGCCAGCACGCGCAGGGTGACTATTCTTTTTGGAAAGTGGCGGTTTTTCTGGACTTTCAGGCCATTTTCCCGTAGCAAAGGCCATGCTGAACGCGGCCCCCGATCTTCCCGAGGATCCCGCCCTCCTCAAGGCGATGATCGCCGCGTTGCAGGCCGAGAACGCGAAGCTGACGACCACGCTGCGCGCCCATGACCTGGTCGTCCAGGCCCTCCGCTTGCAGATCGCCAGGCTGAAGAAGCAAGCCTTCGGCAAGTCCTCCGAGAAGATCGAGCGCGAGATCGCACAACTCGAGCTCGCGCTCGAAGACGTGCTCGTCTCCGTCGCACAGCAGGCCCCCGTAGCAAGCGATCAGGACGATCCCGACCCTGATCGCGCGACCGCTCCCTCCGACACGGACCCCACGCCGCGCCCATCGCGGCGACCCCGCGTCTCGGCAGACACGCCGCGCGAGCGCCGCGAGCTCGATTTCGGCAACACCTGCCCCGATTGCGGCGGTGAGCTGCGCCTGGTCGGCGAGGACGTGAGCGAGATCCTCGAGATGATCACGGCAAAGCTCAAGGTCATCGAGGTCGCCCGCCCGAAGAAGTCCTGCCGCTGCTGTGAGAAGATGGTTCAGGCACCGGCCCCGAGCCGGCCGATCCCCGGCAGCATGGCCGGGGCCAGTCTGCTTGCCTATGTGCTCGTCTCCAAGTTCGACGATCATTTGCCGCTATATCGGCAAAACGAGATCCTCGCCCGTATGGGCGCCGATATCCCGCGCAGCACACTTGCCGACTGGTGCGGCCGATCGATGCGGGTCTTGCAGCCCGTGATTGACGCGATCGAGGCCACGGTCCTTGGCAGCGACATTCTGCACGCCGACGACACACCGATCCGCGTACTGGCGCCCGAACGCCGCGCCAAGGGCATCGGCAAAGGGGTGATGCAAGGCCGGATGTGGGCATATGTGAGGGATCAGCGCCCCTGGGCGGGCACCGCGCCGCCCGGGGTCGTCTATCGCTATGCCCCCAACTGGAAAGCCGAGCATGTCCAGAACCATCTTCGCCATGCGCGCGGCATTCTCCAGGCTGACGCCTACAAGGGCTATTCGAAGCTTTACGAACTCGGCACGGATGGAGAGCCCCGCTTTCGCGAGGCCGCCTGCTTTGCCCATTGGCGACGGGATTTCCACGACATCTGGAAGTCACAAAAATCTCCGATCGCTCACGAAGCGCTCGAGCGGATCGGACAGCTCTACGACGTTGAGCGCGACATCGCGGGCAAGCCCGCCGATGTTCGGCGTGCCGTGCGACAGGAGTTGAGCAGGCCCAGGCTCGAGGCTTTGCATGCCTGGGCCCAGATGCAGCTCACCCGGATTCCGGCCAAGGGGGATCTGGCCAAGGCATTTCGCTATGCTCTCGGCCGCTGGCACGCGTTCAGCCTTTTTCTCGATGATGGCCGCGTCGCCATCGACAACAATGCGGCCGAACGCGCCGTCAGGCCGATCTGTTTGGGCAAGAAAAATTGGCTTTTCGCCGGCTCCGGGGCCGGCGCCGAGACGCTGGCGCGCGCCATGACACTCATCGAAAGCGCCAAGATGAATGGCCTCGATCCCCAAGCCTACATCACCGACCTGCTCGATCGCATCCACGACCACAAGATCAACAGGATCGACGAACTGCTCCCCTGGAACTGGTCGCCGCTCGTCACTCGCCAGGCGATCGCCGCCTGATGGGCACAATCACCTACGTCCGCACCCTCGGCTACGTCGCCGCCATGATCGACGAAGACGCAGAGCTGCTGGAAGTTATCGTCTCGGACGATGACAATCTGAGCTACGGTAACATCATCAGCGTCTACACCGGCCCGGACGAGGCGATCACCGCACTAACCGATCACGGTGTCGAGGAACTGGCCCACATGATCCGCAACGCACGCCGCACCACCAAATCATGGCACGAGTTCCTCGATAACTTTGTCGACGATCCCAAACTCGCCGCACGCCTCAAACGCCAGCCGCGGTAGATATCGGACGGTTACGGAACATCAATTCTGATTTGGGACTGTCCGCTTTGGACACCGAAGTCTCTTCAGCGGCCCGTGCGCTGGCTGGCATCGAAGGGCGCATATCCCGGCAGGCTTCCTCGATTTCCTCGATGAGCGCCGGGGAGACGACCAGCACCCCGATATGGGCGGCCTTGGCGATCTGGTTGAGGTTATTGGCCAGCCGGGATTGGCCCAGCATTCCCAGCACCTTGGCCAGCCCGGCCTGATCGGCAGCGGGCTTGCGCCGGAGCTTCCGGGGGGCGGTGCCATCGCCCAAGAGCCGTTCGCGGCTATAGACGCCCAGCGGCTTGCCCTTGGCTTCGCCTTCCAGCCGCTCCCGTTCCTCTTGGGTCAGCCGAATAGAGAACGGATGGAGCGGCTTGCCCTTCTGGCCCGCCAGAGGGGCCGACTCGCCCTTGGCGGCGGTCAAGAAGTCATTGAGGCGGCTAACATTCGGGTCCGGGGAGCCTGTCATGGGGACGGCTCCTCGAACGAGACATTTGCATGTTTAAGCTGGGCTTCCCAATCGGCTAGAGTGTCATAAAGGGAGTTCGAACAATCTCCCGTACTCTCCGCCACTAGCCCGTGTGTCCGTTCGGGCAGCAACATCGCTTTCAATAAATGTTGCTCTGGAAAGGACGCGTTGGTCGCCTTCAGTCGTCCGGCGGAACTTTCAGCGGATTTCTGGCATGGGTTTCGAGCTGCGCCGGCAATTCCAGCCAATCGTGCTTATCTTCGCACCACACGGCTTGCTCTGGCCTTGGAAAGCCCGGGTCCGCAAAGGCACCAGCGGCGATACCTAATAAGTGTGGCATGCGTGCGGCTTCCCACCATAGTGACGAACCGCAATCGGGGCAGAAACAGAATGTGACGTCAAACCCGCTGGCCGAGGGGCGAGTAAACGACATGAACGTACCCTGGGTTCGCTCAACATCATCTCGCGGGAAAAAGGCGGCGACGCTGAACAGCGATCCGGTGCGCCGCTGGCAATCCCGGCAATGGCACATCGAGACCTTTGACGGCTCGCCGACGCAGCGGAGGTTCAGTTGACCGCAATGACAGGTGGCATGGCGTTCCATCGACGCGACCCTAGCACCTCTCGGTAAGTGGACCTAGCGCTCTCAGGAAATATGGAAGCTGAGCAGCGTGAAGCGCGCAGGTCCCGTCGCGTAGACACCGTGCCCGCGCCCGCCATTCGACCCGAATACCAGCCCGACACGGGACACCTGCTCGAGCGCTTGGCGGAACTTGGCAGGATTGGTGCTGCTGGTACCGCCCATGACGGCGATCCAGCGCGGATCATCAAGTGCGAGCGTGAACTCGTGCACCCCGGGCTCGATCGTCTGAACGGCCGCATTCGGCGCATACCACCGGTAGAAACGATAGCGCCCTTTCGCGGTCCATGTATCGCCGCGGCGCTGGAAATAGAGGCTCATGACAGCGGTTCGATCGGGAAATTCCTGCGGAACGAAACGCACGCCCTGAGCGGCATCAATTCGGTAGCGCACGCGGATCTTCGTCTTGCCCGCGAGGCTTCCCGGCGCGAAGGTCACATAATGGACATGTCCGCCGCGACCACGCGCGTCGGGCGCGCGTGGGAAGTCGAAGGACCAGCTTTGTCCCCTGCCCTGCACCGGATGGAGGGGCATTCCCACCGAGTAATTCTTGCCGCGGATGACAGGGCCAATCTCCCAGTCCTGCGCGGTCTGGCTCCAGGCAGGTATGGCGAGCGCGCCGACGAGCAGCGCGAGAGCAAGGGGACGGGCGCAGCGGCGCAAATTGTTCGTCATGACGTCATTCTAGCGCCGCTGCCTGACGAGGCGCTGAACAGAGCTTTCGCCCCTCGCCAAAATAGTTTCAAGGGCGACCGACGCGGTCTCCGTCTTGCGATTGTCCCCGGGAGGACGTCCCGAACCGATCACAAGAGGAATTTCATGCGCAAGACTTTGCTGGCGTCGACCTGCCTGGCCGCAATGGCCGCCGTGCCCGCCCACGCCGAGACGACCATCTCCACCGCGACGACAACACCAGTCAAGACTTCGACGGTGAAATCGGGTGCGCCTGACGACATCAAGATTACCAAGGACGGCTCCATTAAACCGGCCGCCGGTACGGCAGTCACCATCGACAGCAATCACAAGGTCGTCAACGAAGGCACGATCGAGATTGTAAATAAAGACGGCGCGACGGGCATCTCGGCCAACGCCGGGGTCACGGGATCGATCACCAATGGCGCGACCGGCAAGATCATCATCAACGAGACCTATGCCCCCACCGACATCGACAATGATGGTGACATCGATGGTCCCTTTGCAGTCGGCAGCAATCGCACGGGCATTCTGACCGCCGGTGCGTTCACGGGGAACATCGTCAATTCGGGCGAAATCACGATCGAGGGCAATAATTCGGCGGGCATTCGTCTTGGAGGCCCGCTCACCGGGAAATTCACGAACGATGGATCGATATCGGTTCTCGGCGACAATGCGCTGGGTGTCGGACTGCAGGACGTTACCGGAAACGTCCGCCTCGCGGGCAAGATCGCCGCGATCGGCGAGAATGCGACAGCGGCGCGACTGACCGGCGACATCACGGGCGCGCTCGAGGTGCAGGGCGAGCTCACCGCGAGCGGCTATCGTTACACGAGCGCGCCTTCAGATCCCTCGAAGCTCGACGCTGACGATCTCTTGCAAGGAGGCCCCGCGCTGTCGATCGAAGGTGACGTCACGGGCGGAATCATCCTCGCGGTTCCCCCCAAGGACACGAGCGAAACCGACAAGGACGAAGACAAGGACGGTATCGAGGACGCCAAGGAAGGCTCTGCTGCGGTGCGGTCCTTCGGGTCGGCGCCCGCGATGCAGGTCGGTTCGGCAAGCCGTGATATCGCGATTGGCGCCGTCGCCGGCACCGGCACCAATTTCGGTCTGATCATCAATGGCGGGGTCGTGGGCAGCGGCGTCTACACGGGGGTGGATTCGACCGGCCTCCAGATTGGCGGTCTCGGCGGCGCCGTGAATATCTCGGGCGGGGTCAGCGTTGCAGGTTCGGTCAATGCGATTTCGAAGGACGCCTCGGCCACAGCGATGCGGATCGGCGCGGGCGCCACGGTTCCTGAAATCCGCGTGTCGGGAAAAGTTGATGCGACCACGGGCGGCAAGGCGCAGGACGCAGTCGCAACCGCAATCCTCGTCGAAGCGGGCAGCAATGTTGGCCTCATCCGCAACAGCGGCACCGTCAACGCCAAGGTCGGCGGCGACGATGCCACCGCGCGCGCAATCGTCGACCTCTCGGGCAATGTCGACATGGTGGAGAATAGCGGCGCGATCAGCGCGACTGGCGCCAAGAATGCGGCCGACAACATCGCCATCGACCTTACCGCCAATGCTGGCGGCGCGACCGTCAAGCAGATTGCCGTGGGTGAAGGCAAGACCGCGCCCAGCATCACCGGCGATGTCCGTTTCGGCAGCGGCGACGACGTCTTCGACATCGCCGACGGCACGGTGAAGGGAAACACGAGCTTTGGGGCTGGCAACAACCGGCTGAAGCTTTCGGGCGATGCGGTTTATACGGGTAACGCGACCTTCGGGGCAGGAAGCGACAGTTTCGCGATGGAGGGCTCGTCCCGTTTCACCGGACTTGCTGACTTTGGCGGCGGGAGCGATACGTTGAGCATCGGCGGATCGTCGGTTTTCTCCGGCACGCTCGCCAATTCTTCCGGCCTTGGGGTCAGCGTCAACGGCGGCGCCTTCGATGTGCAGGGCGCCGCGACGATCGCGTCGCTCTCTGTCACCGGCAAGGGCGTACTGGGCGTGACGCTCGACGGAGACGACGGCGGTACCGCGCTCACCGTGATCGGGAACGCCAGCTTCGACGAGGATTCGAAACTCGCGCTCCAGCTGACCAGCATCGATGGCGCCGAAGGCGAGCATGTCGTGCTGACGGCGGGCTCGCTGACGGGCGCGAGCAACCTCACCGCCGAAACGACGCTCCTCCCCTACCTCTACAAGGGCGAGCTCACGGCGAGCGGAAACACGCTGGTGGTCGACGTGACCCGCAAGACCATAAGCGAGCTTGGCCTTAACCGGTCCGAGGCGAGCGCCTTCGATGCAGCCTTCGAGGCGCTCGGCGCCGACGAGGATATCGAGGGCGTGTTCCTGCGCATCGCCGATGGCGATGCGTTCCGCGGCCAGCTCCAGCAAATGCTTCCCGAGCATGAGGGCGGCGTGTTCGAGACCGTGACCACCGGATCGCGTGCGCTGGCGCGCTATCTTCAGGATCCCAATGCCCCGTTCCAGGACGAAGGCAAATGGGGCTATTGGGTCAATCAGGCCGTCTGGGGCACTTCGAAGGGCATCGGGAATACCGCAAGCTATGATGTCACCGGGTGGGGCATCTCGCTTGGCGCCGAGATCAAGACCGATATCGGCAATTTCGGCGGCTCGGTCGCCTTCCTGAGCGGCAAGGACGGCAATGGCAGCAATGACAATGAAGTGAGCACCAGCCAGTTCGAAGGCGCCCTCCACTGGCGCCTGCGGTCCAACGGCTTCATGGCGAACGCCCGCGTTTCGGGAGCGCCCATCAAGATGAAGGGCACGCGCAACTTCCGCGCCGAGGCGGGCGCTGAAGACATCGAGAAGACGATGCGCGGCAAATGGGACGGCACGCTCTATTCGGCGTCGGGCTCACTCGCCTATGATGCGAGGACGCGCGGCAATCTTTCGTTCCGACCAATGGTCGCGGTCGATTATTACAAGCTGAAGGAAGACGGTTACACCGAAACCGGCGGCGGCGACGCCCTCGATCTCACCGTGCTTGGCCGAAGCAGCGACGAGCTGGCAGTGACCGGCACCGTTGCGGTGGGCCTCGATTTTGGCGGTGCGGACGAATATGACGGCTGGACGCGCTTCGAGATCGAGGCCGGGCGGCGCCAGCTCGTCGGCGGATCGCTGGGCGCGACGATCGCCTCGTTCAAGGATGGCGATGCCTTCACCCTCATACCTGAGGAACGGACGAGCGGCTGGATCGGCCGGCTGCGCGCGATCGCCGGCAACTCGGCCTTCCAGGTAGGCGGGGAGCTGTCGGCAGAAGAACAGCAGAGCCACTTCGGCTGGTCGTTCCGCGCCAGCCTCAAGGTTGGCCTGTAAGGCTGCGACGAGATGCGGGCCGACCCAATGCCCCCCGGGTCGGTCCCGCCCGCAAGGGGGAAGCTCTCCTCACCCTGCTTCCCCCTTGCCTAGGGCTTTAGGAAGAGAATGATCGATGCTCGCTCTGGCAGTCCCCTCCCTTCCCCCTCGGCAAGCGCCGCGGTTGCGCCGGCTCGCCAAGCCGCTATATGAAAGCGCCATCAGGGGGACGTCCCGGACCATGGGTGCGCGGACCGGCTCACAACGAACGGCGTTCCTAACCAAGCGAAGCATGACCCAGGCGAGAGATCGAACCGACGCCGCCCAAGGCATCGAAGGCGTATTGCTCGCCAACCGCGAACGCATCCTGCGTTTCCTCGCGCTGCGCGGCGCGGGCGACGCCGCGGAGGATCTGTTCCAGGATCTGTGGATGCGGCTTACCCTGCGCGGCACGGGACCCGTTGCCGACCCCCTCGCCTATGTGATGCGCGCTGCAAACAATCTGATGCTCGACCGCTATCGCTCGACGCGCCAGAGCGAGCTTCGGGACAGGGCATGGGGGGAAAGCGCCGCGGTCCAGAAACCTTCGGCCGAGAGCGCGCTCATCTCGCGCGAGCAGCTTGCCCTTGTCGAACAGGCAATTGCAGCGACCGGCGAGCGTCCCGCACGGATCTTCCGCCGGTTTCGCGTCGACGGGGTGCAGCAGCGCGACATTGCCGCCGAAATGGGCGTCAGCCTGAGCACGGTCGAGGCTGACCTGCGAAAGGTCTACGCTGTGCTCACTGCGCTAAGGAGGCAATTCGATGCGCCCTAATTCCTCCAGCGATATCGAAGCGCGGGCGATCGACTGGGTGATCCGCCAGCGGGACCCCGCCTTTTCCGACTGGGATGGCTTTGCCGACTGGCTCGCCGAAAATCCGGTACATGCCGAGGTCTATGACGCTATCGCGAGCCTCGATGCTGATCTTGACGCCATGCCTCCGGCATCAAGCCCCCAGGTCGTTTGGCACGAGGTGCCCGCGCGGCGCCGCGTGCCTCGCCGCGCCTGGTTCGGCGGCGCGGTGGCCGCTGCGCTGGTCGCGGTCGTGAGCCTTTCAAGTTTCAACCTGCTTGGCGATGCGAACCGGATCGAGACCGCTGCGGGCGAGCATCGCACCGTCACGCTCCCCGATGGGTCAAAGATCGAGATTAATGGCGCCTCGGTGGTGACGCTTGACGACGATCGCCCCCGCTTTGCGCGGCTAGAACAGGGCGAGGCGATGTTCCAGGTCGTGCACCGCGATGAAGATCCCTTCGTGGTCGAGGCGGGCAGCGCCGAGATTGTCGACCTCGGCACCGCGTTCAACGTCGTGCGCCGAAACGCGCAAACGTCGGTCGCCGTTTCGGAAGGGGTCGTTGCCTACAACCCGCGGCGCGAGAATGTGCGTGTGGCAGCCGGCCAAGGGCTCGATGCTGCCGATGGCGCGGCGCCGAAGGTCAAGAATATCGAGGCGACCAACGTCGGGGGCTGGCGCACCGGGCTCCTGGTCTACAATGGAACCCCGCTCGCGGACGTTGCCGATGATCTGCGCCGTACCGCCGGAATGGAGGTGCGCGTTGCGGCAGAGGCGCGCGACGTGCCGTTTCGCGGAGCGCTCGTTATCGCGCAGGATCGGGCACGCACCATCGCCGACCTCGCCGCGCTGTCGGGAACCCGCGCCACGCGGCAGGGCAGTGGCTGGGTATTGACGCGCTGAGATGACCGGCCGCCTCCCCCTCCTGATCGCGGCCGCCGCGCTCTGCGCGCCCTCGACGGCGCAGGCGGCAGAGGAGCAGCAGTTCGATGTCCCCGCGGGTAGTCTCGCGGGCGCCGTGCCGGTACTGAGCCGTCAGGCAGGCATCAGTGTGAGCGTCGCCGATGCCGAACTTTGGAGCGGCCGCGTCAAGCCGGTTCGGGGACGAATGAGCGTCGAGGATGCCATTCGCCGAATGCTCGCAGGCTCCGAAGCGCGCGCGGTGCGTGTGAGCAAAACGAGCTGGCGCATCGAACGCCGACCTCCCTCACCTCGCGTCGCGCGCCGCGCGACCTCCCCGCCCCGCCGGACGGCGCGGCCGGGCCCCGCCCCTGCCGGGATCGCGCAGCCGCAGGACGAGATCATCGTCACTGCGTCAAAAACCGATCTTCCCCATTCGCATTTTGCCGGCGTCGCCACCCTTCTCGATGGCGGCGATTTGGCATTTGGCGGCGAGCGCGGGATGGAATCGATCCTCGCGCGGATGGCGACTGTTTCCTCGACCCATCTTGGATCGGGGCGCAACAAGCTGTTTATTCGCGGCATCGCCGATTCGAGCTTCACCGGACCCACCCAGTCGACGGTCGGCCAATATCTGGGCGACATCCGCCTTAGCTACAATGCGCCCGACCCGGACCTCCGGCTCTATGACGTTGACAGCGTTGAGATTCTCGAAGGGCCGCAAGGCACGCTCTACGGCGCGGGGTCGCTCGGCGGAATCATTCGCGTCGTGCCCAAGGCGCCGAGCCTCGAGCGGATGGAATTGCAGGCAATTGCCGGTGCGTCTGTGACCCAGCACGGCGATCCCGGCGGCGATCTCGGCGTGATCGCCAATGTGCCCGCGGGCGAGCGCCATGCGCTTCGCCTCGTTGGCTACATGCTGAGCGACGGCGGCTATATCGACAACCCGGTTCGCGGACAGGATGACGTGAACCGCGTCGCGATCCGCGGTGGCCGCGCGACGCTCCGCCTCGACGCCGGCGACGACTGGACCGTGGATCTGGGCGGGGTATATCAGGCGACAACGTCGAGGGACGCGCAATATGCCGACAAGGACGCGCCGCCGCTGACCCGCTATTCACTCGTCGAGCAGAAAGCCCGTGCGCGCTACGGAATGGCGACGTTGGTCGTCGCGAAGGATTGGGGTGACCTCCATTTCCAGTCATCCAACGCATTCATTCGACACCGCCTGTTCGAGCGCTTCGATGCGAGCGGCGCCGACGGCGACCCACGTGTCCTCGACCAGGCGAACCGGACGCGCATGTTCGTCAGCGAGACGCGGCTGTCCCGTCCTTTCCATGAGGGGCTGGGGTGGGTCGTGGGCGCGAGTTTCGTCGACAATCGGACGCGGCAGAAGCGCGAGTATGGCGAGCTGAGCTTCCAGGCTCCGATTACAGGTGTGACCAACCGTATCACCGAGTTTACCGGCTATGGCGAGGCAACGTTTGAAGTGTTGCCGAAACTGCTTGTCGAAGGCGGTCTCAGGCTGTCGCACGCGCGGCTCGGGGGTAGCGGCGAGGATGTGCCTTTCGCGCTTGCCCTTGCCCAGCGCGCGGTCACCGCGCACCGTACCGAAACCGACCTTCTCCCCTCATTCTCCGTGCTCGCGAAGCCCCTTCGCAACGTCACGCTTTACGCGCGCTATCAGGAGGGGTTCCGTCCAGGCGGCCTCGCGATCGACAGCAACTTCGTACGCCGCTTCCGCAACGACCAGGTCCGCACCTGGGAAGGCGGTGTGCGCCTCGGCGAAAAGGGGCGGACCCCATTTGATGCCCATCTTTCAGTCTCGTACAGCCGCTGGCGCGATATCCAGGCGGATTTCATCGATTCCAACGGCTTTCCGAGCACTGCAAATATCGGTGACGGGCGCATCACGAGCATTTCAGGCGCCGTCGCGGTGCAGCCGGTGCCATCATTGTCGCTTGAGGCAGGCGCAGTCTACAATCACAGCCGTGTCGATGAATTATTCGCCGGCGAACTCAGGACGATCGCGACGCGCTTCAGCGCCAATGGCGAGGCACCGGAATTTTCCGCGCTGCTGACGCGCCTTGGGCAGATCCCCAATATCGCGCGCTACGCGCTGCGCGGTGCTTTCAATTACGCACTCCCCATCGGCGACGAGGATCTGCGTATCAACGGCTGGGCGCATTATGTCGGGCCGTCACGCCTCGGGATCGGTCCGATCCTTGGAGAAGGCCAAGGCGATTATGTCGACACGGGGCTCGCCGCGCGCCTCGGCAATGAGCGGCGCGGCCTGTCGGTGACGCTAACCAATCTTCTCGATGCGCGCGGCAATCGTTTCGCGCTCGGCACCCCCTTTGTCGAGGGGAGCGCGGGCTATCTGACCCCGCTGCGTCCCCGCACGCTGCGAATAGCGATTGACGTAGCCTATTAAGGCCCCCCTCGAGGTCGTGAGACCTTCCTAGTCGGCGAGTGCCAGCCGTTCGTATCGGTCCATATGGTAATCAGCGCTGCCGAACTGGCCTTCGATCAGCGTCGCACGCTTGAAATAATGGCCGATTGCCAGTTCCTGCGTGATGCCGATGCCGCCGTGGGTCTGGATGGCGTTCTGCCCGACGAATTTGGCGCCGCGCGCGACCTTGTTCTTCGCCGCCGATACCGCCGTCATGCGCTCCTTTTCTGGCAGACCCAGCTTCAGCGTTGCCATGATCGTCATCGAACGCGCCTGTTCGACTTCCATGAACATGTCGACCATGCGATGCTGGAGAACCTGGAACTTCGCAATCGGCACACCGAACTGCTTGCGCTGCTGAGTATATTCGAGCGTCCCTTCGTGAAGCTTCTGCATTACGCCGGTCGCCTCGGCGCAGAGCGCCACGGTTGCTTCATCGACGATCTGTTCAATGAGCGGCAGCCCCCCTCCCTCGCCGCCCAGCAGCGCGTCGGCGGGTATCGCGACATTTTCGAAGTAGATCTCCGACGCTCGATTGCCGTCCACCGTCGGATAGTCGCGGCGGACGATGCCGGGCAGATTTGCGTCGATCAAGAAGAGGGACACGCCGTCGCGATCGCGCTGGTTGCCGCCCGTGCGGGCGGTGACGAGAAGCTGTGTCGCCCAGGGGGCAGCATAGACAACGCCCTTGTGACCATTCAGGACCCAGCCCGCGCCGTCCTTTTTCGCGCTTGTCCTGAGATTGGCAAGATCGTAGCGACCCTGCGGCTCTGCATAGGCAAAGGCGACAACGGCGTTGCCCGCAATGATCTCGGGGATCATCGCGTCGGCCTGAGCTCCGCCCACGGCCTTGAGCGCACCGCCTGCGATCACGACGGTGGAAAGATAGGGCTCGATCGCGATAACCTTGCCCAGTTCCTCCATGATGATCGCATTTTCGAGCGCGCCGCCACCAAGTCCGCCGTGCTCTTCGGCGAAGGAGGCCCCGAGCATGCCGAGATCCTGCGCGATCGCTCTCCAGATTCCGGGATCACGCCCGGCCTCGCTGGCAATGAATTTCTGACGCGTTTCAAACACGTAGGTGTCGCCCAGAAAGCGCGCCAGCGTGTCGCGGATCATGTCCTGCGTTTCAGTATAGGTGAAGTCCATTTTTCTATCCCCGTCGCCCCCTGAAAGATTAGGGGCTCCTATGACTCTATGCTGCGGTGAGGGGCGAGGCGGCGTGCTGTGTCCGCCTCGGCCAGCCCAACTCGATGATCAAAGCCCCAGAACCATCTTCGCGATGATGTTGCGCTGAATCTCGTTCGATCCGCCGTAAATTGTCGTCTTGCGCATGTTGAAATAGGTCGGCGCGGCGCGGTGCGCATAGTCCGGCCCGATCGGATGCGCATTATCGCCCTCGCCGAAGCCGCGGAAATAGGGCGCGCCATAATGGCCGACCGCCTCGAGGGTCAGTTCGGTGAGCCGCTGCTGGATTTCGCTGCCCTTGATCTTGAGCAGGCTCGATTCAGGTCCCGGCCCCTTGCCTGCGTTCGGACCGGCAAGGCCGCGCAGTTCGGTGAACTCCAGCGCGGTGAGGTCGATCTCCAGCTCCGCGATCTTGCGCTTGAAGAAGGGGTTGGCGAGAAGCGGTCCGTCACCGTCGAGCTCGGTTCGGGCAATCTGCTTGACGCGCTCGACCCCGCGCTTCGATGACGCGACGCCGGCGATTCCCGTACGTTCGTGCGCGAGCAGGAATTTGGCGCAGGTCCAGCCCTTATTTTCCTCATAGACGCGCTGCGATACCGGAACGCGCACGTCCTCGAGAAAAACCTCGTTGACCTCATGTTCTCCGCCCAGCGTGATGATCGGGCGCACGGTGATCCCTGGCGATTTCATGTCGATGAGGAGGAAGCTGATTCCCTCCTGCTGCTTTGCGTCCTTGTCGGTTCGGACCAGGAAAAAGCCCCAGTCGGCGTGCTGCGCCATCGTGGTCCAGGTCTTTTGTCCGTTGACGATATAATCATCGCCGTCGCGAACCGCGGTGGTGCGCAGCGAAGCGAGGTCGGAGCCCGCGCCCGGCTCCGAATATCCCTGGCACCACCAATCTTCGCCCGAGAGGATTCGCGGGAGGAAGCGGGCCTTCTGTTCGGGAGTGCCGAAGGTGTAGATGACGGGTCCGACCATCGAGAGGCCGAAGGGCATCAGACGGATGCAGTCGGCGCGCGCGGTCTCTTCCGAAAAGATGAAACGCTGGGTCGGGGTCCAGCCCGTTCCGCCATATTCGACGGGCCACGCGGGCGCGACCCACCCCTTTTTATAAAGGATGCGGTGCCATGAGAGGAAATCCTCCTTGGTGAGCTCATCGCCTTCGTCCTGCTTGCCGCGCAGTTCGGCGGGGTAGTTTTCGGCGATGAAGTCCCGCACTTCCTGCTGGAACGCGAGATCTTCGGGGCTGAACTCCATGTCCATTGACGATTCTCCCTTGGGCAATGGGCTCTTATAATAACCACTCACGTTTACGTAAACGGTAAGTTGCAGCCCGCAACCTGCATCCATGTCAGGCGTGAAAGCTTGCGCCGAACGTCGAAGCTTGTCCAGCACCCTCCCCTGACGCATGATAGCCGAAAACGGGGTGGGGGGATGAGCAATGACAAAGGCCAGGCGCGCTGCGCTCTTCGTTCTGCTGACCTTGGCGCTTGCCGCAGCAGCGCTGTGGCTCCTCCAGCGACCGGCCGGCCTTTGGCTCTTCGAGCGGGGCGCCGCCGAGGCGGCAGGACGCGATCCGCTGGCGGACCTGCCCGACGGGCTACATGTTGCGCTCTGCGGAACCGGATCACCGCTGCCCAGCCGTGATCGCGCCGGCGCGTGCACCCTCCTCATCGCGGGCGACAAGATGTTTGTGGTCGATGCAGGAGAAGGCGGGGCACGCAACATCGCGATGATGGGGCTGCCCAATGGCAAGATCCGCGCTCTGTTCCTGACCCATTATCATTCGGATCACATCGACGGCCTCGGTCCCATGATGCTGCTGCGCTGGACCGGGAGCGGCAACGCCGCGCCGCTTCCCGTTTACGGTCCCGAGGGTCTCGAAGCCGTGATCGGAGGCTTCAACGCTGCCTATGCCGCCGACAATCGCTACCGCACAGCGCACCATGGCGCCGTGATTACTCCGCCGCAGGCGGCAGGCGCGGTCGCCCTGCCCTTCGCAATGCCGGAAACGCAAAGGCTCGTCTATGAGGCCGATGGACTCAAGGTCACGGCCTTTCCCGTCGACCATCGTCCGGTACAGCCCGCGGTCGGCTATCGCTTCGACTACAAGGGACGGTCGGTCGTCATAAGCGGGGATACCGCACCCTCCGCCTCAGTCGAAACCGCCGCGAGGAGCGCCGATCTCCTCATCCACGAGGCGCTGCAACCCGAAATGGTCGAGATGCTGTCCCGCCGGCTGAGAGCCGCGGGACGGTCCATGACGGGGCAGATCATGCACGACATTCTAGACTATCACGCAAGCCCCACGCAGGCGGCCGATAGCGCCCGCCGCGCGGGCGTAAAAATGCTGGTCCTCAGCCACATCGTCCCGCCCGTTCCATCGCGCGCCTTCTATCGCGCGTTTCTGGGGCGTGCTGCCGAACATTTCGATGGGCCTTTGATTATCGGTGAGGACGGGCAATTTTTCACCCTGCGAGCAGGAGGCGGGACAATTGAGCGCGGCCGTTGGTTGTAGCGCCGCAAAAGCCGCGGACTATTCCGCGACTTCAGGGGCGATCTTGTCTTGTGTGCGCAGATCAAAATCCGATGCATCGTGGCGCTCGTGGAGCTGGCTGGCAGGGTCGCCAGTCACGCGGTTGACCATTCGTCCGCGCTTCACCGCCGGCCGCGCTGCCACCTGATCGGTCCAGCGCTGGACATTCTTGTAATCCTGCACCTGCAGGAACTCGCCGGCGTCATACACCAGCCCCTTGGCGAGCGCACCGTACCATGGCCACACCGCCATGTCGGCAATGCTGTAGTCGGCTCCGCCCAGATACTCGCTTTCGGCCAGTCGGCGATCGAGAACGTCCATCTGACGCTTCACCTCCATCGCATAGCGGTTGATCGGATACTCCTGCTTCGTCGGCGCATAGGCATAGAAGTGACCAAAGCCGCCGCCGAGGAACGGCGTGCTGCCCATCTGCCACATGAGCCACGACAGGACCTCCGCGCGCTTTGCGGACTCGGTCGGCAGGAACGCGCCGAACTTCTCGGCGAGATAGATGAGGATCGCTCCCGACTCGAATATGCGGATGGGTTCCGGTCCGCTGCGGTCAAGAAGCGCGGGAATCTTGCTGTTCGGATTGACCGCGACGAAGCCGCTCGAAAACTGATCGCCTTCGTTGATATTGATGAGCCAGGCGTCATATTCGGCGCCGCCATGGCCCGCAGCAAGAAGCTCCTCGAGCATCACGGTGACCTTCACACCATTGGGGGTGCCGAGGGAATAGAGCTGGAGGGGATGGTTGCCGACCGGCAGCTCCTTGGCGTGCGTCGGCCCCGCGACCGGACGGTTGATATTGGCGAAGCGTCCGCCGCTTTCCTTGTCCCAGGTCCAGATTTTGGGGGGCACATATTCGCTCTGGTCGTTCATCGCGGCTGCTCCTGCAATTTCATACTGACCGGTATTTAAACACGGGGTGCCGCTTCGTCCACCCACCAGAGTGTCAAATAATCCTTGCCTCACGCAAAGCCGAAATGGTCACAGCATCATATCCGAGTTCGCTCAGGATCGCGTGGCTGTGCGCCCCGAGCTGAGGCGCCGGGGCGGCTGGCGCCTTCGCGCTCGCAGAAAGTTCGATCGGCGCGCGGATGACCGGGGCCGGGGCCGGTGTGCCCGGATAGGAAGTTGGCTCGACGATCTTCATCGCGGCGACCTGCGGGTGCGCGAGCGCGTCGGCGGGCTTGACAACGGGGGCCGCGGGGACGCGCGCCGACGCGAGTTCGGAAATGGCCACCTCGCTCGTTCGCGCCGAGCACCAGTCCTGCATGATCGCGCTCAGCTCCTCGCCGTTGTCACCGCGCAGCATATCGCTCGCAAAGCGCGGATCATCGATGAGCTCTGGCCGACCGACCAGTTCCGCCCAGCGGCGGAAAATCGGCGTGCCAACGATCTGCGTCACGATCCAGCCGTCGCGCGTGCGAAAAAGGTCGGTGGGCCCTGAGCTGTAGGCACGGTTGCCAAGCGGCTGCCGCTCGATGCCGTTCAGCGCGTGATCGATGGTCAGGGCGTTCGTCATGGCGAGCGCGGTTGCGAAGAGCGACCCCGATACGCACTGCCCCTTGCCCGACACGTCTCGCTCGCGCAGGGCCAGCATGATCCCGAAGGCGCAATGGAGCGCCGTGCCGAAATCGACATAATTGACCTGCGCACGAAAGGGCTGATCGGGAGTGCCCGTCAGGTGGACGCTGCCGGACATCGCCTGGCCTACGGCATCGAAGCCGACCCGCTCTGCCAGCGGGCCCTCCCCGCCGAACGCCGAGGCCGTTGCCAGGATGATCCGGGGGTTGATCGCGGACAGGCTCTCATAGTCGAGGCCAAGCTTGAGCAGCGCGTCATGCGGCAGGTTGGCGATGACGACGTCAGCCCTCGCGACCAGTCGCTCGACGATCTCGCGGCCTTCGGGCGTTCCCGGTCTCAGCGTCAAGCAGCGCTTGTTGCGGTTCATCTGCAGGAACATTGCGCCGGATCCGTCGGCGGCTACTGGGACGGTGTAGCGGTCGTCATTGCCGCCGGGCGCCTCGACCCGAATCACGTCGGCGCCATAGTCGGCTAGCAGTGCTGCGCAATAAGGCCCTGCAATATAACGCCCGAAATCGAGCACCTTAAGTCCGGTTAGCGGCACAGCACCCCCCTTGTGCATTGGTGCGCCCGCGAATCAGGCCGCATTTTTGCCAAGAGAGGCTTGCATGATCCGCAGAGCATCGCTAGGGGCGTCTGCCTCAGCGAGGAGAGTTGGCTGAGTGGTCGAAAGCGTCGCACTCGAAATGCGAAGTGCCGGCAACGGTACCGAGGGTTCGAATCCCTCACTCTCCTCCATTTTCTAACCCCGCTTGGCCCTCCACGCCCGCACGGCTGCCATCGTCTTTTCGATGTGCGCGCGCGGATTCTTGTCGCTGTAGCTCATGAGAATCGTGCCGTTCGGCGCGATCACGAACGACGTCCGATCGGAAAGCCTTGTCTTTCCAGGCCCCTCCATCGTTGCGTCAAATTCCGCCGCGATTTTGGCGCCTGGATCCGCGGCCACCGCGAATTTGCTGCGACATTCCGATTTTGAAAATTCGGCGACCCGATCGATATTGCCTGCAGTGACCCCGATCACGCGCGCGCCGAGCTGGTTGAAGCGGCTGTTCGCGTCGGCAAAAAGATGCGCCTCCAGCGTGCAGCCGGGCGTGAAGGCTGCAGGGAAGAAATAGAGGACCACCGGCCCGCTCCGCAGCGTCTGTTTCAGCGAGAGGTCGAAGGACCTCCCGCCCTGCGCCGCGCGCAGCGTAAAGTCGGGAGCTTTCGCCCCCGGCTCAAGCGCCGCGATGCCCGGCGCTGGCCTGCTCGCCATCAACAGCCCCACGCCAAGCGCCAAGGCAAAGTTGCGGCTCTTCATGTCGGCCTCCTATGCAAAGGGGAAGGACCGGCGCGCGAGACCTCCCCACCCCCTTTCTTTGTCGCCAGCCGCTCACATGTTGCAGGCGGACGACGGAATGGTCACCTGTCAGCGAAGGCTCACGCCTCCGGCAAGCGCGGGTCCTTGCGTCATTGCAAGGGCACCGACGATTGCCGCGATGACAAGGTATAGAACAATAGTTACGACCACGACGACCAGCGTGTAGACAATCGCCTTGTCCTCGGGCGCCTTCATCAGGCGAGGCAAGCCAAGATAGAGAAGGTAGAGACTGTAGAGCCCGAGCAATCCCAAGATTGCGAGCGGCGGCACCAGTGCAAAAATCCCGGCAAGCCAGGCCGCGGTAAACGAATAGACCGCAACCTTCAGCGCCTGAATCTGGTTCTTCACGCCGCCGAATGTCGGCGCCAGCCCATCGATCACCAGCGCGACGACATAGACGCCGATTAGCGTCAGCACGTAGGAAAGCAGCGCGCCAACAATGGCGCTGCCGAGCGGGGGATGAACTGTGAGGGTAAGAAAACGGTATCCGAAAACTTGCCCGCCGATCAGCTGCGCGAGCGGACCAATCGCAGCAAGCACAAGGACATAGGGCACATAGAGGGACTGGACGGTCTCCGTCTCTCCTTCGATAGCGGCCCAGGCCTCCTTGGGCTTGAGGATCATGTCTTTTGCCCTTTGCAATATGTCGGTCATGGTGCGTGTCTCCCCTCGTTGCGAAATCGACCCCGCAAAATCTGTCCTCTGCGGGACGTCACACAGCAAGCTAACCCGGAATTGAGCGGGTTTCTATGGTCAAGATCATTATCAAGGCGGCTCAAGGCTGCTCACAGGCGGGCGATAGCGCCTTGAATCGTCCGCGAACCGGCATAGATTGATGGCATGAGAGCAAAGACTTCTTCGGATTTCCAAGGCAAAAGCGATCGCGGCATCGTGATGCCGCTTGTTGAACGCGCCCGCTTTGCGCCGGGCGATATCGTGCGGCACCGCATGTTCGATTTCCGCGGCGTCGTCTTCGACGTCGATCCGGTCTTCTCGAACAGCGAGGAGTGGTATCAGGCCATTCCCGAGGCGATCCGTCCCTCAAAGCAACAGCCTTATTATCATCTGCTCGCGGAAAATGAGGATTCCTCCTACATCGCCTATGTCAGCCAGCAGAATCTCGTTGCGGACTCCGAGCATGGCCCCGTCGACCACCCTCAGATCGAGGCCATGTTCGAGGGACTCGACAAGGGGCGCTATCGCCTCCGCGCCATCCACCGCCACTAGGGCCTGATGCGGATCAGGCCTTCAGCTTCCATCCCGATGCAAGAAGGCGGTAGGTCACGAGGCCAAGTACGATGTTGACTGCCACGAGCGCGAGGAGCGCCGTCAGGACAGGATGGTCGATCGTCGAGTCCACCGTGCCGATGAAGCCGTATCGGAACCCCATGATCGCATAATAAACCGGGTTGGCATGCGCGATACTCTGGAACCAGGGCGCCAGGCGGTCGATCGAATAGAATGTGCCCGAAAGCAGGGCGAGCGGGGTGACAACAAAATTGGTGACCGCGGCGGCATGATCGAATTTCTCGGCCCAGACGGAGGTGATCAGGCCGACGAAGCCGATCATCGCCGCGCCGAGGAGACCGAACGCGATGACCGCCCAGAAATGTTGGGGCGCGACATGAACTCCGGGCCAGGCGAGCATGGCGGCCCAAAGCGCCAGCCCCACGAGGACAGCGCGGCTGATCGCGGCGCCAATGAGCGCGAGCATCAATTCACCGATTCCGAGCGGCGGCATAAGATAGTCGACGATCGTCCCCTGGATCTTGCCGACAAGGAGCGAGAAACTCGCATTGGCAAAGCTATTCTGGAGCATGGCCATCATGATCAGGCCAGGCGCGACGAAATCGGCGAAGGGAACGCCGATGACGGTGCGTCCCGAGCCGCCGAGTGCGACCGTGAAAATGACCAGGAAAAGAAGCGTGGTAACGGCAGGGGCCCAGATTGTTTGGAGCTGGACCTTGAAAAAGCGCCGTACCTCCTTGACATAGAGCGCCTGCATACCGGGCACGTTGAGCGTGCGGATGTGTGGCACCCCCGGCTCGGCAAATGCTCGTGCCGCGGTGGCGGGAGCCGAGTCGGCGCGCGTAATTTGGGGCTGGTCGTTCATGGCGTTCTCGCCTATCGCGTCCCCGACCTTACCGCAAGCTGGGCAGCCGCCGCGCCGATCCATCCGGAACGGCCCGAAAGGATCGCTGCGTCGCCCGCGGCGTGAGACAATGAGGAATGTGAAGCATGTCATGGACTGACCAGCGCATCGAACAGCTGCGCAGCATGTGGGAAAAAGGGCTGACCGCGAGCCAGATTGCCGATGAGCTTGGCGGCGTCAGCCGCAACGCGGTGATCGGCAAGGCGCACCGCCTGGGCCTGAAATCGCGCCCTTCACCCGTGAAGGCGACCGAGAAGGTCGCAAAGCCGGCCAAGGCTCCGGCAGCACCCAAGGCGGCCGCACCGGCGCCGCGTCCCGCTGCTCCTGCTGCGCCGCGCCCCATCGCGCCCCCGCGCGCCGAGCCCAAGCCTGTCCCTGAAGCCGCGCCTGCGGACGCCGGGGTCGATGCACCGCCAGCAAAGCCCGATGCACCGCGCATCGTCTCGATAGGTCCCGGGGGTTTCATCCGCCAGGGCCCCGGCGACCAGCAGGCGCCGATTCCCCCGGCGCCTCCCCGCCGTCTGGTGCCTGCTAAGCCGAGCCCGGAAATCGCTGACAAGACAAGCCTGCTCGACCTCAACGACCGTATCTGCCGCTGGCCGATGGGACATCCCGGTGAGCCCGATTTTCATTTCTGCGGTGAAGCGGTGAACCCCGGCTTTCCCTATTGCGTCGAGCATTGCGGCCGCGCCTATCAGGCGCAGCTGCCGCGCGGCACGCGCCGTCCGCCCCCGCCGCCGCCCTTTGGGGGGCCGCGCGTGCGGTGAGGCCGTTCGGGCAGGATTTCGAATTTGCGCGCATGCTCGGCTTTCAGATGGTCGAGCGCGGCGACGGCCGATGCCGGATGGCGATCGATGTCGAGGCAGCGCGCCATTTCAATCCGCAGGGCGTCGCGCATGGCGGCGTTGCCTATTCGCTCGCCGACACGGCGATGGGCGGCGCGCTCACAAGTGAGCTTGACGACGATCTTTGGTGTGCGACCCTGGAGATCAAGTTCAACTATCATGTCGGGGTTCGCGAGGGCCGGCTGATCTGTGATGCGACCGTGCTCCACAGGGGCAAGCGTATCGCCAATATCGACGCGCGTCTGTTCCAGCATGACCGTCTGGTCGCAAGCGCGAACGGAAATTTCGCCATCTTCTCAGCGCCCCTGGGTACCAAAAGATAGGCATCGCAGCGTCGATGCGAAGCGATGGGAGGACGTGTGCCTGCCATTCAGTCGGCCGCGCCCGCCCAACGGAAAGGGCGCCGGGCCTCAAGGCCCGGCGCCCAATCCTTGAAATTGCTATCGATCAGAAGCGGAAGTTGACCGATGCCCGCACGCTGTGGGTCCGGAAATGCGGATCGCTGCGCTTGATGTCGGTGCCTTCGCCGAACGGATTGGTATCGGGCGCTGTCCCCTGCCCGACCGCGACAGTATAATCGTCGTCCTTGAGATCGGTGTAGAGATATTCAAGTCCGAGCGAGACATTCTTGGTCAGCATTGCTTCCGCACCGCCGCCCGCCGAATAACCCCAGGCGTTCGTCTTGCCGTTGTCGGAAAAGCTGTTCGCGCTGTTGGTCGTGGCAAAGCGATTGTCCATCTTGGCAAAAGCACCGCCGCCGGTGGCATAAAAAAGCACGCCGCCGCCGGGGGTGTAGCCGGCGCGAAGGCGCGCGCCGGCCTGCCAATCGGCCTCGCGGCTGATCGTGTAGCTCGCAGGCGTTGTCGAGAAGCCCGATACGCTATCGCGCGCTTCGCTCCGCCCGCCCTCAAGGACGGCACCGACAACGAAGTTGCCCATGCGCTTGTCGTAGCCAAGGCGCGCCATATATTCGGCGCCATCCTTGTCGCTCGTGCAGTCGCGGTTCGCAGTGCCCGTGGCGCCGCCGCCGCAGAAGCCAGGCGAGAAGGCGTTCGTGCCGCCCGCGGTATTGACGGGATCGCCAAAGGTGCCGTCGAGATCCGTGTCGAACGTCAGTGTTTCATGACCGTCGTTCGGCTGCACAGTGTATCCGCCGACCACGCCGATGTAGGGGCCGTTGAAATCCTCCGCGGTGTCACGATCCTGAGCCATGGCAGGCGCCGCGAGCGAACCCGCGGCCGCGGCGACGAGGAGAGATGTGAATTTCATGTGTTTTCCTCCGATATTTGATGGCCTTGCAGGCTCCCCGGAAACCCGGCCCATTGCGCCGAAGTTCCTCGCCGTGCCGAAAACGGGATGAGCCGTTGTGCCGTAAAAGGGCCGCAAACCGGCTCAAAACCCGCCTTGCCAGCGGCCTTGCCGACCCCCTATAGCCTCGGCATGAGTCACGATTTGTTCGATAGCCCCGCAGCGTCGTCCGACAGCTACAATGCCTCGCAGATCGAGGTGCTGGAGGGGCTGGAGCCCGTCCGTCGCCGCCCGGGGATGTATATTGGCGGTACCGACGAGCGGGCGCTCCATCACCTCGCCGCCGAAGTGATCGACAATAGCATGGACGAGGCTGTCGCCGGCCATGCGAGCCGGATCGAGATCGAACTCGATGTCGGCAATCGCCTCACAGTGGTGGATAACGGGCGCGGCATGCCGGTCGACCCTCACCCCAAATTTCCTGGAAAATCGGCGCTCGAAGTCATCATGACGATGCTCCATTCGGGCGGCAAGTTCGAGGGCAAGGCCTATGCAACCTCGGGCGGGCTTCACGGCGTCGGCGTCAGCGTCGTCAACGCGCTATCGACCGAGACCGAGATTGAGGTGGCGCGCGGCAAGCAGCTTTATCGCCAGCGTTTCTCGCGCGGCATTCCGCTCGGCGCACTCGAGGAGCTCGGCCCGACGCCCAATCGTCGCGGAACGAGCGTGTCCTTTGTACCTGATCCGGAAATCTTCGGCGAGCATGGCCGCTTCAAACCACAACGCCTCTATCGCATGGCCCGGTCGAAGGCCTATCTGTTTGCAGGCGTAGAAATTCGGTGGAAATGCGCACCCGAACTGATCGGCGACGACACGCCCACCGAGGCCGTGTTTCAGTTTCCTGGCGGGCTTGCCGATCATTTGAAGGAACAGATCGGCAGCCGGGAATGTGCGACCGCTGACCCTTTTACGGGGCGGCAGGACTTTCCCGACGGTCAAGGCCGTGCCGAATGGGCCATCGCCTGGCCCTTGTGGTCGGATGGAAGTTACAGCTGGTATTGCAATACGATTCCAACGCCCGCTGGAGGGACGCACGAGGCGGGCCTGCGCGCTGCGCTGACCAAGGGACTGCGTGCATTTGGTGAGCTGGTCGGGCAGAAGAAGGCGGCACAGATCACGGCTGACGATGTCTTCAACGGCGGCGAGATGATGCTGTCGGTCTTCATCCGCGATCCGCAGTTCCAGAGCCAGACAAAGGATCGGCTGTCGAGCCCCGAGGCTGCGCGGTTCACCGAGAACGCCGTTCGTGATCATTTCGACCACTTCCTTTCTGACAATATGGATCGCGGCCGGGCGTTGCTCGGCCTGATCCTCGAACGGATGGAAGAGCGGCTGAAGCGCAAGGCCGAACGGGAAGTGAAACGCAAGACTGCGACCAGCTCGCGCAAGCTTCGCCTTCCCGGCAAGCTCACCGACTGTGCGAACGATGGCCCTGAAGGCACCGAACTGTTTATCGTTGAGGGCGACAGCGCGGGCGGAAGCGCCAAACAGGCCCGCGACCGCAAGACACAGGCGATCCTGCCGATCCGCGGCAAGATATTGAACGTTGCGAGCGCGAGTGCCGATAAGATCCGCGCCAATCAGGAAATCGCCGACCTGGCGCTCGCGCTCGGTTGCGGGATGCGCAAGGATTGTGACCCCGACCGCCTGCGCTACGAGAAGATCGTGATCATGACCGACGCCGATGTCGACGGCGCGCATATCGCAACGCTCTTGATGACCTTCTTCTTTCAGGAGATGCCCGAGATCGTGCGCGAGGGACATGTCTATCTCGCCCAGCCGCCCCTCTATCGGCTGACCGCGGGAGCGGTATCGGCCTATGCGCGCGACGACGAGCATCGCGCCGAGCTGGAAGCCACGCTTTTCAAGGGCAAGAAAGTCGAGGTCGGCCGCTTCAAGGGTCTCGGGGAAATGAACCCCAACCAGCTCAAGGAGACGACCATGGACCCCGCCACGCGCAGCCTGCTGCGCGTGACCTTGCCGCAGGAATATGAGGAGCGGCACCAGGTCAAGGATCTCGTGGACCGGCTGATGGGCAAGCACCCGGAACATCGTTTTCAGTTTATTCAGGCCAATGCGGCGACGCTCGATGAGGCCGCGATCGACGCCTGAGAGAAAATTTCTCGCGCTGCGTCAGAAATTCCTGTCGTCATCGACTAACCGGTCATGGGACATCAAATTCCGGACCATGGCGTGAACGAAGCGGAACAGGATCGGATCTTCGCCGAGGCCATCGCCCGCTTTGACCCCGCCTTATCGCGCATGGCACGCGGTTATGAGGCCGATCCTGACCTTCGGCGTGATCTGGAGCAGGATGTGCAGGTCGCGCTTTGGCAAAGCCTTTCGGGTTTCGACGGCCGCTGCGCGCTGAGCACCTGGGTGTGGCGCGTCGCGCACAATCGGGCAATATCGCATGTGCTGGCATGCCGGCGCCGCAGTGCGCCTGGCTGGTCGAGGCTCGACGCAGCCGAAATTGTCGACGGGGCGCCCACGCCCTTTGAGGCGGCCGAAAGCGAACAGGCGATGGCGCTGATCGTATCGATCATCCAGCAGCTGGACCCGCCCGACCGGCAGATATTGCTGTTATATCTTGAAGCCGTGCCAGGTGCCGAGATTGCCGAGATCACGGGCGTCACCCCCGAGATTGTGACGACAAGGATCCACCGCTTCAAATCGATGCTGACGCGCCGTTTCGCGCGCGAGGGAGAGCCGACATGAACGCGTTCGACGACGAGAGCCTGCGGGCCGAGTGGCAGAGTTGCAGCGGCGAATTCGCGTCTTTGCCGCTGGCCGAGATCAAGCGCCGCGCCGGTCAATTGGGCAAGAGCGTCGCGCGCCGGAACCGCCGGGAATATATGGCGGTTGCGATCGTGACGGCCTTGTTCGGCCTCTATGCTATCGCCCTGCCCGGAGTTTGGCTCAAGACCGGCAGTCTGCTGACGATTGCGGCCGCTCTCTTCGTTGGCCACCAGCTTGCGCGTCGGAGCTCGCGGCCCGATCCTGAGGCCGAAGCTGCCGATATGCGGACCTATTACCGTACTCGCCTCGTCGTCGAGGAGCATATGCTGCGACGGGTCGGGCGCTGGTATCTTGCGCCATTCGTCCCGGGCCTTTCGGTCTTTCTCGCAGGGGTTGCGCGCGAGGCCCATCTTTCCACGCTTCGCTTCGCAGTGCTGGCGGCAGTGCCGGCTGTGATTTTTGTGGGCATCTGGTTGCTCAACCAGCGGGCGGCGGCCAAGCTGCGCACCCAGATCGCGCGGATCGACAGGGTCCTCGCGTCCGAAGGAGATAGCTGATGCCACGCTTGCTGATCATGACGCTTCTCGCCGCTGCGGCGGTGCAGATTCCGAAGGACGCGCGGGCTGAGCCGGCGCCGCAGACCGCGACAGCGACCAAGGCCGCCTTCGATCTGCGCGCAGGCGAACTCGTCGAATTACTGAACGGAAAGGTCGCTTATGCCGATTATTTCGCGCCGCAGTTCCAGCGGGCCGTTTCCGAAAGCCAGTTCCGGAGCATCGCTCATAACCTTCTCGCTCAATATGGCGCGGCGGTCGCGGTGGATGCTGTCGACACCGCCGATGGCCGCACCGGCACGGTCAGGCTGCGCTTTGAAAAGGGGACAGGAACGATTGCGCTCAGCGTGCTTCCCGATGGCGATCGCCGCGTCGACGGCCTTTTTCTTCGGGGTTTCACCGTCGCGAACGACAGTTTTGACAGTGTCGCTGCCGAACTCTCTGCCTTGCCAGGGCGCACGGGTTTCCTCGTCGCCGAAGTGGATGGCACAACGATTCGGCCGATCGCATCGGCGAACGCTGATGCCCGCTTTGCCATCGGTTCGACCTTCAAACTCTATATTCTCGACGAACTCGCATCGCAGGTCCGGGCGGGAAAACGCAAATGGTCGGATGTCGTTCCGCTCGCGCACTTGAGCTTCTCCTCCGCGGCGACGGCGAACTGGCCGAAGGACACGCCAGTGACGCTGCAGACCCTCGCCAACTGGATGGTTTCAGTGAGCGACAACGGGGCCACCGACACGTTGATCCATCTTCTGGGGCGTGGTCCGATCGAGGCGCGGATGCGCGCTACAGGGCATAGCGATCCCTCGCGCAACATTCCTTTGCTGACGACGGTCGAAGCCTTCGCGCTCAAGGGCAATAATTTTGCCGACCTGCGTGAAGAGTTTCTTGGTGGGAGTGACGAGGCGCAGCGCCGGTTGCTCGACACAAACGCGAACCGGCTCGTGCTCGCCAATGTCGATGGCGTCAGCTTCGGCGGCACGCCGCGCTTCATCGAAAGCCTCGAATGGTTCGCGACACCGACCGATCTTGCCAGGGTGCTTGCCGACATCAAGGCGCAGAATTCGCCGGAGGTGATGGCGGCGATGACGATCAACAAAGGCGTCGCGCCCGCTGCCGCGGCAGAATGGGACTATCTCGGCTACAAGGGCGGCTCGGAGCTCGGCGTCTTGTCGATGAGCCTCCTGGGGCAGCGCAAGGCCGACGGTAAATGGTTTGTCGTCACCGCTAGCTGGAACAACCCCGATGCCGATGTGGCAGCGGAGACGCTGAGCGGGATGACGACGCGTCTGCTGGCGCTGGCCGCGAAATAAGCTCAGGCAGAGGTCAGCGCGGCGACGAGCGCCTTGACCTTCGCCTGTCGCCACTGCGGCGTCGGGGCAACCAGCCAATATCCATGCTTGACTGCAAATGGCTCGCGCACGACGCGCACCCGGCCCGCGGCGATATCCGCCTCAGCCAGCATCGCAGGAACATTGGCCTGCCCGAGCCCATTTGCGGCGGCGTCGATCGCCAGCCCGGCATCGCCGAGACGCAGGGCGGGTTCGTCATCCTCAACGGGGCATCCCGGCCATGCAATGCGCGTATTGCTATCGCTGCCGGGACCCGCGACGGTGACCATCAGCGCATCCGCGAGCGCGACGCCTTCATGCTCGCCCGCGCTGTCTGTCCAGAAGATTGCAAGATCAAGATTGGCCTCGGTGAAGTCGATTCCTCCATCCGCCGAGACGAGCGTGAAGCGCACATCGGGCGCCTCCTGGCTGTATCGCGCGAGCCGCGGTGCCAGCCATTTGGCAGTGAGGTCGCGCGGAGCAGCGATCGTCAGCGATTGGGACGACTGTCCCGCCTGCATCGCGCGCACCGATTCCTCGAACTGGAGGAAGCCCTGGCGTAGCGCCTCAAGCCCCGCATTGGCCTCGCCGGTCAGCTCCAGCCCCTTTGGCGTACGGCGGAATAGAACGACGCCGAGCATGTCCTCGAGCGCGCGAATTTGCTGCCCCACCGCGGCGGGGGTGACGGCAAGCTCATCGGCGGCGCGCGTGAAGCTCAGGTGCCGGGCAGCAGCATCGAATACGCGCAGCGCATTGAGAGGGAGATGGGTGCGCTTCATGAGGCGGTCGCCGGCGCAACGAGGGGAAAATGCGGAATGGCAACGAGCATCTGCGATCCGTCGCCTCTCTCCATCATATAGCTTCCGACCATCGATCCTTCAGGAGTCGGCAGCGGGCAGCCCGAGACGTAATCGAAGGCGCCGCCTGGCGCGATCACCGGCTGCTCGCCCACGACGCCCTCGCCTTCCACTTCGCTGATCTTGCCGAGGCCGTCGCTGATTCGCCAGTGGCGGCTGATCAGTTGCACCGCTGTCTCCCCCTGATTTTCAATCCGGACGTGATAGGCCCAGAACCAGCGCCCGAGCGTCGGGTGCGATTGCTCGGGAAGATAGCTGACCGCCACCCGCACCGTGATAGAGCCGGTGGTCGCGGAAAAGGGGAAGAAGGAGTCGATCATCGTCCCCACAAAGTCGCCTATAGCCCGACCTTGGTCAATGCCTGGTCCAGATCTGCAATGACGTCGCGCGGATCTTCAAGACCGATGTTGATACGAAGAAGCCCTTCGCTCACTCCCATATCCAGCCGAACCTCGGGGCTCACGCCGTAGTGCGTTGTCGTCCATGGATGGCAGCAGAGGCTGCGCGCGTCGCCAATATTGTTGCTGATGTCGACGAGCTCGAGGGTGTTGAGGAAGCGCATCGCCTGCGTCGCGCCACCCGGAAGTTCGAAAGCGAAAATCGGTCCGCAGGCCTCCATCTGACGCATCGCGAGATTGTGCTGTGGATGGCTGGCAAGCCCTGGATGAAGGATGCGGGCGACGCGTCCCTCGATCGCCTTTCCGACCGCAAGCGCATTTTCCGACTGCCGCCGCGCCCTGAGGTCGAGCGTTTCGAGGCCCTTCATGACCACCCAGGCATTGAACGGCGACAAATTGGGACCCGTATTGCGCTGGAAAGGAAGCAGCACATCGTTGATGAACGCCTCGGTTCCACACACCGCACCCGCGAGGACGCGCCCCTGCCCCTCCATCAGCTTGGTAGCCGAGTAGGCGACGACGTCGGCGCCGAAGTCGAGCGGGCGCTGAAGAACCGCGGTTGCAAAGGCATTGTCGACGACACTGGTGATCCCGCGCGCGCGAGCCAGGCTGCAGACGTGCGCCATGTCGACGATGTCGAGTGTCGGGTTCGCCGGCGTCTCGAAAAAGAAGACCTTGGTATTTGGGCGGATGGCCTTTTCCCACGCATCATTGTCGCGCCCGTCGACGACGGTCGATTCGATCCCGAAGCGCGGGCAGAGCGTGTCGACGAGCCAGCGGCACGAGCCGAAGGCCGCCTTCGCTGCAACGATGTGATCCCCTGCCGAAAGCTGGCAGAGCAGCGCTGTCGTCATCGCCGCCATGCCGCTTGCCTGGACCCGGCACGCCTCGGCGCCTTCCATCAGCGCGATCCGTTCCTCGAGCATCGCAACGGTCGGGTTCTGCAGGCGGGAGTAGGTCATCCCCTGTTCCTCGCCCGCAAAGCGGGCCGCGACTTCCTCGGCGCTGTCATAGCTATAGCCTGAGGTCAGGAAGAGTGCCTCCGACGTCTCGCCATGCTCGCTGCGCCAGGTTCCGCCGCGCACCGCGCGCGTCGCGGGGTGCCATTTTTGCGTGGTGCTGCGATCGAAACCCGTTTTCTTTTTCATCCTCGCCGTCCGCCTATCCGTTCAGGGCCGCGACGACCGCATCGCCGAGCGCGGTCGTGGTCATGTCACCGCCAAGGTCGGCACCCCGGCATCCCTTTGCCAACACGGCGGCAACGGCAGCCTCGATCCGAGCCGCGCTCGCCTCGTCGCCGCCCGAATGACGAAGCAGCATGGCGAGCGAGAGAATCATCGCCAGCGGGTTGGCAATTCCCTTGCCGGCAATGTCGGGCGCGCTGCCATGAATCGGCTCGTACAGCCCCATCCGGCCCCCGCCAAGCGACGCCGATGCGAGCAGCCCGATCGAGCCGACGCACATCGACGCCTGGTCGGACAGGATGTCGCCGAACAGATTGCCCGTGACGATGACGTCGAATTGCCCCGGATTGCGAACCAGTTGCATCGCGGCATTATCGACATACATGTGGCTGAGCGCGACGTCGGGATAGTCCGCCGCGACCTCGATCACGACATCGCGCCAGAGCTGAGAGGTTTCAAGCACATTCGCCTTGTCGACCGAGCAGAGCCGTTTCTGCCGCCCCTGCGCTGCCTTGAAGGCGACGTGCGCGATGCGCCGTACTTCGCTCTCGCTGTAGGACATCACATCATAGCCCTCGCGATCGCCGCTTGCCGTCGTGCGGGTACCCTTCTCCCCGAAATAGACGTCGCCGTTGAGTTCGCGAACGATCAGGAGGTCGATCGCCGAAGCGACTTCGGGCCGCAGTGCAGAGCTGTGTTCAAGACCCGCGAACAGCTTTGCCGGGCGCAGGTTCGCGAACAGGCCGAGTTCCGCGCGAAGGCCAAGGATTGCCTGCTCGGGACGCAGATGCCTCTCGGCAGCGTCGAAGCGCGGATCACCGACTGCGCCGAACAGAAGGGCATCCGCCGCCTTTGCTTTCGCGAGCGTTTCCGCCGGCAGCGGATGACCCGCCACTTCATAGGCCGCGCCCCCGACGAGCGCGCGATCGAGCGTTACCGGGAGCGCCAGCGCGGCAAGGACCTTCTCGGCCTCCGCCATGATCTCAGGACCAATACCATCACCAGCCAGCAACAGGATTTTCAACGCTTCGCCCTTTCGTGTCTCGCCAGCCGCTTAAGGAGCGGCGGCGAGTCACGCAACCGCCCTCTTGAGGCGGCCGATCAATCTTTCCCTTGCGGCCAGCAAATCGCGATTGCGCCCTTCGAGCAGGTCGCGATCGAGAAAATGGCCGGTGATCGTCATCGCGTCGAGAACGTCGCCGAGCGCAGGGTCGCTGTCGAGGCCGCGCAGGAAGCGGGGCAGCGGGAACAGCCGGGCCTCGTAACCCGCCGCCGCGCCCGCGCACACCGCTCCGCCTGTTCTGGGGCTGACGAAGGCAAGATCATTCCTCACGCCGGTCGCAACGCATTCCTCGAGGTTCAAGCCGAAGCCAAGTTCAGCGAGCAGCAGCACTTCATAGCGCGCAAGCGCCGCCGCCCACTGGCGCGCCGACGTTGCCGCTGCGGTCGCGTCCAAAACCCCAGACAAGGCGGCATAAAGCGCCGGATAGGGCTGGCTTTCGGGCAAAGTCGCTGCCGTGAGGCTCGTCGCCCAATCGATCGCCGCTGCCGGGAGCGGCTCGGCGAGAAGCGGCGCCCGGCTTGTGATGAGTTCGGCCGTCGCGCTGCCGAGGTGCTCGTCGGTGCGTGCACGAAGTTCGAGCGCGACAAGATTGCCCGGAACGAGGATTGGACGCAGCCGGCGCGACCGCCCACCGCGGACATAGCCGGCGACCAGTCCGGCGTCACGCGTGAGCGCGCGCAGAATAGCGCCATGTTCGCCATGCGCGCGCACCGCGCAGACGATAGCCTCGGCATTCAGGACGGCCAAAGCACCATCTGCGTCTGGGTGACCAGCGCGACTTCTGCGCCCGCCTCGGTGCGAATCCGCGTCTGCCACACCGACAGGCGTTTACCGACTTTCACCGGCGTCGCTTCGCCGACGAGCCAGGATCCCACCGGCCCTGCGCCGAGAAAGTTCGTCTTGCTCTCGATCGTCGTCGTTCCGCTAGCACCCTCAGGAAGGCTGAGGAAGGCGCCGACCGCGCCGAGACAATCAGCAAAGGCCATGATCGCGCCGCCGTGGACGATGTTCCCCGCAGTACAGATGTCGGCGCGAACGAGGAGCCGGCCTGAAACCCGATCCTTTGTGCCTTCGTCGATGGCAATGCCCAGCGTTTTCGCCAGCGGCATGGTGGCTGCAAAATCCATCCTCTCCCCTTTCTCCCAATGGGCTCTTCTTTGCTGACGTGCTTCTCGGCGGAACGCTTTCATCTTTCGCTGCCGGAACACAAATGGCGGCTTTCTCCTATCCTCGCGGATTGTAGAAATCATAGACGGCCTGCGCGACGCCCGCGCTGACGCCAGGGGCGCGCTTCAGGTCTTCAAGGCTTGCGCTGCGGATCGCGCGCGCGGTACCGAAATGCATCAGCAGGGCCTTCTTGCGCGCGGGGCCGATGCCTGGCACTTCGTCGAGCGGCGAGCTTCCCATGGCTTTCGCACGCTTTTGCCGATGCGCCCCGATCGCGAACCGGTGTGCCTCGTCGCGCAGGCGCTGGATATAGAAGAGCACCGCATTGTTCGGCGGCAAGGTGAACTCGCGCCCGTCGGGCAGGTAGAATGTTTCGCGCCCGGCGTTGCGGTCGGGCCCCTTGGCAACGCCGACGTAAGGCAGGTCCTCGACCCCCAGTTCGGCAAACACTTCCGACACTGCCGACACCTGCCCCCTGCCGCCATCGATCAGCACGAGGTCGGGCCACTCACCCTTCGTGCGCTCCGGGTCCTCCTCGATCGCGCGCGCGAAACGCCGATGGAACACCTCGCGCATCATCGCAAAATCGTCACCGGGCTGCGTTTCGGCGCGCTTTATATTGAATTTGCGATAGGCGCCCTTGATCCAGCCTTCAGGGCCCGCGACGACCATCGCCCCCAGGGCATTGGTGCCCTGGATGTGGCTGTTGTCATAAATCTCGATGCGCTGCGGCGGTCCCTCGAGATCGAACAGGTCGGCAAGTTCACGCCCCAGCCGGGCCTGGCTGCTGCTCTCGGCGAGCCGCCGGTCGAGTTCCTCGCCGGCGTTGCGCACTGCCTGCTCGAGCAAGCGACGGCGGTTTCCGCGCTGAGGCACGCCGATCTCGACCTTGCGCCCCGCGGTCTCGCCCAGCGCCTCGGCGAGCAAAATGCATTCGGCCGGCTCGCGGTCAACGAGGATCAGTTTCGGCGGCGGCACGCCCTCGTAAAATTGCATGAGAAAGCTCGCGAGCACCTCTTCCTCGGGCACCCCGGCGATATGTGCAGGAAAGAAGCTGCGATGGCCCCAATTCTGCCCGCCCCGGATAAAGAAACCCGCGATGCAGAGCTGCCCGCCCTTTGCCGCGAGCGCGAAGACGTCGGCGTCACCAAGCCCGTCAGCGTGGACCGACTGACTGCCCTGGATGAAGGTCAATGACTTCAGCCGGTCGCGCAGGACCGCCGCCAGTTCGAAATCCATCGCCTCGGCCGCCTGCGTCATCGCGTCGCCGAGACGCTTCTGCACGGCTGTCGAACGACCCTCGAGGAAATCCTGCGCGTCGCCAACCAGGCGGCCATAATCCTCTTTCGAGATGCGGCCGACACATGGCGCCGAGCAGCGGCGGATCTGATAGAGGAGACACGGCCTGGAACGGTTCGCGAAGAAACTGTCGGTACAGCTTCGCAGAAGAAAGGTCTTCTGCAGCGCGTTGAGCGTGCGGTTCACCGATCCCGCGCTCGCAAATGGCCCGTAATAGCGTCCTTTTGCCCGCCGGGCGCCGCGGTGCTTCTGCACGCGGGGAAAGTTGTGGTCCATGCGCAGGAGAATGAAGGGAAAACTTTTGTCGTCGCGCAAAAGGACGTTGTACGGGGGTCGATAGCGCTTGATCAGCTGCGCCTCGAGGAGCAGCGCCTCCGCCTCGCTGTTCGTGGTGACGATCTCCATTGCGCGCGTCTGGGCGACCATCCGCTGAAGCCGCTGTGGCAGCCGCGCGACCTGGGTATAGTTGCTCACGCGATTCTTGAGCGCGCGCGCCTTTCCGACATAAAGCACATCTCCGCGCGCATCGAGCATGCGGTAGACACCCGGACGCACCGGCAGCTTTCGCACCACTTCGCGAATGACCCCTGAACCGCGCTCGAGGTCAGGCTTGTCTCCCTCCTCCCCGCTGCCGCGGATCACGTAGGTGGCCTTTTCTTCGTTGAATCGGTCGGGTGCGTTGGGGCGAGCCATGATTTTGCATGTAGGCGATGGCGATCGCACCCGCCATAGTGCGCAAGGGAAAACATGGGAGGGACCTATGGATGTTCGGGGAATGCTCGCCCTTGTCACTGGAGGCAGTGACGGCATCGGCCGCGAAATCGCGCTGCAACTCCAGGGCCTTGGCGCAGATGTGATCGGAACGGGGCGGTCGGCCGAGAAACTGGCCGCGATGCGGGCGCTGGGGTTTGGAACTATTGCAGGAGATTTGTCGGAAGCAGCGGGTATCGATGCGATCGTCGAGAGTGTTGCAGGAAAGCCGCTCGCGCTTCTCGTGAACAATGCCGGATTGGGGAGCGACTATGATCCGGGTAATGCGGCGACCCTGGCAAGCGCGGCACGGTGCATCGATACGAACCTCTACGCCCCGATTGCTCTCGTCACGCGGCTGCTTCCACAGCTGAGGGCACAGGGCAAGGCCATGATCGTGAATGTGACCTCGGGCCTCGCCATCGCGCCGCGCGCGAACGGTGCCATCTATTGCGCGACCAAGGCAGCGCTGCGCAGCTACACCCAGGCGATCCGTCACCTTCTGAAGGGCAGCGGCGTCCATGTGATGGAAGCCCTCCCCCCGCTCGTCGCGACCAACATGACGTCGGGGCGCGGCGGAAGGATGATGACCGCGCGAGATTGTGCAGCCGAAATCGTTCGCGGGATCCGGGCGGACAGCGACGAGGTCGCGGTGGGTCAGACGAAGATACTGCGCCTCGTCCACAGCATCTCGCCTGGGCTCGCGCGGCGTATCATGATCAAATATTGAACGCCGCGCGAGCTCAAGAGCAGGATCACGCTGCGCCCACGTCCGCTCGGGCTGGCGTTGGGCGCCGGGACTGGCGAAAAGGAACCAGTGCGTAGCAAAAGCGCCCGCGGGTTGTCCGCGGGCGCTCTGGCTCGGAGATGGTTTCCCGGATCAGCTCTTGGCGACGGCTGCGATCGCCTGATCGACCAGCGCCTTGTCAGCCGCGGCGTCATGCTTGGCCGCGATGAGGGCAGCGGCCGCTTCGGTCGCTGCCTTGGCGGCCGCGGTGCGCACCTCGACGAGCGCGCCGGCTTCGGCTGCCGCGATGCGCTCTTCGGCCATCTGCTTGCGGCGCGCGATCAGGGCGGTTGCGTCAGCCTTCGCCTTGGCAACCAGCGCTTCGGCTTCGGCATCGGCACGCGTGCGCATCTCGTCGGCCTCTTTGGCAGCGTCGGCGAGCTTCGCTTCATATTCCGCCTTCAGCGATTCAGCGTCGAGACGCAGCTGCTCGGCTTCGTTCAGTTGCTTCGAGATTTCGGCGATGCGCTTGTCGAGCATTGCGCCGATCATCTTGGGCACGCCTTTCCAGATCAGGATGCCGAGAAAAACGAGCATCGCGATCGAAACCCAGACGGTGGCGTCCATGCCGAACGCCTTCGGCGCGGCATGCGCTTCACCGGCGGCTTCTGAAAGGATGATGATAAAATTAGCCATGGAGCACCGCCTTCACCGCCGCCTGGGCGTCCGCCGCGGCAACCTTTGCGCCCGACAGCTTGGCGACAAGGTCGCTGGCTGCGTCGGCCGCAACCGATTCAATCTCGGCCATCGCCGACTTGCGCGCCGCGGCTATTTCCGCCTCGGCGAGCGAAAGCTTTTCGCCAAGTTCCGCGTCGACCTTTGCGAGACGCTTTTCGGCATCGCGCGCGGCCTTGCCCTTGGCATCTGCAACGGCCTTCTGCGCTGCAGCGCGGCTCGCCTCGCCCTGCTGGCGATAGCTTTCTTCCAGCGCATCCGCAGCCGCGTGGGCCGCCTTGGCCGCTGCCAGATCATCCGCCACCTTGCGGTCGCGTGCGTCCACCGTCGCTTCGATCTTGGGCAGCATGCCGCGGCCGATCACGACATAAATGCCGGCGAAGACGACCAGCAGCCAGAAAAGCTGCGAGGCAAGGTACCAATTGTCAGCGGTGAGCTGGGCTATCTGGGGCATGAAAGGCGAACCCTAAATTGGTCTGAAAATCCGCAACGAAGCCGATCCCGCAGGATCGGCTTCGCTAATATCGTCGAAATCAGACGACGAAGAGCAGGATCATCGCGACGACGAACGCCAGAAGGCCGAGAAGCTCGGCGGCGGCGAAGCCGATGAACAGACGGCCCTGCTGGCCGTCGGCAGCAGCCGGATTGCGCAGCGCGCTTTCGAGGAAGCTGCCGAAGACGTTACCCACGCCGATGGCGGCCATGCCGGCACCGATCGCCGCGAGACCTGCACCGATCAGCTTTGCTGCTTCTGCGTCCATTATACTACTCCTTGGGTGTAAGCGTTTATTCTAAAACGTGAATTAGTGGAGATTGACCGCGTCGTTGATATAGAGCGAGGTCAACAGGGCGAAAACATAGGCCTGGATGCCGGCAACGAGCAGTTCGAGCGCGCTGATACCAACCATCAGGGTAAAGCTGAGCACCGAGACGATCGAGCCGAGCCACAATGTTTCGGCGTTGAAGCCATTGATCACGAAGCCCGACAGCACCTTGAGCAGGACGTGACCCGCGGTCATCGCGACAAAAAGACGCAGACCAAGGCTGAACGGGCGCACCATGAAAGAGACAAACTCGATCGGCGCGATGATCGGGATCATCGGGAGCGGCGTTCCGTGCGGTACGAACAACGAAAAGAAGTGGAGGCCGTGACGCCAGAAGCCGACCACAAGCACGATCGCGAAGCTGATCAGCGCAAGGACGCCCGTGATCGCGATATGGCTGGTGACGGTGAAGGGGTGGAGGCCGAGCACGCCCAGCGGCAACATGCCGAGGAGATTGCAGAACAGGATGAACATGAAGAGCGAGAAAACATAGGGCGTATATTTGCGGCCCTCGGTCCCGATATTCGCCATCATCATGCTCGAGATGAAGCCGGTGAAGCCTTCGACCGCGGCCTGCCAGCGGCCCGGAACGAGCTGACGGCGCATGCCGCCCCACATGAAAATGCCCAGCGCGATTGCGGCAACAACCATCCACAACGCGCTGTTGGTAAACAAGATTTCGTGCCCACCAAGGTTGAAGCCGCCGCCAAGCGGCGTCACCTCGAACTGGTGCATCGGGTCGATCTTGCCGGATTCCGCCGCCACTATTCACTCCACGCGTATGGCGAGGCGGCCGTGGGCCGTCCCGCGAGAGAATTTCGTTTGCGCCCGCCTATTTGCGAGGCGCCGAAGACAGGCGGATGATGTTCCGGAAGGCCACGACGATCCCCATGAACAACATCCCCAACAAACCCCAGGGCGACGTACCTGCGATGCGGTCGATCAGCCAGCCGAACAAGGCACCGCCGATCAGTCCGCCCAGCAGCTCGGCCAAGACGCGGTTGCCGAGCCGATAATTGGCATCGGATTCCGGTCCGGCGCTCGCCGCGGTCCGTCTCGCTTCTGCGGCTTCGGCCCGGTCCAATCGCTCTTCGAGCGAGACCAGGCGCGAATCCTCCGAGTCAAGTTCCGGATCGCTGCCATTCCCCGTCATCTTGCGCCATCCTCCTGAAACAGAGCCGGAAACCTCCGATTCTGCCTGCGAAAAAAGGCCCGAAAAATCGGGGGACCCCTAAGGCGCGGCCCGTTTAGGAACGCCGCCCCATGAAGTCAATGCTTGTGCGCAGGTGCACAAAAAATGCCGCCGCGTTTAGGGGCGCGGCGGCATTGACGCCCGCAGGCGCCCTTGAAAACAGGGTTTCAGGGACAGCGCGAATCGCGCACTGGCGGACCACTGTCGCGCGTCAGCCAGCGACCATCGGGTGCCTTGTATTTTTCGCCCGGCTTTGTCTTCGCAATCAGATTGCATCCGGTCGCAAAAGCAAATTGCTCGACCGTGCTGCCCTGCGGCGCATTGGCGGTGTAGGCCGCCTTGCGCTTGATGTTGATATCGTTGACGATATCGCGGATCGCGGGGGTCGGGTTCGACACGAAGCCGAGATAACCGTCGGGCTGTTCGCCGATCTGCCCTGCCGCGCGAGCCGCCTCATAAGCGGGGTCTCGCTGCGCCATTGCCGAGGGGACCGCGATGGCGATCGCAGCGGTCACCGCCACCGCTCCCATCGCCATTCCACCCAATTTCCAGTTTTTCCAACGCATGATCATCACCCTGTTTTCTGACGTTCGATCAGAAGATGTCCTCATTCTGCTCGATCAACTTTTTCGCATCGCCATCGAGCCTGTAGATGATTTCCTGCTTGATGTTGATGTTGAGGTTGATTTCGATCGGCTTGTCGGGCGTTTCAATCTGCACACAGGCGGAAAGGCCCGCCATGGCGCAGAGGATTGCCAGATATCGGCCGTCAAGGGTCAGCCTCCTATTTTCCTTATTGGATATCGTCATGGCACGGGCTCGCTTTCTGGGGGCTGAACGGGCGGTTCAGCGCCCGCTTTGGCGGCATCGACTTCCTGCTGCACGCGTAGCAGGGTCGGAAGATTCTGTTCGATAACCAGCGTCGGGTCGTAAAAGCCTTTCGCGGAGGAGATAAGCTGGCGGAAGGGCGCCTGGATCTTCACATTGAAGACGAAGGGCAGTTTCGCAATTTGGCGTGTCAGGAAATTCTGTGTCGCGCCTTCCCCCTGCCCCACGCCGCCAAAGCGGATATCGGTCACCATTTCGCCGTCGAGGTCCCCGTTCAGGATGATCGTGAGGTCGTCATATTTGAGGCTGCGCAGTGCACCAAAGGCAAAATTGGCGATCGCACCAAGATTGTGGTTCGAAAGCTCGCCGACATAGGCGAGCGTCCCGCCGCCGCCACGCGAATCGATGCGCCCGCCTACGATGCGGCCCCCGAGCCCGTCGAACTCGACCGGCAGCGTTCCGTCGAACGTCCCGGTCGCATGAATATTCTCGAATCCGAATTGCTGCAGGAAGGCCGCGGCATCGACTCCTACGATGTCGAAAGACAGGCGCCGAGGTTCGCTGGCATTGAAATCGAGGGTCGCGGGATGGAGCACCAGTTCACCGCCCGCCAAGGGCCAGCGCCCGCCTTCGATGCGAACGCGATTGTCGCCGAGAAGCCGGTATTCGATCGTCCCGTCGATCACCGGGATGCCGGGGTTGATCTCTGCGACCGTCGCAATCTGCCCCGGAGCCGTACGCAAATTGATGAGATCCACAAAGGTCAGTGTCGTTGTCAGCCCCTTCACCGGCCCAAAGGCGGCCGCGAGGTCGGTGTTTGCGGTCGCAAAGGTCCCGTGGCTCGTGACCGCCAGGGGCGACCATTCGATGCGGCCACCACCGACGAGGGACCCCTGCACATTGGCGACCACGCCGAGCGCGAGACGGGTAAGCTGGTCGGGCTGGAAGCCCTCGTCAAAGCGGATCTCCGGCACATCAAGATCGGCAAAACCCGTGCCGGGCTCCAGGTCATGGTGAATCACGGCATCGAGGATCTTGCGCCCCGATTTGCGCTCGCGGAAACTGGCCGCGGCGTCGATGCCCCCCTTGGCGTAGCGCAGGGTCGCTATATCGCTCACCAGAGGAAAGAAGCGCGGATCGGGCTCGGCGTCGCTGAGCCCCAGGCTCCCGTCGAGCGTCAGCGTGCCATCCTGCCCGCGCCAGTTGCCGGCAATGTCTGACAGGACGAGCGGCACGGCGCCGATCTTGCCGCTCGCGCCCGAGAGCTTCCCCTGCATGCCGCCGCTCGTGCCATGCCCACTGATGCGGTCGGCGGCAAAGCGCGTGACACTCTCGCTCTCACCCAACCGGACCTCGGTGCCGGTGAGCATCCATCGCATTGCGGAGAGGTCGATCTCGCCCCGCCTTGCATCGAAGGCGAAAGGCGAGGAGCCGCTTGTACCGCGCAGGGCAATGCCGCGAGTGAGGACGGTGCCACGCAGACCGGCGGGCCCAGCGCTAAGCAGCGGCGCGCCCGGGCGACTGCAAAGATCGATACCGGCGCGAGCAATGCGAAAACCCGAGGCGGCGAGCCGATCAATGCCGACCCTTGTGCAACCGCCCGCGAAGGTCACCTCGCCATTTGACGCGATTGTTCCCGCAAGCGGCACCGTCAGCCCCTCGACGCGCCCGTCCGCGAGCGGTCCCGACAAGGTCGCGCGCGTCGCGAAACGCAGCTTCTCCTTCTGCGCGCCCGAAAATCGGACCGGGTCGAGCGCAAGACGCGCGCTGCCCGCAGCATAAGGGGCAAAGCGCGCCTCGCCGCGCGTCGTCCCGTCGGCGCGCCGATCAAGCGCCAGCGATCCCGAAGGGAGGCCGCCGCCCCCGAACGTCCAGTCGCCTGCGATCGTCATGCGGGGGCCAGGCACCGCGGGCAACCATGCGATGCGGCTCTCGGCACTCCCGGCGACGCTGGCACCACTCGCGCTTCGAAACTGCGGCGCGAAAAGTTCAAATTGCACCGCGCGGCCCTCGCCGGTGAGCGCAAAGGCGCTGCCGCCGCTCACCTCGGCGAGCATGCGCGAGAGCGCCGCCGCCGCTTTGGCGGCGAGCGGGCCTAGAGGGCTTGCGTCGAGACGCGCTGCGCTCGCCGTCATTGAACGGCGCAGCTCCGGGCTGGCGCTGGCCTCGACGAAGCGAATCTCGCCTTCGGCCTGCGGTGAGCCATGTCCGACCTCTGCCTTGGCCGACAGCTCGACGCGGCGCGCGGAAAAATCGGCTGCGCTCAGCTCGGCGATCTCGGCAGACCCGTCGAGGGTCGTGCGGGCGGCGCTTCCCGAAAAGCGGGCCCGCAACCCCAGTTTCGTAGCGCTCACGGGGCCCGCCTTGAGCTTGGCGAGGCTCGCATCGGCCGTGCCGCGCCAGCTTTGCAAGGTCTCGGCGAGCGACACGTCGAGTGCGATCTGGGGACTGTCCACCGCAACGCTGCCATTGCCACAGACCAGACGGCTGCCCCGGAGCGGGCCGGTGAGCGTCGGGCGGACGTTTCGAACGCGCACGTCGCCGTAGAAGCTCAGTTCCTCCCCGGAGCATCCCGCCGCATCCATAACAGGGGCAACGAGGGCGAGCTTGCCGGTAAAGTTATTCCTGAGATTGCCGCCGCCATTGAGCACCGCGCCCACATCACCCCACGGGGTTTCGACGCGGGCGCGCGCATCGGCGAGGACCACCGAGATATCGGGCAATGCGAATGGTGTCTTGTCGGCCGGGTCCCGGAACTTATCGAGCGCCCCCAGCGACAGCTGGCCTTCCACGAAGCGGCCGTAAAGCCGTACGCCGTCGGCCCGAATTTCAGAGATATAGGGTCCGGATAAACCATAGCCGAGCGAGACTTCCACGATCTTCGCGGTGAGGTCGGGCCGCGCCGGATCGCCGATGACCACGTCGCTGAGGCGCTCTGTGCGAAAGCCGATCTCTTCAATCGTATATCGTGCGGGAATGCCGCGGCCGTCGAGTTCGTCACGGATAAAGCGGTCCGCGATCGGCTCGCGCGCCAGCCACAGACCGAGCGCCAGGGCCGCGACGGCGCCCGCCGTGAGCCAGCGCTTCTTGAACAGTCGCTTGGGGATCCTTGGCGCTTCGGGATCGGTAGTGGCCTGCACCTAATTGTCCGTCCTTCGACCACCAACCCCGTATTCCCGCAAGGGAACGCGCTGAAATCCTTTTCGATGCAGGAAATTGGTCCGCAACGCTGTCGGTCTTTTTTATGACCGTTAAGTGGTCCCCACAAGGTGATTGTTCCCACGAGAGGCCGATGCGGCCTGCCTGCCTTGATGGTCTTGCGCTGCCGTCCCGGTTCCGCCCAGCCATACGGCGACGTGGAGCAGGTTCGCCGACGCCGCGTCACGGCGGCGGAGGGCGTTTCGCGATCATCGCATGACTGCAGAGGCGGAGGACCAAAATTTTCTCGCGCTCGCCTTGACCCGGCGCGTCCCGGATTTGACTTGGGAGCGCGGCGCGGACATCATGACGCGATGCAGAATCTGCGTGCCCTTTCCCGACTCCACTCGCATGCGGGTCAACGCCTCGCGGGCCTTTAGCCCCGGGTCCGGCGCGTCATGCCCCGAGCCCGGGGCCAAATTTCTCCTTCCCTGATTGCGACATGCGGCAGGCCTGTGCGTGCCCAATTGAAAGCTCCTACCATGAAAACCCGCAGCGCCGCCAAGCGGCCGCCTATCCATATGATCGACACCGAGGCTGACACGCTGACCGACCTCGCACTAGCGCGACAGGAACGCGCGCCCGAGGTCAGCGCCCTATTGCTGGAAGAAATCAACCGCGCGAAAATTTATCCCGCGACCAAGATCCCCGCCGATGTGGTGACAATGCACTCGCGCGTCGAATTCGTCGACGAGGCGAACGGCGCCTCACGCACCGTCGAACTTGTCTATCCTGGCGATGCCGACATCGCGGCGGGTCGGATCTCGATCATGACCCCCGTCGGGGCCGGTCTGATCGGCCTGCGTGAGGGCCAATCGATCCTGTGGCCCGACCGCGACGGCCAACAACGCCGGCTGTCGATCGTAAGGGTCGAGCGCGCAGATTAGCTTAAGATGCTTCGGATTCGCAGATGCGGCCGCCGGATCGCTCCGACGGCCGCACCACCCGGTCAAGGGCGTCGATCCTTTTGGATCAGGCGCCGCGCGACAGGAAACCAGTCAGCTCTTCCTTGCTGACGCCGCCCGATTTGTCGGCGTCGGCAGCTGCGAAGGCCTGACCAATCCAGGATTTGACCTGCTCCGATTCGGGATCGACCGTGGGGTCCGTCGCCGTGCGAAGCTTCTTCATCCAGGTTCCGAACTCGGTCTCGTCGAGATCGCCGTTACCGTCGCTGTCGAAAGTCGGGAACTCCTGGTTCACGATCTGTGCGACCTGGTCGGGCGTGGCAGCCGCGCCGCTTTGCGCGCCGGGCTCGTTCGCCGGCGGGGTTGCCGGATCAGCGGGCGTTGCAGGATCGGCCGGCGTCGCGGGGTCAGCAGGCGTTCCAGGGTCACCCGGAGTAGCCGGTTCCGCGGGCGTCGCGGGGTCGGCAGGGGTGGCCGGGTCCGCTGATGGCGGGGTGCCAGGGTCGGTCGGCGGGGTCTGCGTCGTGGGATCCGCCGGGGTGGTTTCACCCGCCGGCGGCGTTGCCGGATCGTCACCTGCAGGCGGGGTTTCCTGCGCAAGCGCGGGGAAACTGACGGCTGCAGCGCCGATTAAAAGCATATGTTTCAGCATCATAAATCTCCTGTACCGGTGACAGCGCCATGAAGAGCGGTCCCGTCACATTTTTGAAGGGGCAAGGGATCAACTGGCTGCATTGGCCGAGGTTGCCGATCTGCAGCGATTGGCGAAGCGTTCGACCCCTGCTAGGGGGCGGCTGGTCGCGATTTCGCACCTATTCCGCGATAAATCGTAATAAAAGGAAGGAAATCCAATGGTTCCGCGTTACGCCCGGCCCGCGATGACAGCCATCTGGTCGGCCGAGAATCGCTACCGAATCTGGTTCGAGATCGAGGCGCATGCGACCGACGCGCTTGCCGAACTCGGCACGGTACCCAAGTCTGCAGCTAAAGCGCTCTGGGACTGGTGGGCCACCGGGCCTGCGATCGACGTCGACGCAATCGACGCGATCGAAGCGGTGACGAAGCATGACGTCATCGCCTTCCTGACATGGGTGGCTGAAAATGTCGGAGAGGAAGCGCGCTTCATGCACCAGGGAATGACGTCGAGCGACGTTCTCGACACCTGCCTTGCTGTGCAACTGACGCAGGCGGCCGACATATTGCTTGCCGATCTCGACGCGCTGCTTGAGGCGATCAAGCGCAGAGCCTTTGAGCACAAGCTGACCCCGACGATTGGCCGCAGCCACGGCATCCACGCCGAGCCCGTGACCTTTGGCCTGAAGCTCGCCGAAGCCTATGCCGAATTTTCGCGCGGCAAGGATCGGCTGCTCGCCGCCCGCGCCGAGATTGCGACCTGTGCCATTTCAGGCGCGGTCGGCACCTTTGCGAATATCGATCCCCGGGTCGAGGCGCACGTCGCTCAAAAGCTCGGGCTTTCGATCGAACCCGTTTCAACGCAGGTCATTCCGCGCGATCGTCACGCGATGTTCTTTGCAACTCTTGGTGTCATTGCATCGTCGATCGAGCGGCTTGCAGTCGAGGTTCGTCACCTTCAGCGCACCGAAGTCCTCGAAGCGGAGGAATATTTCTCGCCGGGGCAGAAGGGGTCCTCGGCGATGCCGCACAAGCGCAACCCCGTGCTCACCGAGAATTTGACGGGCCTTGCGCGCATGGTCCGTAGCGCCGCGCTCCCCGCGATGGAGAATGTGGCGCTCTGGCACGAGCGTGACATCAGCCACTCGTCGGTCGAGCGCTTCATCGGCCCCGATGCGACGATCACCCTCGATTTCGCGCTCGCGCGGCTCACCGGGGTTGTTGACAAGCTCCTCGTCTATCCTGAGCGGATGCAGAAGAATCTCGACCGCATGGGCGGCCTCGTTCACTCCCAGCGCGTCCTTCTGGCTCTGACGCAGGCAGGTGCGAGCCGCGAGGACAGCTATCGCATGGTCCAGCGTAACGCGATGAAAGTATGGGAGTCGGACGGTAAGCTCTCGCTCCTTGAATTGCTCAAGGCTGACGGCGATGTCACTGCGCGGCTGTCAGCAGATCAGCTAACCGAGCTCTTTGATCTTGGCTATCATCTAAAGCAGGTCGACACGATCTTCGCGCGCGTGTTCGGCGCCTCCTAGACTGGTTGGGCTGGAAACCCGGGCAAAACTCGCATAGGAAATGCGAGGGGCCGAACGAGGAGCAAACGCCAAGTGGGAATCCTGCGTACGATCATCTGGGTCTTGCTGACCGTCGTGCTCGTCCTGTTCGCCATGGCGAACTGGAATCCGGTGACCGTCACGATCTGGCCAGGTCAGGTGCTCGACACCAAATTGCCGGTGCTGATCGTCGTTGCCTTTCTCCTCGGGAGCCTCCCGATGTGGATCGCGCTGCGTGCCGCCCGCTGGTCCTTGAGACGTCGTCTCGACACAAGCGAGCGCCAGCTCGCCGACCTGCGCGCAATGGCCAATCGCGCCGCAGAACCCGCGCCCGCTTCGCCCCCGGCATCGGCACCGGTCAATGACATTCCTCCATTGCCGCTGGATCCCCAATGACATCGCCGCTCTATCTCGCCATTGACACCCCGCATCTCGACGCTGCGCTCACGCTGGCGCAGCGCGTTCGCCATCATGTGGGGGGCTTCAAGCTCGGGCTTGAATTCTTCTGCGCCAACGGTCACCACGGGGTGCATGAAGTGGCTAAGCTGGGTCTGCCCATCTTCCTCGACCTCAAGCTGCACGACATTCCGAACACGGTAGCGAAGGCGATCCAGGCGCTGCGTCCGCTCGAGCCGGCTGTCCTTACCGTTCACGCCGCCGGGGGACGTGCGATGCTCGAAGAGGCCAAAGCGGCAGCGGGCTTGAACACGAAAGTGGTGGCGGTAACCGTGCTGACCAGCCTCGACACCTCCGATCTTGGCGACATAGGAGTTGAAGGATCCCCGCATGACCAAGTGGTCCGGCTCGCGGCGCTGGCGCGGGAAAGCGGGCTCGACGGGATCGTCTGCTCCGGGCACGAGGTGAAAGCCGCGCGGAATGCCTGGCCAAGCGGATTTTTCGTGGTTCCCGGTGTTCGTCCCTCCAACGGCAAGACCGGCGATCAGAAACGGGTGGTGACCCCGGCGCAGGCGATGACCGACGGCGCATCCATCCTCGTTGTAGGGCGCCCGATCAGCCAATCGGAAGACCCCGACCTCGCAGCGCGCGAGATCGAAGCGACGCTTTAAGGCAAATTCACCGCCGTTCGTGCCGAGCCCAGTCGAGCACCCATCGGACCAGCGCGAGGCCGAGGGCTCTCGTTATCGCTCGATGCGAACAGCCTAGCAGAGACAAGTCATGCCCCCACTCGTTAAGATCTGCGGCCTCTCCACCCCGGAAGCGCTCGATGCGGCGATTCAGCTTGGCGCTACCCACATCGGGTTTGTTCACTATGAGCCGAGCCCGCGTCACGTCGATCTCAAGACCGCGGCCGAGCTTCGCCGGCGGGCAGGCTCGATGGTGAAGGTTGCCCTCCTCCTCGTCAACGCCTCGCCCCAGCTTACGGGGGCTGCCTACAGCGCTGTGCGTCCCGATATCATCCAGTTTCACGGCAGCGAAACCCCCGAGTGGATTGCCGCTGTCAAGCAGCATGTGTCCGCCGAGGTATGGAAGGCCGTCGGGCTCCGGGATGCAGGAACGCTTGGGCGCTCGCGGCAATATGAGGGGATCGTCGACCGCCTGCTCTTTGACGCCCCCGCACAGGCGCTGCCGGGTGGCACCGGCACGCGTTTCGACTGGACCCTCCTTGCCAACCACCGCCATACGATGGATTGGGGGATTGCCGGGGGCCTGACCCCTTCCAATGTCGCCGAGGCTCTGGCCGCGACCAGTGCGCCGCTCCTCGATGTCTCCTCGGGCGTGGAGCGCGCGCCGGGCGTCAAGGATGTGGACAAGATCGCCGCGTTCCTTAAAGCGGCGGGACGATGACCGACCGACCCAACAGCCTTCGCACCGGCCCCGACGACCGCGGCCATTTCGGCGCCTTCGGCGGCCGCTACGTCGCCGAGACCCTGATGCCGCTGATCCTCGACCTGGAGCGTCACTATCGCGCGGCGCAGCAGGACGGGGCTTTCAAGGCGGAGTTCGAACGTCTGCTTGAGCATTATGTCGGACGCCCGAGCCCGCTATGGTTCGCCGAACGACTGACCGCAAATCTTGGCGGCGCGAAAATCTACCTCAAGCGCGAGGATCTCAATCATACCGGTGCGCACAAGATCAACAATTGTATCGGCCAGATCCTGCTTGCGAAACGCATGGGCAAGACGAAGATCATTGCCGAGACAGGCGCCGGCCAGCACGGCGTCGCGACCGCGACCGTCGCCGCGCTGTTCGGCCTTCCCTGCACCATTTTCATGGGCGCGGTCGACGTCGCACGCCAGCAGCCCAATGTCTTCCGCATGAAATTGCTCGGCGCCGAGGTGGTCGCGGTCGAAAGCGGAGCGAAGACGCTCAAGGATGCGATGAACGAGGCACTGCGGCACTGGGTCGCCAACGTCCACGATACTTTCTACATCATCGGGACCGTCGCGGGTCCGCACCCCTATCCCGAACTTGTCCGGGACTTCCAGTCGGTGATCGGCAAGGAAGCGCGCGAGCAGATCCTCCAGGCCGAAGGCCGTCTCCCCGATATGCTGATCGCCCCTGTCGGCGGCGGCTCAAACGCCATCGGACTTTTTCATCCGTTTCTCGACGAGGAAAATGTCGAGATCGTCGGAGTCGAGGCCGCAGGCGAAGGACTGGACAAGAAACATGCCGCGAGCCTTGCTGGCGGGCGCCCCGGCATCCTCCACGGCAACAAGACCTATCTCCTGCAGGACGAGGATGGCCAGATTACAGAGGCGCACAGCATCTCGGCAGGGCTCGACTATCCCGGCATCGGACCCGAGCATGCCTGGCTCCACGAGATCGGCCGCGTGCGTTACGAGCCCGTCACCGATGCCGAGGCGCTGGCGAGTTTCCAGAAACTCACGAAGCTCGAAGGCATCATCCCCGCACTTGAGAGCGCCCACGCGATCGCTGCCGCAGAGCGCATTGCGCCTACGCTGGGCAAGGACAAGATCATCATCGTCAACTGCTCGGGCCGCGGCGACAAGGATATTTTCACGGTGGCCGATGCGCTCGGAGTGAAACTATGATCCGCGCCTCTGTTTGGTTCCTTTTCATAGCCGGCGTCGCGCTTGGGCTGACCGCTATCGTCTCATTCCTCGCAAGCTTCTTGTTTTCGCAGCCCTGGAGCAAATATCTTGGCATGACGGTCGGCATTGGGTTCAGCGTCATCCAAGCGGAGAAAATTTTCGTTCGCCTCTGGTCCGAGCCGACGAAGGGATGGGCGGAATGACCCGCTTCACAGCCGCCTTTTCGAAGCCGCATCCCGCGCTCGTCGCCTTCATCACCGGCGGCGACGGCGACACCGCCGCAAACCTCGATGCGCTCGTCGCGGGGGGCGCCGATGTGATCGAACTCGGCATGCCCTTCACCGACCCGATGGCCGACGGACCAGCGATCCAGGCCGCGAATCTGCGCGCGCTCGGAAAAGGCACGACGACCGCAGAGCTTTTCGCGATCGCAGGGGCCTTTCGCGAGCGTCACCCGCACATCCCGCTCGTCCTCATGGGATATGCCAATCCGATGACAATCCGCGGTGCCGACTGGTTTGCCGCCGAATGTGCCAAGGCTGGCATCGATGGCGTCATCTGCGTCGACATCCCTTCCGAGGAAGACGCCGAACTGGGCCCCGCTCTGCGAAGCGCCGGGGTTGACCTCATCCGTCTTGCCACCCCGACGACAGACGCTGCGCGCTTGCCCGACGTGCTGAACGGCGCCGGAGGCTTCCTCTATTACGTCTCGGTTGCCGGCATCACCGGGCTTCAGCAGGCCGCGCAGGCGAGCATCGAAGATGCCGTTGCGCGTCTCAAGTCTGCGACCGATCTCCCAGTGGCAGTCGGCTTCGGCGTCCGCACGCCTCAGCAGGCCGCGGCGATCGCGAAGGTCGCCGACGGCGTCGTCGTCGGCTCGGCTCTTGTCGATATCATCGCCGAGCATGGCGAGGCCGCCGCAGCGCCGCTCGAAGCCTTCACCCGCACCCTCGCCGATGCTATCCACGGCGCAAAGGAGATCGCCGCATGAGCTGGCTCGACCGTGTCCGCAACGCCCTGCCCTTCACCGCAAAGCGCGATACGGCGGACAATCTGTGGCACAAGTGCCGCCAGTGCCAGCAGATGGTATTCGTCAAGGAGTGGGAAGATAATCTCAACGTCTGCCCGCGCTGCGACCACCATGACCGCATCGGTGCCAAAGAGCGTTTCGCACAGCTTTTCGACGGGGGCCTGCACGAGATCATTCCCGCCCCCGCGGCGCCGGAGGACCCGCTGAAGTTCCGCGACACGAAAAAATATGTCGACCGCATCAAGGCGGCCCGCGCGCAGACCGGTGACCGCGATGCCTATCAGAACGGTTTCGGCCGCATCGACGGCCGCCCGGTCGTTGTCGGCGTGCAGGATTTCGCCTTCATGGGCGGATCAATGGGGGTCGCGGTCGGTGAAGCTTTCGTCACCGGCGTCGAAGAGGCGATCAAGCGCGGCTGCCCCTATGTCGCGGTCACGGCTGCCGGCGGAGCGCGGATGCAGGAGGGCACGCTCTCGCTCATGCAGATGCCGCGGGCGACCGTCGCGCTCGCACGGCTGCGCCGCGCGGGCCTTCCCTATATCGTGCTGCTGACCGATCCCACGACAGGGGGTGTCACCGCAAGCTATGCCATGCTCGGCGACGTTCAGATCAGCGAGCCCAGGGCCCTGATCGGTTTTGCAGGCCAGCGCGTGATCGAGAACACGATCCGCGAAAAGCTGCCCGAAGGCTTCCAGCGCGCCGAATATCTGCTCGATCACGGAATGATCGACATGGTGGTGCACCGCAAGGACCTGCCGGCCGCGCTAGGACGGCTGATCGCCTATCTCGCGCCTGAAAGGGCGGCCTGACGTCCAACCATGTCGTTGCGGGGCGCCGCGGCCATGAAGCAGCGGCCGACGGTCGCCCGACGGGCCCCAGGCCGAACTCTGCTTCGCTTCGCCCACAAAGACGCAGTAAAGGCGTGAACCGAAATGCCCGACCACGCCCAAAGCTCGGACCCGGCCGTCCAGACCCAACTCGATCGCCTCGCGGCATTGTCGCCTGGGCGCGACATTCTGGGGCTCGAAAGGATTGCCGAGCTTTGCGAGCGTCTGGGCAATCCCCAGGAGCGGCTGCCCCGCACCTTTCATGTCGCAGGGACCAACGGCAAGGGTTCGACCTGCGCCTATTTGCGGGCAATCCTGGAGGCTCAGGGACGCCGCGTTCACTCTTATACGAGTCCGCACCTCGTCCGCTTCAATGAGCGTATTCGCCTCGCCGGCAGCCTGATCGACGACGCGCTCCTCGCGATGATCCTCGCCGAGGTGCTCGACAAGGCCGAGGATTTGCAGGCGAGCTTTTTCGAGGTGACGACAGCAGCCGCCTTTCTGGCTTTTGCGCGCACGCCCGCTGACGATTGCATTATCGAGGTCGGACTCGGCGGCCGCCTCGATGCGACCAACATCATCCCTGCGCCGGCGGTGTGCGCAATCGCCTCGCTGGGCATCGATCACGAAGCTTTTCTGCTCGCCCCTGAAGAGGAGGCGCCGTCCGAGCCTGCGACGCGAATCGCGTGGGAGAAGGCCGGTATCGTCAAACCGGGCGCCGCGCTTGCTACCCTTGCCTATCCGCGGCCCCTTGCCCGCATCATCGCCGCTCGCGCAAAAGCCGCTGGCGTTACGCCCTTTGTCGAGAACGATGCTTGGTCGATCGAGGCTGTTGGCGATGGGTTTCGCTGGAAGTCCATTGACCACATATTGCCGGGCCTGCTGCGACCCGGCATGGCCGGCGCGCACCAGATGCGCAACGCGGGCCTGGCCATTGCGATGCTGCACCTCGCGCCGGGCGATAGACCAGACGCTGAGGCGATCGCGCGAGGCGTTGCGAACGCCTTCTGGCCCGCCCGGCTGCAGCGGCTTGGAACTGGGCCGCTTACCGCACAGCTTCCGTCAGCAACCGAACTATGGCTCGATGGCGCCCACAATGCCGATGCCGGCATACAGCTTGCGCGTCATTTCGAGACCGAGCCTCGCCGTATCCATCTTGTCACCGGCATGCTCGCAAACAAGCATCCCGAGGCGATCCTTGCGCCGCTCACCCCCAGCCTTGCTTCGGTGACCGTCGTCCCTGTCCCCGGCCACGACCACCATGATCGCGCCGCCTTCGGCCCCGGCGCGCGACAAGCGCCAAATGTCGCGGCAGCGCTTGCCAGCCTGACCGTCGATCCTGCGCGTGAAATCGTCCTGATCGCCGGCTCGCTTTATCTCGCGGGCGCGGTGCTTGAACTCAACGGGGAGTTTCCAGAATAGGTTCGTCGCCGTCCGCAGCCACCTCGTGCCCGTCATCTTCGGTGCTCGGCTGCCGCACCGTCTGCACGACGAATCCGCGCTTCCATAGCAACCAGAGCAAGATCATTCCCGGAGCGGCGATCACGACGGTGAACAGCCAGAAGCCGACCCAGCCCAGCGTCTCTGCGACATAGCCTCCGGGCGCCGCGAGCCATGTGCGCCCGACCGCCGCGAAGGAGGAGAGCAAGGCGAATTGCGTCGCCGTATAGGCCAGACTCGAGAGGCCGGAGAGATAGGTCACGAAGACAGTGAGGCCGATCCCGCTGGTAAAATTCTCCGTCCCCACCGCGATCGCCAGCATGAGCGGCGAATGACCCGCGGATGCAAGCACGGCAAACAGCAGATTGCTGAACATCATCAGCAGCCCTGAAATCAGCAGGGCCCGTCCCATGCCGAGCCAGGCGATGAAGGGCGCGCCGCACGCCGACCCGATGATCAAGGCAACGAAACCGACGCCCTTGTTGATGGCGACGAATTCCGTGTCGGTAAAACCAAGCTCGACGATCATCGGGTTGAGCATCCCCTGCCCCATTGCGTCACCGACCTTGTAGATCAGGACAAACAGCAGGATCAGCACCGCGCCGTGTCGTCCCAGGAATTCCCGAAAGGGGCTGACCACGGTTTCGTTGAGCCACGCGGCAAACCCCTGGTCTGCGCCGCGCGCCTGCGATGGATGGAAACGCCCTGGGCCTGCCAGAAGCGCTGCGACGGCAGCAGGCAGCACGGCTAGCCCCGTGAAGGCATAGGCCGCCGCCCAACCCAGCCCGAACCCTTCGGGCGATGCGAGGGCGATCGTGCCAACCCCGGCGATCAGGTTGCCGGTGCGATAGCCGAACTGGTTCATCGCGGTGCCGTGCGGCAGTTCAGCATCACTCAATATCTCGATGCGGTAGGCATCGATAACAATATCCTGCGTTGCGGACAGGAAGGCGACGACGATCGCCCATATCGCGAAGGGTGCGAGATGATCGTTGGAAGGGTTGCTCGCGCCCAATTGCCAGATCGCGATCACGAGCAGCGCCTGGATCACGAATAGCCAGCTTCGCCGCTGACCCAGCAGACGGGTCAGCACTGGTATCGGCAGGCGGTCGACCAGTGGTGCCCACAGGAATTTCAGCGTGTAAGGGGTGGTGAGGCCAATCGCAAAACCGATCGTGGACTTCTCGATACCAACCTTCGACAGCCAGAAGGTCATCGTCGCCAGCAAAAGAGTCAGAGGAAAGCCGCTCGATATGCCCAGTAGAAAGGCGACGATGGGCATCGGCCGTCTATAGGGAGCAAACGCCGGAATGATGTAGGCAAGGCCGATGATCACGGCAATCACCGCGACCAGGATCGCGCTATCGAAACCAAGCTGCATCGTCCCTCCCTCGGCCGCTCGGTCGAGCCAACCTCCTTTGCACGGAAAAACGGCCTAATGTCTCGTGAACAAATTGGAAGCCGCAAATCGGCGGACTGAAACTCAGGCGGCCTCGGGCCGCCAGTATGTTTGCAGTCCGCTGACCTTGCGCGGCAGCTTTTTCTGGCAGATCATCGTCTCGATCGCCCGCAGCGCGCCAATCAGAGCCGCCGGAGAATGGGGCTTGTTGAGACAGGCGAGCGCAATGTCAGCGGCGTCTTTCGGGCATTGCCCGGTCACGAGAAGCACCGCGACACCGCGATCACGCGCGAGCCGCGCGACCTCGCGTCCGGTCATATGCCCTGCCAGGCCGAGGTCGAGCACAATCGCGTCGACCGCCTCGGTGGCCATCACCGCGACGGCCGCTTCGCCCGTATCGACCGTGGCGACGATCGTGTAGCCATTGTGCTTGAGACTATGCTCATAGTCGAAGGCGACCAGCGGATCATCCTCGATGACCAGCAGCCGCTTGATGCACGACAGGCGAGTCGCAAAGAGCATAAGATCTCCGTTCCATCGCGCCATGACTCGCTCCTTTCCCTCGTGCAATATCGCTTCTGCTTCCCATCGACGAAGCGGCACTTTTCCGGTTATGAGCGTGATCACAACGCAACACTTTTTCTTCCCGAAAAACGACAAGAAAGCCCATCCGTTCCGATGACGAACCGTCGCCCACCTCGATCCGCGCCCCGATCGTCGCCCGACCGCGATGCACCAAAGGGGCGCCGCGCGGCCCGCGCCGCGTCGCCGCGCAAGCCCCACGCGGCCGATCCCGAGCGCGAAGACGAGCCGCAGCGGATTTCGAAGTTGCTCGCGCGTGCCGGTGTCGGATCGCGCCGCGATGTCGAGCGAATGATCGAGGAAGGACGGGTTGCGCTGAACGGCGAAACGGTGTCGCAGCCCGCACCGCTCCTCCCCTCGCTCGAGGGGCTCACGGTCGACGGCAATCCGGTTGCGAAGCCCGTCTCGACCCGCCTTTACCGCTTCCACAAGCCCTCAGGTTGCCTCACGGCCGCGCGCGACCCTAAGGGTCGCAAGACGATTTATGACATTCTGCCCAAAGGGCTGCCGCGTCTGATGCCCGTTGGACGCCTCGACTATAACACCGAGGGACTGTTGCTCCTCACCAATGACGGCGCGTTCAAGCGCCAGCTCGAACTGCCCGCCAGCGGCGTCGAGCGTACCTATCGCGCGCGCGCCTTTGGCGACATCAGCCAGACGCAGCTGGAAGATCTCGTCGAAGGCATCACGATCGACGGCATCCGCTACGGCAAGATCGACGCCAATCTGGAACGCCGCACCGGACGCAACCAGTGGATCGAGCTCACGCTGACCGAAGGCAAGAACCGGGAAGTGCGCCGCGTTCTTGAACATCTCGGGCTCCAGGTCAGCCGCCTGATCCGCACGCGCTACGGGCAGTTCACCGTGGGGGACCTTGCGGTCGGAGCGGTTGAGATCGTCCCCCGCGATGAACTGTTCCAATTCCGGCGGCGTCTCGACAAATGAGAGTGATTGCGGGCGAATGGCGCGGGCGAAAGCTGCTCGCGCCCAAGAATGGCGCGACGCGGCCCACCGCGGATCGCACACGCGAGACGCTGTTCTCGATGCTCGCAAGCCGCCTCGGCAGCTTCGAGGGGTTATATGTGGCCGACCTTTTCTCAGGGTCGGGAGCGCTCGGGATCGAGGCGCTATCGCGCGGCGCGGATCGCTGTCTGTTCAGCGAGCAAGACCGGGATGCGCTCGATGCCTTGCGCAAGAATCTCGCGAACCTCGGCGCCGCGGAACGCGCCGAGGTTCGCGCCGGTTCTGTCCTCGGCCTCGGACCTGCGCCGCGCGCCTTGGACTTGCTGCTCTTCGACGCGCCCTATGGGACGGGCGCAGGAAGCGTCGCGCTCGACAAGCTCACCCGCCTTGGCTGGGTCGGTCCTGAAAGCTGGGTCTCGGTTGAAACCGCCGACAAGGAGGTCGTCGAGGTCGCCGGATTTGAAGTCGATACCGAACGCAAGGTCGGCAAGGCGCGTCTCACGCTGTTGCGGCGCGCGACCTGACCAGCAACAGCCCGAGCAGGCTCAGCAACCCGGCGACGCCCAGATAGAGACCGACAAAGCTCGTCCCGCCACGCTCGCTCAGCCATTGCGCTGCGATCGGCGCGCCGGCGCCGCCCAATATGCCGCCGACGTTGAACGCGACCGACGCGCCGGTATAGCGCACCCGCACCGGGAAGAGCGCAGGGAGCCACACGCCAAGCGGGCCGTAAACAAGCCCCATCACGAACAGTGACGCCGAGAGGCCCAGCCCGACGACAATCCACGACCCCGAGGCGAGCCATGGCCCGAACAGGAAACCTATTCCCACCGTGGCTGCGCAGCCCCAACTTAGCACGCGCTGCGCACTCGCCGCGTCGCTCCAATAGCCGGCAAAAATGATCCCTGCCGCCATGAACAGTATTGCGCCGAGCTGGATCAGCAGGAACAGCTCTTTCGGGTAGCCGAGCGCGGTCGTTCCGTGCGCCAGCGCGAAGCTCGTCGCGAGATAGAAAATCGCAAAGCAGGCGACAACCGCGAAGGTTCCTGCAAGCAGCGCAACACCATGCTCGCGCAGCACTGCGCCAAGCGGGACTCCAACCGGCGGTTCGCGTTTTAAAGCCTCGGCAAATGCGGGTGTTTCGTGGATCTTCAGCCGCACCCACAATCCCAACCCGACCAGCACGGCCGAAACGAGGAAGGGGATGCGCCAACCCCATGCCGCAAACTCGGCATCACTCAGCCATAGGCCGAGCAGCAGGAACAGACCATTAGCGGCGAGAAAGCCAACCGGTGCGCCCAGCTGGGGCGCCATGCCGAACCGTGCGCGCCAGCCAGGCGGTGCGTTCTCGACCGCGAGAAGCGCTGCGCCGCCCCATTCGCCTCCGAGCCCGAACCCCTGGCCGAAGCGCAAAGTGCACAATAGCAGCGGCGCAATCCATCCCGCCATCGCATAGGTCGGCAAAAAGGCGATCAGCAGCGTCGAGGTGCCCATCAGCATCAGCGAGGCAACGAGCGTCGACTTGCGACCGATTCGGTCGCCGAAATGCCCGAAGACGACCGCGCCCACGGGCCGCGCGAAGAAGGCGAGTCCGAAGCTCATGAAGCTCAGCATCAATTGTGCCGACTCCGATTCGGACGGGAAGAAGAGCGGCCCGAAAACCAGCGCCGCGGCGGTGCCATAAATGTAAAAATCATAAAACTCGACCGCGGTGCCCACGAGGCTCGCCGTCAGGATGCGCCTGTGCGCGCGATAGGGTGCCAGATCCATGGGCGACCGCCCTCTCCTGCTGCTGTCGGTGCCGCTTTGGACGGATTGCCCCGCCTGGCGCAAGGCGAAAGACACGCAGCCGATCCGGAGGCGCTCATAGCCATCTCGACCATCTTCACGTTCGGGGTAACCACTTGTGCATGCGTGCTACAGACCAGGGTCCCCGCGCCGTCGCGCCGCGCTGGACAGGGACGCCGCTGTTCCCTAATCGTTCGCGCGTGAGCAATCTCCCCGCCCCCACCTCGGACATACCGCCCCCCGACCCTTCGGACCCGCCCTATCTGCAGGGATTGAACGGCCCGCAGCGCCAGGCCGTGCTGACGACCGAGGGACCCGTGCTCATGCTGGCGGGGGCCGGGACCGGCAAGACCGCCGCACTGACCGCGCGCCTTGCTCACATCATTGCGACCCGGCGCGCATGGCCGTCAGAGATTCTTGCGGTGACGTTCACCAACAAGGCGGCGCGCGAGATGCGCGAGCGTATCGGGCGGATGATCGGCGATGCGGTGGAGGGCATGCCGTGGCTCGGTACCTTCCACAGCATCGCGGCGAAAATGTTACGCCGCCACGCCGAGCTTGTGGGACTGCAGAGCAATTTTACGATCCTTGACACCGACGACCAGCTTCGGGTTCTCAAGCAGCTGATCCAGGCCGAGGGCCTCGACGAAAAACGGTGGCCGGCGCGCCAGCTTGCGGGGCTGATCGACAAGTGGAAGAATCGCGGCCTGACCCCGCCCGACCTCGATGTGGCGGACAAGGAAGCCTACGCCGACGGAAAAGGGCAGCATTTCTATGCGCTCTATCAGGCGCGACTCAAGACCTTGAACGCCTGTGACTTTGGCGACTTGCTGCTCCATATGCTCGTGATCCTGAAGACCCACCGCGATGTGCTCGAGCAGTATCAGCAGCGCTTCAAATATATTCTCGTCGACGAATATCAGGACACAAACGCCAGCCAGTATCTGTGGCTCAGGCTGCTCGCGCAGGCGCGCAAGAACATCTGCTGTGTCGGCGACGATGACCAGTCGATCTATTCGTGGCGCGGCGCTGAGGTTGCGAACATTTTGCGCTTCGAACAGGATTTCCCCGGCGCGACAGTGATCCGCCTGGAGCAAAATTACCGTTCGACTCCGCAGATACTTGCCGCTGCCTCCGCGCTGATCGCAATGAACAGCGGCCGATTAGGCAAGACGCTGTGGACCGAGCTCGACGAAGGCGACAAGGTCAAGATCGTGGGTGTGTGGGACGGCCCGGAGGAAGCACGGCGAATTGGTGAGGAGCTTGAAAGTCTTCAGCGCCGCGGGATCAGCCTAGAGCGAACCGCGATCCTTGTCCGCGCCCAGTTTCAGACGCGCGAGTTCGAGGATCGCTTTATCGCGATCGGCATGCCTTACCGCATTGTCGGCGGGTTTCGCTTTTACGAACGCGCCGAGATCCGCGATGCGCTCGCTTACCTGCGCCTTGTCCAGTCGCCGGCCGATGATCTCGCATTCGAACGCATCATCAACGTCCCCAAGCGCGGGCTTGGGGACAAGGCCGTGTCACGGATTCACCAGTTTGCTCGGCATGAGCGCACGCCCTTGTTCCATGCCGCGGCGCGGATCACCGAGACCGACGAGCTGACGGCGCAGGCACGCCGCCAGCTTGCCAATTTCATCGCCCTGATGCGCAGCTGGCAGACCAAGGCGAATGACCTGTCGCACCCCGAGCTCACCCAGCTGATCCTTGACGAATCGGGCTATACTGCGATGCTTCAGGCCGATCGGAGCGCCGAGGCGGCAGGGCGCCTTGAAAACCTCTCAGAACTCGTCCGTGCGATGGAGGAATATGACTCGCTTGAAGCCTTCCTCGAGCATGTCAGCCTCGTCATGGACCGCGACAATGACGAACAGAGCGAGACCGTCACGATCATGACGATCCACGCGGCGAAAGGCCTCGAATTCGACCATGTCTTCCTCGCTGGCTGGGAGGATGGCGTTTTTCCCTCGCAGCGGGCGATGGACGAAGGGGGCACCGCAAGCCTCGAAGAGGAGCGGCGCCTCGCCTATGTCGCGATTACCCGCGCGCGGCAGCGCGCCAGCATCTATCACGCCGCGAACCGTCGTATCTACGGCCAGTGGATGAGCAGCATTCCGAGCCGATTCATCGCGGAAATCCCGCCCGAGTTCGTCGAGAGCGAGAACAGTTTCGGCGGCGGTCAGAGCCTGTGGCGCGCCAACTGGGCGGCGCAGGGCGATCCCTTTGCACATGTCGCCGAGCGAAATCCTGCGCGAACGATGACGCGCGGCCCGGCCTGGCAACGCGCGGTGGCCGGCGCGTCGACGATCACCCGCGCTCCCGCCCCGAGCGAAAGGGCGCCCGCTGCCTCTGTGGGCGCCAGGCCGCGAGCCGATCTCGCGATCGGCATGCGCGTGTTCCATGAAAAATTTGGTTACGGCGCGATCACCGACATTGATGGCAACAAGCTCGAGGTCGAATTCGAGCAGGCGGGCACCAAACGTGTCCTTGATGGTTTCGTAAAGCCCGCCTGAACAACCTGACTACCAAATGCTTTTCGCGCTTGTCCAGTTGCTGTGACGAACGGAGCCGATGAAGCGGGCTCGCGGCTGGTTCGCGGCCCGGAGCAAGGCGCTGCCCCAGCGGCCCGCGGCATGACGCATGGCCGGGGATGGCCCCTTTCTGTCCCCGGTCGGCACGCTTCAGCAACAAAGGAGAAGGGTCGTGGTGGAGCCGAGGGGAATCGAACCCCTGACCTCTGCAGTGCGATTGCAGCGCTCTCCCATCTGAGCTACGGCCCCGCGACCGGCGGCCTCTTAACGAGCAAGCTTGACAGTGGCAACGGCTTTTCTGACCAATGAGCCGTCCGCCGGACAAAAAGTGGGGGTGAGACATATGGCGAAGGCCTGGCATCTGCTCAAGCGTCCGCAAGGGCTGCCGACGATGGATGATTTCGCGTTGCGCGAGCTTCCCGAAGCACCGCTCGAGAGGGACCAGCTTCGCGTTCGCAATCATTGGCTGTCGGTCGATCCCTACATGCGTGGGCGGATGAACGATGCGAAAAGCTACACCGCGAGCTTTCAACTTGACCGGCCGATGACCGGCGGCGCGATCGGCGAGGTGATCGAGAGCCACATGGATGGGTTCGCTCCTGGCGACCTCATCTTGCACATGGGGGGCTGGCGCGACGGCGGTGTGATCGGGCTCGACATGGCACCTTTCAAGCTTCCTGCCGATGCGCTTGCTGCAGGAATGCCTCCCCAGACCTTTCTTCACAATATGGGCCTCACAGGCGGTACCGCCTGGATTGGTCTGCTGCGCATCGCGGCCGCCAAAGCTGGCGACACCGTCTTCGTTTCCGCCGCCGCGGGCGCAGTGGGATCGGCGGTGGTCCAGATCGCAAAGGCGCGCGAGATGGTCGTGATCGGATCTGCTGGTGGTGCAGAAAAATGCGCTTGGATCAGTGAATTGGGCGCTGACGCTGTCATCGACTACAAGGCCGGGCCTGTCCTCGATGGGCTTGCAGCGGCGTTGGACACGCTCGGTAAACCTGGCATTGACGTCTATTTCGACAATGTCGGCGGCGAGCATCTTGACGCAGCTTTCGCGAGCGCCAACGATTTCGCACGCTTCGCCATCTGCGGCATGATTGACGTCTATAATGACGGCCATCCGCAAAAGATGCACCATCTCATTCGTACCATCCCGGCGCGTATTCGCATGGAAGGCTTTATCTACACGGACCAGTTCTTCGACTGCATGGAAGAATTCTACGCCGACATGGGCGGATTAATCGCAAGCGGGGCGGTAACGATGCGCGAGACCGTGCACCACGGTCTCGAGGCGGCGCCCAAAGCCTTCCTCGGCCTCTTCGCAGGTGCCAATATCGGAAAAATGCTGGTCCGGCTCTGACCGGACCTGCCGCCTCAGTTGCCGAAGCCCACCGACAAGAAATCGGGCAGCGGACCGTTCCAGCCATCATCGGGACCGTCATCGTCCTGCGAACGACGCGTCGCCGGAGCGGATTTGCGCTCGTCAGCCTTCTTGGGATTGGGAGCCGGCTTCTCCGCCGCCTCGGCGCGCTTCGCCTTGCTGCGACCGCTGCGTTCCGGTTTCTCCCGGCGAGTTTCGCGAGCTTCGCGAGGTTCTCGCTCTTCGTCCTTCGCTGGGGCGGTTTCACCCTTGCCCGCGTCGTGCACCGGGATCGTATAGCCGGTCAGCTTCTGGATATTGTCGATCGCTTCATCATCGGATGACGTAATGAGAGTGAAGGCACGCCCCTTTGCGCCCGCGCGGCCGGTGCGGCCTATCCGGTGAACATAGTCATCCGGGTGCCAGGGCGCGTCGAAATTGAAGACATGAGTAACGCCCTTTACGTCGAGCCCGCGCGCCGCGACATCGGAGGCAACCAGGATGTTGATATCCCCGCGTTTGAAGCGGTCGAGTTCAGCGATGCGGCTCGACTGGTCCATGTCGCCGTGGATCTCGCCTGCGGCATAGCGGGAGCGCTGGAGCGATTTGGCAAGTTCGCGCACCGTCGTCTTGCGATTGCAGAAGATGATCGCGGTACTCACGTCCTCGGCATCGAGAAGATTGCGTAGCGTCTCGCGCTTGCCGCGCTCGCTGGTCTTGACGAGAAATTGCTCGATATTCTCGTTTCGGCTCGCCGGGCGCGCGACCTCAATTGTCTTCGGGTTCGACAGGAACTTGTCCGCCAGCTTCTTGATCGGCGGTGGCATGGTTGCGGAGAAGAGCAACGTTTGCCGATTCGCCGGCAGCTTGGTGCAGATATTCTCGATGTCGGGGATGAATCCCATGTCGAGCATCCGGTCGGCTTCATCGATGACGAGCAGGTCGCAGCCGGTCAGCAAAATCTTGCCGCGCTCGAACAGGTCCATGAGGCGGCCGGGCGTCGCGATGAGGACGTCGACGCCCTTTTCGAGCGCCTTCACCTGGTCGCCCATCTGCACGCCGCCTATAAGGAGCGCCATCGAGAGCTTGTGGTATTTACCGTATTTCTCGAAATTCTCTGCAACTTGCGCTGCAAGTTCCCGCGTCGGCTCGAGGATCAGCGATCGCGGCATGCGCGCCCGGGCGCGGCCATGGGCAAGGATGTCGATCATCGGCAGCACGAACGAGGCGGTCTTGCCCGTTCCCGTCTGGGCGATGCCGATCATGTCGCGCATCATCAGCACCGACGGGATCGCGCCCGCCTGGATCGGTGTTGGTTCGTCATAGCCCGCTTCGGTAACGGCGCGCAGAAGTTCATCGGAAAGGCCGAGGTCGGCAAATTTCATAGGGTCATCATGTCCGGAAAAAACGGGTCAGCACAGCGCCCACGTCCGCCATTGCTGCCGCGGCCCTTGGGCAAATCGCAACGAAAAGTCAAGGAAGGCGTTGAATTACCGCCTCAGTCGTCGCCCCGAGGCACTGCCACCAGCAAGCGAAACTTGTCGACTTCGCACCGCGCGCCACTGCGAGCATGAATCTCGTCCCGGTCCTCGCAGAGTCGTCCGTCCTTGTTTCCCTTCATATAGAAACCGGCATAGAAGTCGAGCGCTTGACAGCCGCGGTTGAGTTGAGCCCGCAGACGCTGGTTCTGACGGGTAATCAGGTCGATGCTGTCGCGCTGCACCGCCTGCATGCCTCTAATGTCCCGCATGGCGACGCATTTCGGGGCCTTTTTCTCTTTCCACACGACGGGCGGGTCGTCCCGCAGCCGTGCTCGCGGCGCTGGGGGAGCCGAGAAATTTGTCAGCGGCGTGCGCTTTGCCGGAACGCGAATGATGATCTGCTCCTCGATGATCACCTGCCAATAAGACGCCGCGGGCGGTTCAAGCTGTGGTGCGACAGCGACGAGCGGCGCGGGCTGCGGCACGAGAATTTCCGCATCCGCGCGATGCGCCGCGAGCAACAGGGCAGCTGCCGTCAACACGCGCGCAATACCGCGCTTTTTGCGCCGATCCCGATAAAGCTACTCACCCTAGGCTCCCAATGCCGGCTGGACGAAAAGGTCCTATTCGTCCATCGCCCCCTTTAACGCCTGCGATTGAACCACAAATGAATTGCTTTCAGGCCCCGCTGTCAAGCCGGGCGCGACCAACCGGATCGAATGACCATGACGCAGCCCCCTTCCCCTCGCCTCCTTGGCCAGCTGAAAACCCTGCTCGGGACCAAGGGGTATAGCGACGATCCGGATGCCATGACGCCGTGGCTGACCGACTGGCGCGGGAAATATCACGGGCGAGCAGCAGCGATGCTCTCCCCGGCGACGGCCGAAGAGGTGGCAGCGGTGGTGCAGCTGTGCGCTGCGGAACGCGCCGCGCTCGTGCCGCAGGGAGGCAACAGCGGCATGGTCGGAGGCGCCACGCCCGATGCCAGCGGCAATCAGCTCCTGCTCAGCCTTCGCCGCCTGAACCAAATCCGCTTGATCGACGTGGCGGCGCGGCTTGCGGTGGTGGAGGCCGGCGTCATCCTCGAGGTCTTCCACCATGCTGCGCTCGAACACGGGCTGCGCTTCCCTTTGACGCTGGGCGGCAAGGGGTCTGCGACGATTGGCGGTCTCGTGTCGACCAACGCCGGCGGCACGCAGGTTCTGCGGCACGGCACGATGCGTGCGCTCGTTGCAGGGATCGAAGCTGTAATGCCCGACGGCAGCATTTTCGACGGCCTTGCACCGCTCAAGAAGGACAATCGCGGCTACGATCTTAAACATCTTCTCTGCGGCGCGGAGGGGACGCTGGGCGTCATTACCGCCGCTTGCCTGCGGCTGGTCCCTGCGGCCACAGCGCGGGCAACCGCGTGGATCGGCCTTGAATCCCCCGAAGCCGCGCTCAGGCTCCTGCGCCGCCTTGACGTCGCGCTCGGCCGCCAGCTTGAAGGGTTCGAGATCATTCCGCACGCTTGCCTCACCGCAGTTCTGCGCCACGTTCCGCAAACGCGCGCGCCTCTCGATGCCCCCCACGCGTGGTACGCGCTGGTCGAGCTGGCAGGCGATGATGATCACGGTCTCGATGCGGCGCTTCAGGCGCAGCTCGGCGCGGCCCTTGAGGCCGGACTGATCACCGATGTCGTGATCGCCAAGAACGAGGCCGAAAGTGAGGCATTCTGGCGACTGCGCGACTCGATTTCCGAGGCCGAACGCGCCGAAGGCCCAGCGCTCCAGCACGACGTCAGCGTTCCGGTCGATGCAATGCCGCGCTTTATTGCCGAAAACCCCGCGCGGCTCGCCGCCGCCTACCCCGGCGCGCGCGCACTGTCATTCGGGCATCTGGGCGATGGCAATGTGCATCACCATGTCCAGCCGCCACCTGATGTGGACGGCATGCACTGGCTTGCCCTGCACGGCGAGGGGCTCAGCCGCCTCGTCTACCGCCATGTCCTTGAACTTGGCGGTTCGATCTCCGCGGAGCATGGCATCGGTCAGATGAAACGCGACCTGCTCGCCGAACTCGACAGCCCCGCACGGCTCGCAGCGCTGCGCGGCGTCAAGGCGGGACTCGATCCCAACCGGCTGTTCAATCCGGGCAAGCTGATCGCCTGAAGAGGCGCGCACCCGGCATCGGCCCTTGCGTCGCGGCGCGTGGACCAATAAGGCGCGCCATTGTCTTTTTTTGGCCCCCTCGGGCCCCCGTTTCGGAGCTTCATCATGGCCACTGCGCCCGCCAACGCCAATCTGCCGCTTTTCTACAAGGATCTCGCTCCGCTTTCGAGCGTCGATCATGCCGATTTTCGTGCTCGCTCGATGGACAGCGCCGATTTTCTGGTCGACCAGCATGCCGTGCCGCTGACCACCGACGAATTTTCCTCGGCGTGCCGTTTTTTCCCGATCGTCTTCTCCGCGGGTGACAATCCCGTCCCGCTCGCCCTGATGGGGATGAACGAGGGCATGAACACCTTCGTTGATGCAGAAGGAAAACTGATCAACCCGGTTTATGTCCCGGCCTATATCCGCCGCTATCCGTTCCTTCTCGCGCGTCTTCGCCCGGATTCGGACGAACTGTCGCTCTGCTTCGACCCGACCGCAGGCGCGATCGGCAAGTTCGACGAAGGGGACAAGCTGTTCGAAGATGGCAAGCCGACCGAGGCGACCAACGCGATCCTGGAATTCTGCAAGAATTTCGAAGAAGCAGGCCAGCGCACGGGGATGTTTGTCGAGGAACTGAAGAAGGCCGACCTGTTGATGGACGGCGAGGTCAGCATTACCCCTGAGGGAAGCAGCCAGCCCTATATCTATCGCGGTTTCCAGATGGTGGACGAAGCCAAGCTGCGCGAACTGCGCGGCGACGTGCTGCGCAAGATGATGCAGAACGGAATGCTCGGCCTCATTTTCGCGCACCTTTTCTCGCTGCAGCTGATGCGCGAAGTGTTTGCCGAACAGGTGAAAAGCGGCAAGATGCAATTGGTGACGGAAGCCCCCACCGCATGAGGAATTGAGCCATGGCCACCACCGCAAGCGCCTTCGTCGGATCGACCACGGAATCGCGCTATACGAAGGTGGCCATCTGGCTTCACTGGCTGATCGGCTTCGCGGTTATCGCGAACATCGGCCTCGCGATGCTGACCGAGGGAATGCCGCGCGACATGCACCGCGCCGCGATGAGCGTTCACAGGCCGCTCGGCATCGCAATCCTCGCACTCACGCTGATACGGATCGTCTGGCGGCTCCTGCACAAGCCGCCGCCACTTCCCGCAGGCATTGCGGCATGGCAAATCTTGCTCAGCAGGATCGTGCACTTTCTGTTCTATGCGCTGCTGCTTCTGCTGCCGCTTTCGGGTTGGGTGTGGATGTCGGCCGCGGATCGCCCGATCGACTTCTTCGGGCTGTTCACACTTCCCTCGATCGCGGCGCCAGACAAGGCGCTCGCCGATGTGATGCACGAGCGACACGAGCTGCTGGGGCTGACAATGCTGGCGCTGGTCCTGATCCACATAGCAGCGGCGCTCAAACATCAGTTTGTCGACCGCTCGGGGGTCCCGGCGCGGATGAATCCCTTTTGACCGCGCTGCGCGGCGCGTCAAAAGTCGATCGCGAGCCCCTTGAGTTCCCAATCGCCATAGCGCACCGGATTGCGTCCGCCCGGCTGGGCCTCGTCGGGTTCAGGGGTGATCGCCTTCGGCGCCGGAATCGGTTCGTTTGTCCAGCCAGCGGGCGCCTTGACATGGGCAGGGCGCTTCATGGCGCGCGGCGTGCCGCCGATGCTCGACTTGCTTTCTTGGGTCATCCGACCGTCCTGGATAGAGTGAAAGTTGAGGTCCAGATAATGATTTTGCAGGCTTCCGCCAACCTCCCTCATCGTGGCCTCAATGGCTGAGCGTCGACCCGCTCGCCGCCGCCCTCTCGCCGGCGAGCCGGCAGGGACCGCGCCGCGCCGTGCGGCGCTGCGCCTGATCGACGCCGTGTTGCGCCGCGGCGACCCGCTCGACCTCGCCGCCCATGCTGCGACGCAAGGGCTCGCGCCCGCGGACCGGGCATTTGCAATCGCAATCGTGTCCGAGGCGCTGCGCTGGATGGTCGATATCGACGCATTGATCGACCGCGCAACGCCCCAACCACTTCCCGACGACGTCAAGTCGCGTGCGGTCCTTCGCATCGCCCTTGCGCAATTGCTCGTGCTCAAATCCCCGCCGCACGCGGTCGTCGCCACCGCGCTGCCGCTCGTTGACGGCGGGCCGCGCCGCCTCGTCCACGCGCTCCTGTCGCGCGCGCAGCAGGAGGCGTGGAACCTGCCTGCGATCGCCAGCCTGCCGCCTGCGGTCGCGGCCCGCTGGAGCGCTCAGTGGGGCGACGCGACGGCGACAGCCGCCTCGGCAGCATGGAGCAGCCCGCCCCCGATGGATCTCAGCTTTGCAGCCGAACCGGACGGGACCGAATGGAGCGAATTTCCCGCGCTTGCACCGCGACATCGCCGCTTGCCCCGCGGCCGTGCGATCGAAGATGTGCCGGGTTTTCTGGAGGGCGGCTGGTGGGTGCAGGACCTTGCTGCATCCATACCCGCACGGCTGCTTGGAGCCGGGCACGGCCGGCGCGCTTTCGACCTCTGTGCCGCACCGGGGGGCAAGACGATGCAGCTTTCCGCCGCGGGCTGGAACGTCGCCGCCGTCGATTCAAGCGCCAAGCGCCTCGAACGGCTGAAAGCCAACCTCAACCGCACCGGGCTTTGCGCTGACGTCACTCAAGGGGACATTCGCGCCTGGGAGCCCGATGCTCCCGCTGACGCGATACTGCTCGACGCGCCCTGCTCGGCGACGGGCATCTTTCGCCGTCACCCTGATGTGCTGCACCGGATTGAACCGGCGCAGATTGCGGGGATGGCGAAGCTGCAGGGGGAGCTGATGGAGCGCGCTGCGCGCTGGTTGAAGCCCGGCGGCCTGCTGGTCTACGCAACCTGCTCGCTCGAGCAGGCCGAGGGTGAGAATCAGATCGCTGCCTTCCTCGCCGATCATCCGGCCTGGGCGATCGTAGCAGCGCAGCACGACGAATTGCCGCAAGGCGTCGTCCCCGACAGGCACGGATTTGTTCGCACCCTTCCCTCCATGCTCGCAGATGCCGGCGGCCTCGACGGCTTCTTCGTCGCGCGGCTGCGCGCGCCGGTGTAATGGCGCGGCAGGAGCGCCGCGGGTCAGAATATCGCCCTCGGCGCATTTTCCTTCATCATCGCTGCGCGCACCATCGGGATCGGCGGACCACCATAGGACAAGAATTCGTCGTGGAAGGCCTTCCACCTCGATCGGTCCCCCTTCGTCCAATCGTCACGCAGTTTGCGGATCATGAGCTTGCCGAGCGTATAGTTGAGATAAAGCGGATCGTAGGTGCCGCGGGCGGCCTGCTGACGCGCGTTGCCTTCGTCCTGGAAACATTGCTCCTTGAACATCTTCTCGCTGTCCGCGACCGTCATGCCCTGAGTGTGGAGCCCGATCGCCGACAGGAAACGGCAATCGCGCAGCAGCGCATTTGACAGCTGGCCGATGTGCGTCTCGGGATCGCCATTCCCAAGGCCCGCCTCCCACATCATTTCCTCGGTGTAGTGCGCCCAGCCCTCGGCGAAGGCATAGCCCACGAAAAGCTTGCCAAAGATGCTCTTGGCGCGGTTCGAGTGAAGAAAGTTCAAAAAATGACCCGGCCACACCTCGTGAACCGAGGTAAAGAGCAGATCCTTTCTGCCGGGTACGAAAGCATCCTGCGTTGCCTTGTCCCACGCGGGGTCCGGGGGCGAGATATAGTAGACCGATGGCAGACCCTTCTCATAAGGGCCAGGGATATCAATGTAAGCGCTATTTTGGCGGTTGTAGGGCGGCGATTCCTCGACTTGGGCCTGTTCGGTACCGGGGATCGAAACCAAGTCCTTTTCAAGGAGGAACGCGCGGAGCTGCGGCAGTTGTCGGCGCGCCTCGGCGACGGGGCCGTCAGCGGGCTTGTCCGCGTTCATCCGCTTCATGCAGTCTGCAATCGTCGCCCCAGCGGCATAGGCCGCACACGCGGCCTTGAGGGCATCCTGATTGCGCTTGAGATCGGCCTTGCCGATCTGTTCAAGCTCATCAAGCGGCGTGTCTACCGCCTCGTTTGTGAGGATGAGCTTCGCAAATTTGTCGGCACCGAGCGCATAGCCGTCCGCAGTTCCCGGCTGCGATCCGACATAGGCGGCGAGATCCTTCATCGCCGCTGAGGCCTTGGCAGCCGCCTCGTCGAACTGCTTCTGGAGCGCGGTGTCCTTCACGGCGGCGAAAGCAGCCTTGGCATCGCCGGTATAATATTCGGCAAAGCCGCCGAACCCCGCCGTACCGAATTTCACAAAGGTCGCCGGAAGCGGCAACTTGAGGTTCGCCTTGATCTGTGCCGCAGCCGCCGGGATATTCTCGGCATACGCAATGAACGCCTTCATCCGCGTTGCAGGGTCTGCATAGGCGCGCGCAATATAGACATTGGGATCGAGAGCGCCGACGTAGAATGCCGGGTTCTTTTGTGCAAAATCGGTATCGCGCAGAAAGAAAAGCTGCCCCTCGGCGACACGGACGAGATAGTCACGCTCGAATTTTTCCGCATCGGACATGTCGCCGCTGAAAGCCCTGGCGTCCTTGATCGCCTTTTCGAGGAATGCCGCCTGCCTTTCGATCCCCTCAGGCGACCAATCGGGTAGTTGGCCGTCATATTCATGCTTGCCCTGATAGACCGCAAATGTCGGGTTGAGCGGGAAATAGCCGGCGAGGAAGGCATCGCGAAACGTGCTCCATGTCGTGGCCGTCGATGTCGCGGGAGCGGTGGCGGATTTGTTGTCACTCGCGTTGCAGCCGCCGAGAATGAGGAGTGCACCCGCGAGCGCAGCCCCGCCGAAGCGGGTCAATTTGCGTGTCATACCAAGATCTCCCTCTGTCCGTTCTTGTGGTTTTGCCACCCAAAGTCCCCGCGCGCATCCGATAATCGACGAACAACGGCTGTGCCATCTGGTGCGGTGCAAAAAAGCGCGTTAGGGCGAGCGGCACATGGCGACGATACCCCCTCCCCCGTCGGTCGATAACACCTTGCCGGCCCCCGTCCCCGGCAAGCCCTCCTCCCCGCTTCAATTCGCCGACTTTAGATATTTCTGGTTCGCGCGCTTCACTGCCGTGATGGCGACGATCGCGATGGTCGTTGTCATCGGCTACCAGCTCTACGACACCGCACGCACCGACTATGGCATGTCGATCAAGGAGGCCTCGTTTCAGCTTGGCCTTCTCGGCCTCTTCCAGTTCATTCCGCTTGCGGTGCTGACGCCGGTTGCGGGCTGGGCGGCAGATCGCTTCGAGCGGCGGAGCGTTGCGATTTTCTCGAACCTTATCGACCTTTGCATCGCCGCAACGCTCTGGTGGTTCACCGCGCAAGATGCGCTGACGCTACCGCTCTTGTTCAGCCTCGCGGCCTTGCATGGCGTGGCGCGCGTCTTTTCCGGCCCCGCGATGAGCGCCATCGCGCCCAATATCGTTCCGCCCGCGGTCCTGCCGCGCGCGATTGCTATGAGCAGCATCGCATGGCAGTCCGCATCGGTAATCGGTCCTGCCGCGGGAGGCCTCATCTATGCCGCCCATGCCGCGTCGGTCTATATCTTTGCCGCTATCCTCCTCGCACTCTCCGCGTTCACAATCAGCCGCGTTCGCCCCGTTCAACCGCCTCCCGCCGAAGTGCGGCGTCATCCGCTGCGCGAGATGGTCGACGGGTTGCAGTTCGTATGGAGTGAACGTTTTCTTCTCGGCACGATCACGCTCGACCTCTTTGCCGTGCTGCTCGCGGGCGCAACGGCAATGCTGCCCGTCTATGCGCGCGATATCCTTCATGCAGGGTCAGAAGGGCTCGGCTTCTTGCGCGCGGCGCCCGCCGTCGGCGCTGCGGTGGTCGCGCTTGGTCTTGCGATCCGGCCGATCGAGCACAATGTCGGCGTCAAAATGCTGTGGGCGGTCGCTGTATTCGGGGCCGTGACGCTCGGCTTTGGACTTTCGACACACTTTTTCCTCTCGCTGGGCCTGCTTGTGGTCATGGGCGCGGCCGACATGTTCTCGGTCTTTGTGCGCGGCACGCTGATTCAGCTCAACACACCCGATCATATGCGTGGGCGGGTCAGTGCCGCTTTCGGGCTCGCGATTTCGGCCTCGAACGAGCTTGGCGAAATGCGCGCGGGTGCGATGGCGGGGCTGCTGGGCCCGGTCGGCGCGGTCGCCGTGGGCGGCGCTGCGGCGATGGGTGTCACGGCGCTCTGGTCGTGGCTTTTCCCCGAGCTGCGACGCGCCAAAACCTTCGAGCCGCAGTTCAGATAATCGGAAGCCTCACCGCTCGCCGCACCCCGGCCCCGGTTCGTCAAAGCGGCTATTGTCTATTTGTTTGGTTGAATTATATCGGACTCACCCGTCACCGCGGCTTTCCCTTCATCCTGATATGGAGCGACCGCCATGCAAGCGTCCAGTATTCGCTATAAGATCCTGACTATTCCAGGGCTTCACAACAGTGGCCCTGCCCACTGGCAAAGCCTCTGGGAGCAAAAGTTCGCTTCCACCGAGCGAGTCGAACTTGGCCATTGGGACGATCCTCACCAGGATGAGTGGGTGGCCGCGATAGCCGACGCGATAGACGCTCAGGAATCGCCGGTTCTCATCGCAGCGCACAGCCTCGGATGCCATGCCTTCGCCCATTGGTTTGCCGCCGCGAACGGCTTTGCACGCGCAAGGGTGGCAGGCGCGCTGCTCGTTGCCCCGCCCGACCTTGCACGCCTGCCCCGCCAGGGGCGGCTCGCAAGCTTTACCCAGTCGCCAATGCTGATACCCCGCCAGACATTCATCGCGATCGCAAGCGAGAACGATCCTTATGCCTCGACCGCGCATGTCTGGCGCCTCGCGCGCAACTGGGGCGCGCGCTTCGTCAACGCCGGTCCGTTCGGGCACATCAACGCGGACTCGGCTCTCGGCGACTGGCCTTATGGACAGTATCTGCTCGCATCGTTACAACCCGCGCCAACACCCGCCCTCGCGGACGTGGCGCTCTGGACCCGCTCGGGGGACTGGCCGCATCGCTTCGCGCGGCGCGATCCACGGTTCGCATATCAAGAAGGTGCACAGCGACGATGAAAGTCCATTCGATCCTCGAAACCATCGGCAATACGCCGCACATCCGCGTGGCCAAGCTGTTTCCGGACGCAGAAGTCTGGATCAAGTCCGAACGGAGCAATCCCGGAGGCTCGATCAAGGATCGTATCGGCCTTGCCATGATCGAGGCGGCCGAAAAAGACGGCAGCCTGAAGCCCGGCGGCACCATCGTCGAACCGACGTCGGGGAACACCGGCATTGGCCTTGCGATGGCCGCCGCGGTCAAGGGTTACAAGCTGATCCTGGTCATGCCGGAGAGCATGTCGCTCGAACGCCGCCGGTTGATGCTCGCCTATGGCGCAACGTTCGACCTGACGCCGCGCGAAAAGGGCATGAAGGGCGCGATCGAACGCGCGATCGAGCTCGTCGAGACCACGCCAGGCGCGTGGATGCCGCAACAGTTCGAGAATGACGCCAATGTGGACATCCACTACCGCACGACCGGACCTGAAATCCTCGCCGATTTCAAGGACACGCCCATCGACGTGTTGATTACCGGCGTCGGCACGGGCGGGCACATCACAGGCTGCGCCAAATTCCTGAAGGAGCATTGGCCCCATCTGAAGGTCTATGCTGTCGAACCCGTTGCCTCCCCCGTCATTTCGGGCGGCCAGCCTGGTCCGCACCCGATCCAGGGCATTGGCGCCGGATTCATTCCGCGTAACCTCCATACCGATCTGCTCGACGGGGTGATCACGATAGACGCCGCCGACGCCAAGGCGATGGCGCTCCGGTCGGCGGCGGAAGAGGGCCTGCTTGTCGGCATCTCGTCGGGCGCGACGCTTGCCGCTATCGCGCAGAAGGTGCCCGACCTGCCACAAGGTAGCCGCATTCTGGGATTCAACTACGACACTGGCGAACGCTATTTGTCGGTGCCCGATTTCCTGCCCGAGATCTGATTTTGCACCATGCGCCTCAGCGCGCGCCAGGAGACGTTGCCGACGCGGCGCGAATGGTCGGGGTGGCTGTTCGTCCTGCTTTCGGTGGCCGCCATCGTCACCGTACTTTATGCCAGCGCGCCCAGTCGCCGAATGGACGCTGCTGCACTCCCGCGCCCGGTAGCGCCGCCTGCCGAAGCGGTGCCCGAAGTTCTGCCGACCGAACTCGCACCGATCGCCCCCGTCGATGCGCGCGCGGCCAACGCGCGTATCCCTCTTGTTCTCAAGGGTTTCGCAGCTGCGCGCCCCTTTACCTATCCCGGCGATGCCGAGAACCGTGGCCGCGCGCGGGACTGCCTCGCCGCTGCGATGCTCTATGAAGCGGGCGATGATGCGAAAGGCCAGCAAGCCGTCGGGCAGGTCGTCATCAACCGAGTGCGGCACCCCGCCTTTCCCAAGTCGATTTGTGCCGTGGTGTTCCAAGGCTCCGAGCGTGCCACCGGGTGCCAATTCACCTTCACCTGCGATGGCGCGCTGAACCGCCGCTATTCCGACGCAGCGTGGAGCCGCGCGCAGGTGCTGGCAGAGATGATGCTCTCGGGGATCACGGACCCGCGCGTCGGGCTCGCAACCCATTACCACACCGACTGGGTACGGCCCTATTGGAGCGACAGCCTCCAGAAGATCGCGATCGTCGACACGCACCTCTTTTTCCGCTGGCCAGGCTATTGGGGAACCCCGGGCGCGTTCCGGGGTGCCGTGTCGGGGCAGGACGCACCGGTTGCCAAGCTCGCCGCGATTTCCCCTCTCCACGCATTCGCCCTCTCCCCTGCAAGCGCGCTCGCAGATGCCGAGGCCGATACGCTTCCCAAGGAGGTGCGCCTCGTGCCGGGTGCGGGCGAGGCGACGGGTCGCGATACGCTCTACGTCCAGCTAGACCGCCGCGCACCACCCGAAAGCTTCGTCACACTCGCCCTGCGGCTATGCGGCGAAAAGCCCTATTGCAAGTTCATGGGTTGGACGAACCCGATGCTGAAGCCCGCCAATGACGCGATGAGCGAGACCCAGCGCGCGGCAATGAGCTTTTCCTATCTTCGCGACGACAAGGCAGGGTTCGAAAAGGCGCTCTGGAACTGCGGCGAGTTTAAGCGCGATGACGCACGCCAATGCATGAAGCGGTAGCGGTGCCGCCCCGCTCGCCATCGCAAGGCACAGCGAGGGAACAAGGCGCGTCGCGCCGTTTGTTGCACAGGGCGATCCCTTCATCCCTTGCTCCTGGTCGCGGGATGATTTGCATCGCGTGGCCGGCTGCTGAGAGAAAGAGATGATTATCCGACCTGCCGTGCCGGCCGATGTTCGGGCCATAGCCGCGATCATCATGCCGACGATCCGCGAAGGCTCTACCTATTCGTGCGACCCCGGGATGAGCGAGGAAGAAGCCCTCGAGATGTGGTTTGCCCCCGACAAGCACGTCTTCGTTGCCCAGGAAAAGGAAAAGGGTGAAATCCTGGGCACTTACTATTTGCGGGCGAACCAGGGCGGCGGCGGCGGTCATGTGTGCAACTGCGGCTATATGACGCGCGCCGATGCCGCAGGGCGCGGCATTGCTCGCCGGATGTGCGAGCACTCCATCCACCATGCCAGGGCCAGCGGCTATCGAGCCATGCAGTTCAATTTCGTGGTCAGCACGAACGAGCGCGCCGTGCGCCTCTGGAGATCGCTCGGGTTCGAGGTCGTGGGGCGACTGCCAGAGGCCTTTCGCCTTCCCAGCGGAGAATATGTCGACGCGTTCGTGATGTATCGCAAGCTCGACTGAGCGCAGCGCCCCGATCGAACCCGCGGCACCCCTTACCCGTGGGGGCGGATCAGATATTTCTCGCCCGTCCGCTTTGCATTATACTCAGCGATGATATCGAGCGCCAGCGCATCGGTCAGCGAGATTTCGTGGCTGTAATGGCTCTTGAACGTGGTCGTGAGTTCGTCGACCACGCGCTGGCGAAGGCGCATGTTCACTTCCATACCCGCCTTTTGGAGGAAGGGGGTCAAAAGGAAGCCCGAGAGCGACCAGGTCAGGCCGAAGCTGCGGTTGAGGATGGTCGGACCAAGATCGAGGGCGCCATAAATATAGACCTGCTTGAATGTATCCGAGCCATAGCGGCTGTAGGTCGTCATCCGTTTGACCGCCGCTGCCTCCATGCAAGCCAGGATCTGCCCTGCAAGCTTGCCGCCCCCGATCGCGTCAAAACCACAGGTGGCGCCGGTCTCGGTCAAGGCGGCGGTGAGCTGGTCCATGAAATCCGCATCACTGCTGTTGATCACATGCGTCGCGCCGATGCTCTTGAGGAGAGTGACCTGCGCCTCGCTGCGCACGATATTGACCAGCGGGATGCCGTCCTTTGCGCAAATCTTGACCAGCATCTGGCCGAGGTTCGACGCGGCGGCGGTGTGGACGAGCGCGCTATGCCCCTCCATGCGCATGGTTTCGGTGAAAGCCAGGCTGGTGAGCGGATTGACGAAACAGGAAGCACCGTCGCGCGGGTCGGTACCATCGGGGAGCAACATGCACATCTGCGCCGGAAGGCAGCGATATTCGGCATAGATTTCGCCGCCCAAAAGCGCGACCGTCTTGCCGAGCAATGCCTGCGCCTCGGGCGAGGAACCGGCCTTGACGACGAGCCCGCAGCCTTCGTTGCCAATGGGAAGTGCATCGCCGACGCGCCCCGCCATCGCGCGCATGGCGGGCGGGGGGATATCGGCGGTGACGAGAGGCAGCCCGTCGCGGGTCGACGCGCGCGCTGTCGACATGTCTGCCGCGCCCAGGAGCAGTCCGAGGTCGGACGGGTTGATCGGGGTCGCCAGCACTTTGACCAGTACCTCGTGCGGCGCCGGGTCGGGCATCGGCCGTCGCTCGAGGAAAACTTCGAGCTCGCCCTCCGGCTTTACCAGCGTGAGCATGACGAGATTGGTGTCAGGCAGGTCGGTCATCGCGCGTCTCCCAGCTATTCGGTTTCTTGATAAAACGGGTTACGGCGCGGCGGGGGCGCTGGCAATGGGAGACCGGTCAGGCCCGTGAAAATTCTGCCGCGAGCCGCAGCACATCGTCCGCCAGTTCCTTGCGGCAGATAAGCAGGTCGGGAAGATAGGTGTCGGCATTATTGTAACGAAGCGGCGAGCCGTTGGCGCGGCTGACGTGGAGCCCGGCCGCTGCAGCAACCGCGACGGGTGCGCAATTGTCCCATTCAAATTGGCCTCCGCTGTGGAGGTAGATATCAGCCTCGCCGCGCACGACCGCCATCGCCTTGGCGCCTGCTGAGCCCATCGCCACGAGTTCGGCGCCGAGCGCTTCGGCGACAAAGACCGCCTCGGCCGCTGGCCGCGTGCGGCTGACGAGCATCTTCGGCGGCCTGTTCGCTTTGGCGAGCGGAAGAGGTGCGCCAGAGGTCAGCGTGAGGCCGAGGCCCGGAAGCGCGACCGCGCCGACCGCCGCGACACCGTCGATCGCAAGCGCGACATGCACCGCCCAGTCGCTGCGACCCTCGCCATATTCGCGCGTGCCGTCGAGCGGATCGACGATCCAGACGCGTGATTGCGAGAGACGGGCCCGATTATCCTTTTCTTCCTCCGACAACAGCCCGTCGCCGGGGCGTGCGGCGCGCAGTTCGCGGCACAGCATCGCATTCGCCGCCGCGTCGCCGGCCTGCCCGAGTGCCTTGCCCTCCAGATCGCCCGCACGGCGCAAGTCGAGCAATATCTCGCCTGCCGCCGACGCGAGCCGTGCGGCCAGTTGATCGTCATTTTCCGCCATGTCAGGCTATCAATCCCCCTTTTGTCCAGCGTTCCCTCGCCGCCCTTAGCCGAGCAGCCGTTCGACAATCAGGTCGGCAGCCTCTTCGGGCGTGATCCGGGTGGTGTCGATGTGAATTTCAGGATGGGCCGGTGCCTCATAGGGGCTGTCGATTCCGGTGAAATTCTTGAGCTGCCCCGCGCGCGCCTTCTTGTAGAGTCCCTTCACGTCGCGCCGCTCGGCTTCTTCGAGCGGCGTGTCGATGAAGATTTCGAAGAATTCGCCCTCGGGCAGCATGCTGCGCACCATGTCGCGTTCGGCGCGGAAGGGCGAGATGAAGGCGGTGATGACGATGAGCCCAGCATCGGTCATCAGCTTTGCAACCTCGCCGACGCGGCGGATATTCTCGATCCGGTCGGCCTCGGTGAAGCCGAGATCGCGATTGAGCCCGTGGCGGACATTGTCACCGTCGAGCAGGAAACTGTGCCGGTTCATCCGGTACAGCTTCTTCTCGACGAGATTGGCGATCGTCGACTTGCCCGACCCCGAAAGGCCGGTAAACCACAGCAAGGCGGGCTTCTGGTTCTTGAGGTCGGCGCGCGCCTCGCGGCTGACGTCCGTCGCCTGCCAATGGACATTCTGCGCCCGGCGCAAACTGAAGTGCAGCATCCCTGCAGCGACGGTTGCATTGGTAAGCTTGTCGATGAGGATGAACCCGCCGAGCGTCCTGTTGTCGGCATAGGCTTCGAAGGTGATCGGCTTGTCTGTTGTCAGTTCGACCACCCCAATGCCGTTCAGATCGAGCGTCTTGGCGGCGAGATGGTCGAGCGTGTTGACGTTGATCTCATATTTCGGCGCCTGCACCGTCGCCGAAACACTCTGTGTCGCGAGCTTGAGCCAATAGGCGCGGCCCGGAATCATGGCCTCGTCGGCCATCCAGACGAGCGTCGCCTCGAACTGGTCAGCGGATTCGGGCGGATTGTCCGCCGCGGCGATGACGTCGCCGCGCGAGCAGTCGATCTCGTCGGCGAGCGTCAGCGTGACCGACTGGCCCGCGACGGCTTCGTCGAGGTCGCCGTCGAGAGTCACGATGCGCCCGACCGTCGTCGTCTTGCCGCTCGGGAGGATGCGCACGGCGTCGCCGGGCTTTACCGTGCCGCTCGCGAGCTGGCCCGAAAAGCCGCGGAAGTCGAGATTGGGCCGGTTGACCCATTGCACCGGAAGCCGGAACGGCTTCGCCTCGTCGCTCGCGCTGGAGAGTTCGACGCTCTCGAGATGCTCGATCAGCGCCGGTCCCTTGAACCAGGGCGTGTTCTCCGACAGCGCGGTGATATTGTCGCCCTTGAAGCCCGAAATCGGGATCGCGGTGAAATGGGTGATACCGATCTCGCTCGCGAAAGCGCGATAGGCGAGCGCGATGCGGTCGAACACCGCCTTGTCGTAGCCGACGAGGTCCATCTTGTTCACCGCGAGCACGATGTGCCGGATGCCGAGCAGGTGCGCGAGGAAGCTGTGCCGACGCGTCTGCGTAAGGACGCCCTTTCGCGCGTCGATCAGGATCACCGCAAGATCGGCAGTCGACGCGCCGGTGACCATGTTGCGCGTATATTGCTCGTGGCCCGGCGTGTCGGCGACGATGAATTTGCGCTTCTCGGTCGTGAAGAAACGATAGGCAACGTCAATGGTGATCCCCTGCTCGCGCTCGGCAGCAAGGCCGTCGACGAGCAGCGCGAAGTCGATCTCCTGCCCCTGCGTCCCGACGCGCTTGCTGTCGGCTTCGAGCGCCGCAAGCTGGTCCTCGAAGATCATCTTCGAGTCATAGAGGAGGCGTCCGATCAGCGTCGACTTGCCGTCATCGACCGAGCCGCAGGTGATGAAGCGGAGCAGCGACTTTTGCTCATGACGCGCGAGGTAGGCGTCGATATCCTCGGCGATCAGCGCGTCGGTGACGTAGACAGGGTCGGTCATCAGAAATACCCTTCCTGCTTCTTCTTCTCCATCGACGCGTCGCCGCCGTCCTTGTCGATGATGCGCCCTTGTCGTTCGCTGGTGGTCGTGAGGAGCATTTCCTGAATGACCTCGGGCAGAGTCGTCGCCGCGCTCTCGACGGCGCCGGTGAGCGGATAGCAGCCGAGCGTGCGGAAGCGCACCGAGCGCTCGACGGGCGTTTCACCCGGAAGTAGCGGGAAGCGCTCGTCATCGACCATCAAAAGCAGGCCGTCGCGCTCCACGGTCGGGCGCGGCGCGGCGAAATAGAGCGGGACGATGGGAATATTCTCGCGCGCGATATATTGCCAGATGTCGAGTTCGGTCCAGTTCGAGATCGGAAAGACGCGGATGCTCTCCCCCTTTGCCTTGCGCGCGTTGTAGAGGTTCCAGAGCTCGGGCCGCTGCTTCTTCGGGTCCCAGCCATGCGTCGATGTGCGAAACGAGAAGATGCGCTCCTTGGCGCGGCTCTTCTCCTCGTCGCGGCGCGCGCCGCCGAACGCCACGTCGAAGCCGTGGAGGTCGAGCGCCTGCTTCAGCCCTTCGGTCTTCCACATGTCGGTGTGCAAGGGTCCATGATCGAAAGGGTTGATCCCGCGATCCAGCGCCTCGGGATTCTGATAGACGATGAGTTCCATACCGCTTTCAGCGGCCATCCGGTCGCGAAGCTCGTACATCGCCCGGAATTTCCATGTCGTGTCGACGTGCAGCAGCGGAAACGGTGGCGGCGAAGGATAGAAGGCCTTGCGCGCAAGATGCAGCATCACCGCGCTGTCCTTGCCCACGCTGTAAAGCATCACGGGCTTGACCGCTTCGGCCATCACTTCGCGCATGATATGGATGCTCTCGGCCTCGAGCCGGTCGAGATGAGTCAGCGTATCGATCATGCCCCCGCCCTTGCCGTCAGCAGCGACGCTGCGCAAACTGTATGGCCTTTTGCCCATGCAAGCCAGACTTGCCCCCTGAGCTTCATGCTGCGGCGTCGACCCGCGCGGTACGCCATTCGGCGCCGGCGGCGCGGATCGCTTCCATCGCATCGCTGAGCCGTGCGGCGACGCCCGCTAGCCCGCTCCATGCAGGATCGACGAGCAGCCCGAGTTCGCGGCGGAAATCATATCCCGCAACCGCCAGCGGCACGATGCCTTCAATTGCGAGGGACACAGGCGCAGTAGTGATCCCGATTCCGGCGGCAACCATACGCAGGCACCGCTGGTCGCTCTCGCTGCGCAGCGCAAAGCGCGGGCGGACGCCATGGCGGGTGAAAAAGCGGCTCGTCGCGTCGAGAAATTCGCACGACCGGCGCGCAATCATCGTCTCGGCGGCCAGTTCCTCTGGTGCCACCTCGACACGCCCCGCAAGCGGGTGGTCCGAGGCGACGAACATGCTGAGCGGCTCTTCATAGAGCGGCGTCACATGCGGGCCGCGTTCGCCGGCGCGAAGGGGCAGCAACGCCATCTGGAGACGTCCGCTGCCAAGCGCGGCCCGCAGTTCAGAATCGCGGCTCTCGACGAGTTCGATGGAAAAGCCGGGACGCAGAATTCTCACAATCGTCTGGAGCAGCTCGCCGGGTACAGAGCGAATGATGCCAAGCTTCAGTTCACTCGCGGGGGCGGGGGCGTTCTCGGCAAATGCGTCTGCGGCCTGGAAGCCGCGTTCAAGGTCGCGCGCGATCGGCAGGAAGCGGCCGCCGGCCTGCGTCAGCCGGACCTGACGCCGGTTACGGATGAACAGCGAAGTCCCTACGAGCTTTTCAAGTTCGGCGATGCCCGTCGAGAGCGCCGGCTGGGTGACGCGGATGCGCAGCGCCGCCTGCGTGAAGCTGCCGGCATCGACGACAGCGAGGAATTGCCGAATGTGCGCGCGCTTTATCATAAATTTCACTTATGCCAAATCTTGAGTCCTTTCAATTTCCATATACTGAGATTTTGAGGCACTATCGCGGCCCTCTATGAGCGAAGGGACCTTCATGCGCGCCACCCCCGACTTCGACTTTGCCCTTGGCGAAACTGCCGACATGATCCGCGATACCACCGCCCGCTTCGCCGATGAGAAGATCGCGCCGCTCGCCGACCGGGCGGACCGCGACGACTGGTTTCCGCGCGATGAACTTTGGACCGCGATGGGCGAACTCGGGCTGCATGGCATCACGGTGGAGGAAGAGTGGGGCGGGCTCGGACTTGGCTATCTGGAGCATGTGATCGCGGTCGAGGAAGTATCGCGTGCGTCGGCGGCGATCGGCCTGAGCTATGGCGCGCACTCGAACCTGTGCGTCAATCAGATCCGCCGCTGGGGCAATGACGCGCAGAAGGCGAAATATCTGCCCAAGCTGATTTCGGGCGAGCACGTCGGCAGCCTCGCCATGTCGGAAGCCGGCGCGGGTAGCGACGTCGTGTCGATGAAGCTGAAGGCCGAGAAGGTCCAGGGCGGCTATGTCCTCAACGGCACGAAGTTCTGGATCACCAACGCGACCTATGCCGATACGCTGGTGGTCTATGCCAAGACCTCGCCCGAAGCGGGATCACGCGGTATCACCGCTTTCCTGATCGAAAAGGGCATGCCGGGCTTTGAGATCGGGCAGAAAATCGACAAGGTCGGCATGCGCGGTTCGCCGACCGCCGAGCTCGTCTTCACCGACTGCGAGGTCGGCGAGGAACAGGTCATGGGGCCCGAAAATGGCGGCGTGGGCGTTCTGATGTCGGGGCTCGACTATGAACGCGTCGTACTCGCCGGGCTCCAGCTCGGCATCATGCAGGCCTGCCTCGACACGGTCATACCCTATGTCCGCGAGCGCAAGCAGTTCGGCAAGGCGATCGGTTCGTTTCAGCTGATGCAGGCAAAAATTGCCGACATGTACGTCGCGCTCCAGTCGGCACGATCCTATGTCTACAATGTTGCGAAAGCGTGCGATGCCGGACAGACGACACGCTTCGACGCAGCAGGCGCGATTCTGCTCGCGAGCGAAAATGCGGTGAAGGTCGCAGGCGAGGCGATCCAGGCACTGGGCGGCGCGGGCTATACGAAAGACTGGCCGGTTGAGCGTTACTGGCGCGACGCGAAGCTTCTCGACATCGGTGCAGGGACGAACGAGATTCGCCGCATGCTGATCGGCCGCGAACTGATCGGCGCCGGCGCGTGATCTCGTTGTGGCTGTCGGCCGCCTTCATGGTGACGACGGCCGGAGTTCATTCGCTGCTGGGATACCGGAGGCTGATCGTGCCGCTGTTGCACAGCGAAGCCGGACCGCTGGCCGACCCTCTGTCACGGCGCATCATCCATTTTGCCTGGCATGCGACATCGGTGCTGATGCTGATTTCGGCGATGGCGGTGGCCTGGTCCGGCACGCCGACCAAATTGATTGCAGCCATTGGCGCAGCCTGGCTTGCCACTGGGCTGTTCGACGCCGTTTATACACGGGGCCGCCATATTGCCTGGCCTGCGCTCAGCGGCGCTGGCATCCTTGCTCTGAACGGCGCGTTGGCATGAGCATGCGCGGGCTCGTCCATCACATCGACCTGACGGTCGCCGACAAGGAACGCTCGCGCGTCTTTTACGACGCGGTTCTCGGCTTTCTCGGCTATCGCCGTACGGCCGATTACGGCCATGGCAGCGACTGGGATCGCGCCGGCGCGCCCTTCCACTCGATCGGGATCATCGAAGCGCGCGGCGAGGGTGCCGCGCGGACGCATGATCGCTATTCGCCGGGCCTCCATCATCTCGCCTGGGCGGCGGAGAGCCGCGAGGACGTCGACGCCCTCCACGACCTGCTGCGCGGCATCGGCGCGACGATACTCGACCCGCCCGCCGATTACCCGCACTACGGCCCGACCTATTATGCAGTCTTCTTTGCCGATCCCGACGGATTGAAGCTCGAGTTCGTGTACGGGAAGACCGGAAAATGAGCGATACGCTGCTCGACGCCCTGCAATATTATGGCGCCGGCGCGGCAACGCTTGCAGCGCTGCTCGTCTCGCTCAACCTCGGACGGCGCTGGACCGGCTGGGCCTTCGTGATCTTCGTCACCAGCAGTCTCTCGCTGATCGCCTGGGGTTTCCTGCAATCCGACAGCGAAGGCATCGGGTGGCAGAATATAGCGTTGCTGGGCATCAACTGCGTCGGCGTTTATCGCTATCTGATCCTGAAGGAAAAGCCCGGCGATCCGGGCGGCAAGGGCGGGACCGACTGAGTGCCCCGCCCTCCCCTGACATCATCCCCACACGCGCACGCGCTTGTCGGGCGCGAGGTAGAGCTTGTCGCCTTCCCTGACGTCGAACGCCTTGTACCACGCATCCAGATTGCGCACCGTCAACGCGCGGTACATGCCCGGCGCGTGGCCGTCCGTGGCGATGCGCGCGCGAAGCGCCTCGTCCCGCATCTTGGTCGCCCAAGTCTGCGCATAAGCGATGAAGAAGCGCTGGTCACCGGTGAAGCCGTCGATCACGGGCGCTTCCTTGCCCTTCAGCGACGCGCGATAGGCATCATAGGCGGCCTGAAGTCCCGCCACGTCAGCGATATTCTCACCCAGCGTCAGCTTGCCGTTGACCGCAAGGTCGGGAAACGGCTTGTAGCTGTCATACTGCGCCGCAAGCGCAGCGCCCGCTGCCTCGAACTTCTTGAGGTCGGCTGCCGTCCACCAGTTGCGCAGGGCCCCCGTCGAGTCGAAGGCCGCGCCATTATTATCGAAGCTGTGGCTGATCTCGTGGCCGATTACCGCACCGATCGCGCCGTAATTATAGGCGGGGTCGGCCTGCGCGTTGAAGAAGGGCGGCTGGAGGATCGCGGCGGGGAAGTTCAGCGCGTTCTGCACCGGCAGGTTGACTGCATTGACCGTCTGCGGGACCATCCACCACTCGCCCTTGTCCATCGGCTTGCCGATCTTCGCAAGCTGGTGTGCATATTCGGCCTTCTCCCCCGCGACCGCGTTCGCATAGGCGTTATCGGCGCTAACCGAATAGCTGCGATAGTCGCGCCACGTCTCGGGATAGCCGACGCCGACCGCGATCGTTTCGACCTTCTTCAGGGCTTCCTTCTTGGTTTCGGGCGCCATCCAGTCGATCGCCTCGACGCGCTTTGCGAAGGCGGCCTTGATCCCGTCGACCATATCGCTGACCTCGGCCTTGGCCGATGCGGGGAAATATTTCTCCGCATAAGCGCGGCCGACCGCATCGCCGAGATAGGTGTCGAGCGCCGCGAGGGCGCGCTTGTCGCGGCTCCGCTGCTGGGGCGTTCCCGACAATGCGGTGCCGTAGAATGCGAAATGCGCCTGATCGATCGAGCTCGGCAGCACGTCGGCGTGGCTGTTGATCTGATGGAACATCAGCCAGTCCTTCCACGCGTCGAGCGGCTCGGATGCGACGAGCGCCGAGAGGCCGGTGATTGCGCGCGGGTGATAGGCAGCAACCTTCGTCGCGCCGTCGAGCTTGGCTGCGGCGAAGAAGGCCGGCCAGTCGATACCCGGCGCCTTCTTTGCGAACTCTCCCTTGTTCCAGACGGTCGCCGACTTGGTGAAATCCTCGCTCTCCTCACGCGTCGCGTGCGCCTTCGCGATCTTGAGCTCGAGGTCAAAGATGCGCGTCGCTTTGGCGTCAGCGTGGGCCATCCCGGCGGCGGTCAGAAGCCTGGCGATATAGGCCTGATAAGCGGTGCGCAGGCCGGCCATCTTGGGGTCGGACGACAGATAATATTCGCGCTCGGGCATGCCGAGGCCACCCTGAAGCATGTAGGGCAGCACCTCGCCCGGGGTCGCGAGGCCTTGGGTGACGAAAATGCCGAAAAGATTTTCGGTGTTGAAGTCGGTCGCGTTGAGCGGGTCGACGTCGGCGCGGATCTGTTCGCCCAGCACCTTGGACAGCCCCGCCTTGTCAGTAATCGCAGCGAAGCGCGCCAGGTCGGCCTGGACCGGTTTCATGCCCGCGGCGTCGATCCCCTGTGTGTTGATATAGGCCTTGTAGAAGTTGGCGATGCGCGCTTCGTCGCTGCCTTCCTTGGGCGTGCCCTTGACGATCGCGTCGACCAGTTCGCGGTTGCGCTTCTCCGTCTCGACGAAAGCCGCGTAGAAAGCGCCGGTCGAGGAACGGTCGGCGGGAATTTCGGTTGTTTTCTGCCAGTTTCCATTTGCATAGGCATAGAAATCGTCGCCCGGCTTCACGCTGGTATCCATCGCGGCCTTGCTGATCCCGAGGTCGGTGCCGATGGTGTAGGCGGCCGAGCCTTCATCCTTGCCGCTGGTGCAGGCGACAGGCCCTCCCACGATCACGGCAGTGGACAGCAGAAGGGCGAAAACAGTCTTCTTCATGGGCTGATAACCTCAAGCTTGGGGGAATATCCGAGGGGGATACGCCTGTGATGATTTGGTTTCAATGCCAACCAATTTCGGCCTGCGGCGCTTTTCAATCGACGAGCGTCGGATTACCCCCGCGGCCAGCGACAGGAGAGACAAGACAGTGAGCGCACCGGTCCTGCAAAGCATGGTCCAGACAGACAGCGAGGCGTTTCGCGCCAATGCCGCGCACAATCGCGCGCTGCGGGACGAACTGTGGTCGCGTGTCGCCGAAGCAGCGCTGGGCGGCAACGAAAAGTCGCGCGAGCGGCACACGAGCCGCGGCAAGCTGCTCCCGCGCGAGCGCGTCGAGCGGCTGCTCGATCCGGGCTCACCTTTCCTCGAGATCGGCCAGCTCGCGGCGTGCGACATGTACGAAGGCGAAGTGCCGGGGGCCGGCATGATTGCCGGAATCGGTCGCGTCTCCGGCATACAGGCCATGATCGTCTGCAACGATGCGACGGTGAAGGGTGGAACCTACTACCCGATGACCGTGAAGAAGCACCTGCGTGCGCAGGAGATTGCCGAGGCGAACCGGCTGCCGTGCATCTATCTTGTCGACAGCGGCGGCGCGAACCTGCCGCACCAGGCCGAGGTTTTTCCAGACCGCGACCATTTCGGGCGCATCTTCTTCAACCAGGCCAATATGAGCGCGAAGCGTATTCCGCAGATCGCCTGCGTGATGGGAAGCTGCACCGCCGGCGGTGCCTATGTTCCCGCGATGAGCGACGAGACGGTGATCGTCCGCGATCAGGGCACGATTTTCCTCGCCGGCCCGCCGCTGGTAAAGGCCGCAACCGGGGAAGAAATCAGCGCCGAAGACCTCGGCGGCGGGGACCTCCACGCCAGAAAATCGGGCGTCGTCGACCATCTGGCCGAGAATGACGAGCATGCGCTGACCATCGTGCGCGACATCATGTCGCATCTCTCGGGTCCGTTCTTGTCGAGCGAAGTAGAGACACCGGGAGGTGGCGCGCGGACTTCGGGCATCTCGACTTCGCTCGATGCGAACGGGTTTAGAGAGCCCAGACCACCCAAGTATGACGCGGACGAACTCTATGGCATCATCCCGCAGGACGTGCGCGCTCCCTACGATGTGCATGAGGTGATCGCGCGGATCGTAGACGGTAGCGAGTTCCATGAGTTCAAGGCGAGCTATGGGGCGACGCTGGTTTGCGGCTTCGCGCATATCTGGGGCATTCCAGTCGCCATCCTTGCCAACAACGGCGTGCTGTTCAGCGAGTCTGCACTCAAGGGCGCCCATTTCATCGAACTGGCGCAGCAGCGGCGCATCCCCCTGCTCTTCCTCCAGAATATCAGCGGCTTCATGGTCGGCGGCAAATATGAGGCAGAGGGTATCGCCAAGCATGGCGCCAAGCTAGTGACCGCCGTCGCCACAGCTGCCGTGCCGAAAATCACCGTGCTGATCGGCGGCAGTTTCGGCGCGGGCAATTACGGCATGTGCGGGCGCGCTTATTCGCCTCGCTTTCTCTTCACCTGGCCCAATGCGCGCATCAGCGTGATGGGTGGCGAGCAGGCGGCAAGCGTGCTGGCAACGGTCCATCGCGATGCCGACAAATGGACGCCCGAAGAGGCTGAAGCCTTCAAGGCACCGATCCGCCAGAAGTACGAGGACGAAGGCAATCCCTATCACGCGACGGCGCGCCTCTGGGACGATGGCATCATCGACCCCGCGCAGACGCGTGACGTGCTGGGACTGGCTTTTGCTGCCACGCTGAACGCCCCGGTCGAGGACCGCGGGTTCGGTGTGTTCCGGATGTGAGGAGATGAACCATGTACTTTAAACTGGCTTTCGCCTTCGCGCTTTGTGTTGCCGCCCCCGTTTTTGCGCAGCACCAGAAACATGGCGCCGATGACGAATCTCGGGCGGTGCTTGCCACCATCGACCGAATGTTCGATGCGCTCGCTACGAAGGACCCCGCGGCCATGGCGGCGGTGACGATCGCCGAGGGACGCGCGACCGCCGCAACGATCGGTGAAGACGGCAAGGAAAAGCTGCATTTCAGTACTTGGGGCGCGTTCGAGCAGCATCTTGCCGGAATCCCGGGCGCGCCGGTGGAAAAGCTCATCGATCCGCACGTGCACGTCGAGGGCCCGATTGCGATGGTCTGGTCTCCTTATGTGTTCACACTCGACGGCAAGCTGTCACATTGCGGGATCAATCATGTCGATCTCGTCAAGCAGGATGGTGCGTGGCGCGTCCTCAACATCACCTGGACGCAGCGCAAGACAGGATGTCCGGAGCAATGATCGCGCGGCGCTGGCATGGCATCGTTCCGAAGGCCAAGGCGGACGCCTATCGGCAGCTGATGCTCGACGTCGCCATCCCCGATTACCGGTCGGTGCCCGGCAATCGCGGGGCGTGGTGCCTGCACCGTGAAGAGGGTGACGTCGTGCATTTCGAGATGCTGACCTTCTGGGACGATCTTGCCGTTGTCGAGGCCTTCGCCGGGACGCCGGTCGACACGGCCAAATATTATGATTTCGACGCGGATTTCCTGATCGAGAAGGAACCGCACGTTCTGCACTTCGAGGTTAGCGAAGCACCATGATCCGATCCCTCCTCATCGCCAATCGCGGCGAAATCGCCTGCCGTATCATCCGCACCGCGCGCGCGATGGGTATCAGGACCGTTGCGGTCTATTCGGACGCCGATGCCCAGGCGCTGCATGTTCGCGAGGCCGACGAAGCCGTGCATATCGGGCCGTCGCCGGCGCGCGAGAGCTATCTGGTCGGTGAAAAGATCATCGCCGCCGCGAAGGCGACCGGGGCCGAAGCGATACATCCAGGCTATGGCTTCCTCTCTGAAAATGCCGAGTTTGCGCATGCGGTGACCGACGCGGGATTGGTGTGGGTCGGGCCGAAGCCTTCGTCGATCACGGCGATGGGCCTCAAGGACGCCGCGAAAAAGCTGATGGCTGACGCCGGGGTACCGGTGACGCCGGGCTATATGGGCGAAAATCAGGATCCCGCCTATCTCGCCGAACAAGCGGCGCAGATCGGCTATCCCGTGCTCATCAAGGCCGTTGCGGGCGGCGGCGGCAAGGGGATGCGAAGGGTCGACGCGGCGGCGGACTTCGCCGACGCACTCGCCTCGTGCCAGCGCGAGGCGGCCGCGTCCTTCGGCAACGACCATGTGCTGATCGAGAAATATATCCTGACCCCGCGCCATATCGAGGTGCAGGTGTTCGGCGACACGCACGGCAATGTCGTCCACCTCTTCGAGCGCGACTGCTCGCTCCAGCGCCGCCACCAGAAGGTGATTGAGGAAGCCCCTGCCCCCGGCATGGACGAAGCGACACGCGTCGGGCTTTGCGCTGCCGCGGTGCGCGCGGCGAAAGCGGTCGACTATGTCGGCGCGGGGACAATCGAGTTCATCGCCGACGCCAGCGAGGGCCTGCGCGCCGACCGCATCTGGTTCATGGAAATGAACACGCGGCTGCAAGTCGAGCATCCGGTGACCGAGGAAATCACCGGCGTCGATCTGGTCGAATGGCAGCTTCGCGTCGCGAGCGGCGAACCGATCCCGCTCAAGCAGGATGAGCTTTCGATCAACGGTTGGGCGATGGAAGCGCGGCTTTATGCCGAAGACCCTGCCAAGGGCTTCCTCCCTTCGATCGGCACGCTCGAACTCTTCCAGCTCCCCGAGCATCTCGGGCGCATCGACACCGGCGTCTATGAAGGCGCCGCGGTTTCGCCCTTCTATGACCCGATGATCGCCAAGCTGATCGCCCATGGCGAGGACCGCGACGAAGCGCGTGAGTTTCTGTCCGAGATGCTTGAGGACAGTGCGATCTGGCCGGTGAAGACCAATTCGTCCTTCCTTATCGCCGCGCTCGACCATCCGGACTTCGTGGCGGGCACGGTTGATACGGGCCTGATCGCCCGCGACGGCGACCGCATGACCGCCGAACCGAGGCCGTCCGAACAGGCGTTGACCAACGCCGCGATGGCGATGGTGCCCCGCTCGTTACAGGCGGGGTTCCGCCTCAACGCGCCCGATGTCCGAACCGCAGCTTTCTTGCTCGACGGCAAGCGCGTCGACGTGACGCTGCACGGCCCCGGCACCGAGCAATCGGCACCGGCGATGCTCGTCGCCGAGCGCGGCGCGGTCTGGCAGCTCACGCCCTGGCGTGCCGCGGGCGGTGCTGGCGGCAGTGCGGGCGACGGCGCGATCCTGTCGCCGATGCCGGGCAAGATCATCGCGGTCGATGTCGCCACGGGCGACGCGGTGACGAAGGGACAGAAGCTGCTGACGCTCGAAGCGATGAAGATGGAGCACAGCCTGACCGCGCCATTCGATGGGGTGGTCGCCGAGCTCAAGGTGACACCTGGCGCGCAGGTGCAGGTCGAGGCGCTGCTCGCCAGGATCGAGGCGGCCGAATGAGCGGCCTTATCCTCCGCGACGCGGCGAAGGCCGACCTTCCCGCGATCCTCGCGATGCTCGCAGAGGATGTGGTCCCGCCGGGGCGCGAAGCCGATCCGTCGGACCCGCGCTATCTGACCGCGTTCGAGGCCATCGACGCCGATTCGAACCAGCGCCTGATCGCAGCCGAAGTGGACGGCCGAGTCGTGGGCACGATGCAACTCAGCTTCCTGCCGGGGCTTTCCTTCATCGGAAGCTGGCGCGGACAGATCGAGGCGGTACGGATTGCCGCCGGCCTGCGCGGGCAAGGACTTGGCGAGCAGATGATTCTGTGGGCGGTCGAGCAATGTCGCGCGCGCAATTGCAAGCTCGTCCAGTTGACAACTTCGGCTACACGCACCGCGGCGCACCGCTTTTACGCGGGGCTAGGCTTCGTACACAGCCATGTCGGCATGAAACTGCATTCGAGGGACTGACGATGGCAGGCAAATTTTTTGACGAATGGACGATCGGCGATACGCTGACGCATGACATAAGGCGCACCGTCACCGAAACAGACAATCTGCTGTTCACGACGATGACGCATAATCCGCAGCCGCTGCACCTCGACATCGAGGCGGCGAAGGCGTCGGAGTTCGGGCAGATCCTCGTCAACGGTACCTTCACCTTCAGCCTGATGGTCGGGTTGTCCGTCGGCGACACGACGCTCGGCACGCTCGTTGCCAACCTCGGTTACGACAAGCTCATCATGCCGAAGCCGGTGTTCATCGGCGACACGCTGCGCGCGACGAGCGAGGTGATCGGCCTCAAGGAATCGAAATCGCGTCCAAATGCGGGTATCGTGACCTTCCTGCACCGCTGCATCAACCAGCGCGACGAGGTCGTTTGCCAGTGCGAACGATCGGCACTGATCAAGAAGAAGGACGCCTGATGCGCCTCCGCTCGCTTCTCTTCGTCCCCGGCGACCGGCCCGAACGCTTTGCCAAGGCGGCGGCGTCTGGTGCCGACGCGATCATCCTCGACCTTGAGGATTCGGTTTCGCCCGCGAACAAGCAGGCGGCGCGTGAAGCCATTGCCGATTATCTCGCCGGCACCCGCGAAGTGGTGACGCTGGTGCGCGTCAATCCGCTCGACGGGCATATGACCGCCGCCGACGTCACCGCCGTCATAGGCGCCCGGCCCGACGCGATCATGTTGCCCAAGGCCGAAGGGGCGTCGAGCATCGCGCAGCTCGACACGATATTGCGCAGTGAATCCGCCTCCGATGCGTCGCTGCCCGCAATCCTGCCGATCGCGACCGAAACGCCATCGGCGATCTTCACGCTCGGCAGCTACCGCGAGGTCAGGGACCGGCTCGTCGGCCTGACGTGGGGCGCCGAAGACCTTCCGGCGGCGATCGGTGCGGCGACGAGTCGCGAGGCCGACGGCAGCTATACCGAGCCCTATCGGGTCGCGCGCGCGCTCACGCTGTTCGCGGGGCACGCCGCAGGGGTTGCCGCGATTGATACGGTATTCCCTGCAATCAAGGACGAGGCGGGGCTCGCGGCCTATGCGGCGCGGGCGCGGCGCGACGGCTTCACGGGCATGATGGCGATCCACCCCTCGCAGGTCGCGCCGATCAACGCGGCCTTCACGCCCTCGGCCGACGAGGTCGCGCGCGCGCAGGCGATTGTCGATGCCTTTGCGGCGAATCCGGGCGCGGGCGTGCTGCAGGTCGATGGCAAGATGGTCGACGCTCCGCACCTCAAGCAGGCTCGGCATCTGCTGTCGCTGGCGGACTGACCCCCCAAAGCCATCATTCCAGTTCGCATCGAGCGAAGTCGAGATGCCCATCGTCACGGCGCCACGTTTATGGGTGTCTCGACTGCGCTCGACACGAACGGATCGAGGATTCAGCCTTTCCGCCGAAAAGGCCGCCGGCGTTTCATCCACGCCGTGCCGCGGTGCCAGCTTTTCTTCAGGCCGCGCTCGGTCAGGCTTTCGAACATCACGTCGGGACTCGTTGGATCGAGCAGCTCATTCTCGGCGATGAAATCGTCGAACGGCCCGGGGGCAACCAAGTCGAGCAGTTCGAGCGAGCGTCCCTCACCCCGAAGCACCTCGATCGTTTCGATCAGCGACCCGCTGCGTGCGAAGTGGCGCGCGACCTCTGCCGGTTCCACGCCCAGATGTTCGGCAATCAACGATTCACGTAGCCGCGCGATCGACGGTTCGATCCCACGGTTCGCCGAAAGCGCCGCGTCGATCGTGACGTCGCACTCGCTGTCGAGCCCCATCGAGCGATTGTTCAGATTGGCCGATCCGACGCGGATCAGCCGGTCGTCAACGATCGCGGTCTTGGCGTGGACATAGATGGGATCGCCGCGCGCGGTCCGGGGATAATAGACCCGCAGCCGGTCGCCGTGCTTCGCCTTGGAGATCTCGCGCACCAGCTTCACCCGCGCGGCGTCCATCGCCACCTGTTCAAGCCAGCCGTCGGCTGTTTCCGGCATCACCATGACGAATTCCGGGGGATCGTCCTGGTTCAGACGCTCAGCGATGGCGGCGGCGATCTTGCCGCAGGTGAAATATTGATTCTCGAAATAGATGAACCGCTTGGCACCCGCAATGAGGTCGAGATAGAGCTGTTCGATCTCGCGGATTTCGGGGTAGCCGTCATATACCGCGCGGGTCCGCGAGATCGCCACTTCGACATCGCGAAAATCGGCCTCAAGATCCTCAGGCCAGCGCTCGCCAGCCCCGCGCAAGTCGCGGAGCGGTTTGTTCGTCGCGCGCTGCCAGCGTTCGTTACCAAGAGCGGCAAGCGCTTCGCCGACCGGCCCCGAGAGGATCATCGTCGAATCGTGCCACGGCATATAGGGCTTGCCGTTCGGCGCGAGACGGTGCGGGTCGTCATCCTGGTGCTCGCGCGTGTCCCAGCGGCGCGCGCCCACGTCGATCCCGCCGCACACCGCAAGATGGTCATCGAACACCGCGACCTTCTGGTGATGACTACACCCCACCGGATGCGCACTGTCGAGGCGGAAACTGATCGAGCGCGTGACCTTCCAGCGCACGATCATCGTGAGGATGCTGGGGATCGCGAAATGTTTCAACCCCCCGAAATTCCAACGCAGGATGTCGATGTCGCGCTCGGGACAATTCTTGGCGAGGCGCAGCATGTAATGGCCGAGTGCCTCGCCGCTGCCATCGGCATCGGGAGTCAGCGAAATGCGCGGATCAAAATCCCAGCCGATCAGCAGGATGCGTTCCTTCGCCTCCGCCATCAGCCGCGCGAGCAGTTCGTAATAATCCGCCGCGTCGACGATCATGCGCGCCTTAGTGGCGCGCTCGATCCGCCAGCAATTGCGCCCCGCTTCGACGATGGGGGTGGGATCGGCCTCGCTCATCGCCGACGCCACGCACGGCAGCGAAGAAGGTTGCGTGAAGGCTCCGTCAGGCCGCGAAAAATTGCGCGGGCGCAAGCGCCATCATCGCTTCGCTGCCGGCCTCGATCTTCCGCCGCAACGCGCCCGCGTCGGGCATGAAGCGCTCGCCGAAATAGCGCGCGGTGACGAGCTTGGCGTCGAGGAAGCCCTTGTCGCCCCGGCCCTCGTCCAGCGCCTTCTGAGCGGCTTCGGCCATACGCAGCCACATCAGGCCCAGCGCGACGATACCCATGATGTGCATGTAATGGTGCGCCCCCGCACCGACATTGTTCGGATTGGTCATGCCGTTCGCCATGAACCACATCGTCGCGGCCTTGAGTTCGCCGTTCGCCTTTTCGAGGCGCGTCGCGAAATCGGCGAGCGGGCCGTCCTGGGCGGCGGCGCATTCGGCGTCGACGATCGTGAAAAAGGCCTGCACCGCGCGCCCGCCGTTCTGCGCGAGCTTGCGACCGACGAGGTCCATCGCCTGCACGCCGTTCGCGCCCTCGTAGATCATCGTGATGCGCGCATCGCGGACATATTGGCTCATGCCCTGTTCCTCGATGTAGCCGTGACCGCCGAACACCTGCTGCGCGTTGGTCGCGACTTCATAGCCCTTGTCGGTGCCATAGCCCTTGATGACCGGAGTTAGCAGGCTGATGAGATCGTCGGCCTGCTGCCGCTCCTCCTCGCTCTCGGCAGCATGAGACAGGTCGACCTGGAGCGCACCCCAGAGGCAGAGCGCGCGCAGTCCCTCGACCAGGGCCTTGCCGTCCATCAGCATGCGGCGCACATCGGGGTGGACGAACAGGGGATCGGCTTTCTCCTGGGGGTCCTTGGGCCCGGTCAGCGCGCGGCCCTGGCGACGGTCCTGCGCATATTGGACGGCGTTCTGGAACGCGACATCGGCCTGCCCCAGTCCCTGAATGCCGACGCCGAGGCGCGCGGCGTTCATCATGATGAACATCGCCGCGAGGCCCTTATTCTCCTCGCCGACCATCCAGCCTTTCGCACCGTCATAATTCATCACGCAGGTTGCGTTGGCGTGAATGCCCATCTTGTGCTCGATCGAGCCGCACGAAAGGCTGTTGCGCTCGCCGAGCGAGCCGTCGTCGTTCACGAGGAACTTGGGCACGATAAACAGTGAAATGCCCTTGACGCTGTCGGGCGCGTCGGGGGTCTTCGCGAGAACGAGGTGGATGATGTTGTCGGTGAGGTCGTGCTCGCCCGAAGAGATGAAGATCTTGGTGCCCGTCACTGCATAGCTGCCGTCGCCGTTCGGCACCGCCCGCGTGCGGATGAGGCCGAGGTCCGTACCGCAATGCGGCTCGGTCAGGTTCATCGTGCCGCCCCATTCGCCCGAAACCATCCTGGGGACGTAGAGCTGTTTCTGCTCTTCCGAGCCCTTGGCGAGAATGGCCGCGATCGCACCCTGCGTCAGCCCGGGATACATGGCGAAGGCCTGGTTCGCCGCCATGCGATATTCCTCGACCGGAAAGCCGACCACGTGCGGGAGTCCCTGCCCGCCGAACTCCTCGGGCTGGGTCAGCAGCGTCCAGCCGGCATCGCAATAAGCCTTATAAGCTTCCTTGAACCCCTTGGGCGTCGTCACCGAGCCGTCCTCGTGCCGCGTGCAGCCTTCCTGATCGCCCGAATAGTTGATCGGGAAGAGCACTTCCTCGCAGAATTTTCCCGCTTCGGTCAGCACCGCCTCGATCATGTCGGGCGTCGCGTTGGCGAAGCCCGGCAGGCTCGCATAGCGCTCAATGCCAAGCACATCGTTGATCAGAAAAAGCGTGTCCTGCACAGGAGCGCGATAGGCGGGCATGGGGTATCCTTCCTGGAATCGGGTTACAGGGCGCGATCGGGTCTTGCCTGGGAGGCGCTCAGTCGGCCTTCTGGCCGGCGTCGACCTTCTTCACCATTTCGATGAAGCGTGACAGTTCATCTACAGCACTGTCAATATCATCGCGCTGACGACGCAGGAGCGCAATCCGTTCCTGGCACTTTTCGATCGTCACCTGGCGTTGCAGCTTGCGGCCATCGCCGACGTCGTAAAGATCGATCATTTCGCGAATGTCCGCGAGGCTGAAACCGGTGCGCTTGGCGCGAAGAATCCAGGCGAGGCGGGCGCGATCGCGCTTGGAATAGATGCGCGACAGCCCCTTGCGCGAAGGGCTGATCAGCCCTTCATCCTCGTAAAAACGAAGTGCGCGCGCCGTCACGCCGAATTCGGTCGACAAATCGGTGATGCTGAACTGTTCACGTCCCAGATGGTCCGGCGTGTCGATATGGGCGTGGCCGTATTCGTCGGTCATGGTGACAGAATTAGTTTCCGTTGACGTGAACGTCAAGTCTCGCAGAATCAGGAGATCTCCGCAGGCTCAATCGCTGCACGGCAGGCTCATATTGCCTTCTTGGTCGCGCATCTGCAAGCGTTTCGCATCGGCCGCCGACCAACTGGCGCGCGGCAAACGAAGCCCCGCCAGTGATGTCCGACCCGGACAAAGGCTGTCACATTGCGACGGAAGCTTGCCTGGCAGCCGCAACTCATCCTCTTCTTCGTGCAGCACGATGCTGCAATCCTCGACGCTCGTGAAGGTGAAACGCCAGCCCTCCCCTTCGCGCGCCACCGACCCGGCCGCGCGGCAGGAAAGACCCGCACCGAACGCCGCGCTGACGGCAAAGCGCCAGGACCCAGTGCCGGCCGGAACGACGCAAAGCGCGTCCCGGCCAAGCTCGTGCGAGCGCTCGAACACCCCGGTCGGCTCGGCCGCATCGCGCCGGATTACGCCGCGCTCTCGCGCTGCGATTTCGAGCGGGTTGCCTGTGTCGATGGAGCGGTCCTGCTGCTCCGGCAGAGGCCGGTTGCAGCCGGCCAGCAGCAGCGCGCTCAAAAGGAGCGGCCAGCTAGCCCTGCGCATCATCGTCGAGGAACGTCAGGGTCCCGTCGTCCTCCACCCGGCGATAAAAGCAGGAACGGCGCCCGGTGTGGCAAGCGGGGCCCGCGGGTCGCACGACCAGAAACAGCGCGTCCTGATCGCAATCGACACGCATCTCCACCATCGACAATCCGTTGCCGGAGGTCTCGCCCTTGCGCCACAGCGCGCCGCGCGAGCGCGACCAGAAATGCGCCTGCCCGGTTTCCCGCGTCAGCCGGATTGCTTCTGCATTCATATGCGCGACCATCAACAGTGCGTGGGTGTCCGCCTCGACGACGATCGCGGTTACCAGCCCCGCGGCATCGAAGCGGGGCAGGAAGCGGTCGGTGGTGTCGCGCGGGTCGGCCATGCAGGCGCTTTAGGACAGCCACAAGGTGGCTGAAAAGGCCCCTTGGCGAAAAGAGTCCAAACAAGGGGGCGACATTTGCCTTCGGCCCTCCTATATGCGCGCCAGTTGCCGCCCCCAACGCCCCGGATCATCATGCTGACGACCCATCCTTTCGACGACGACAAACTCCGCGAGGAGTGCGGCGTCTTTGGCATTCATGGCGCCGATAGCGCCGCCGCCGTGGTTGCCCTTGGCCTCCATGCACTGCAGCATCGCGGACAGGAAGCGGCTGGCATCACCGCCTTTGACGGCAGGGAGTTTCACTCGCATCGGGCAATGGGTCATGTCGCGGGCAATTTCGACCGTGACGACATCATGCGTCAGCTCGGCGGTGCATCCGCGATCGGCCATGTCCGCTATTCAACCACCGGCGAGACCGCGCTGCGCAATGTCCAGCCGCTGTTCGCCGACCTTGCAACCGGTGGTTTCGCCGTCGCGCACAACGGCAATATCTCGAATGCGACGGCGCTGCGGAAAATTCTCGTTCGCCGCGGTTCGATCTTCCAATCGACCAGCGATACCGAGGTCATCATCCACCTTGTCGCAACCTCGAGCTATCGCACCTTGCTCGACCGCTTCATTGACGCACTGAAGCAGGTCGAGGGCGCCTATTCGCTGATCGTCCTGACCGCAGAGGGCATGATCGGCTGCCGTGATCCGCTGGGCATCCGTCCGCTTGTCATCGGCAAGCTCAACGACGCCTTCATCCTCGCCTCAGAAACGGTGGCGCTTGATGTCGTCGGCGCAGAGTTCGTCCGCTCGGTCGAACCCGGCGAACTCGTCATCATCCGCGACGGCGAACTGACCTCGCACCATCCGTTCGCGGATCGGCCCGCGCGCCCGTGCATCTTCGAATATGTCTATTTCTCGCGCCCGGATTCGATCGTCGACGGCACGAGCGTCTATTCGGTACGCAAGGCGATCGGCGCGGAACTCGCGCGCGAGAACCCCGTCGAGGCCGATCTGGTCATTCCCGTCCCCGACTCGGGCACGCCGGCGGCGATCGGTTATGCGCAGGAATCGGGCATTCCCTTTGAACTTGGCATCATTCGCTCGCATTATGTCGGGCGTACCTTCATCCAGCCGGGCGACAAGGTCCGGCACCTCGGCGTCAAGTTGAAGCACAATGCCAACAAGGCGCTGATCACGGGCAAGCGGATCGTGCTGATCGACGATTCGATCGTGCGCGGGACGACCAGCCTGAAAATCGTGCAGATGATGCGCGATGCGGGCGCGGCCGAGGTGCACATGCGCATCGCGAGCCCGCCGACCCAACATAGCTGCTTCTATGGCGTCGACACGCCCGAACGCGCCAAGCTGCTCGCGGCGCAGATGACGATCGGCCAGATGGCGAATTTCATAAACGCCGACAGCCTCGCCTTCCTGACCATTGACGGTCTCTATCGCGCGCTTGGCGAAGTGAAGCGCAATGACGATATCCCGCAATATTGCGACGCCTGCTTTACCGGCGACTATCCGACCACGCTGACAGATTTCGATGAGCACGCGCTGGAGGATCAATTTTCGTTGCTTGCTGAACGAGTTGTCTGAAATAATGAGCAGAACGTCACAAGAGCTTGCTGGCCAGGTTGCGCTCGTTACCGGCGCGAGCCGCGGTATAGGGGAAGCGATTGCCTTTTCGCTCGGGACCCGCGGTGCCCACGTCGTCATTACCGCGCGCACTGCGGGAGGACTCGAAGAGCTTGAGGACCGCATTCACAACGCCGGCGGTAGCGCGACCATTGCGCCGCTCGACTTGACCGACGGCGATAGCATCGCCCGCCTCGCGAGTGCGATGGCCGAACGCTGGCAACAGCTCGACATGCTCGTCCTCAACGCCGCAATGCTCGGCACGCTGACCCCCGTGGGCGCGATTGATGGCAAGGAATTCAACAAGCTGCTGACCTTGAATCTGGTCGCGCAGCAGGCCTTGATCGCCAACTTCGACCCGCTGCTCCGTCGCGCGGCAAGCGGCCGCCTGCTCGCGCTGTCGACCGGCGTTGCGCGCGAGCCCCGCGCCTATTGGGGCGCCTATGCAGCGTCGAAAGCGGCGCTTGAGGTGCTGGTGACCAGCTACGGCGCCGAAATGCGCAATATCTCCAACGTTCGCACCGCAATCCTCAATCCCGGCGGCACCCGCACCCAGATGCGCGCGCGCGCCTATCCGGGCGAGGATCCACAGAGCATCAAGGAACCCGCCGCAGTCGGCGAGTTCGTTGCGAAACTAATGATCGACGGCTTCGACAGCACCGATTATCACGCGCTGCCCAAGGTGATGGCCGACGCTTAACGCGATCTTTGCTTTCCCCTGTATAGGAAGCCGCTGGTTCGCATTTTGCAAAAGGCATCGCCATGGCCAGCACATTTCTCCGTTCGATCATCGCAACCGCCGTCGGGATTCTCGTCGCTTTCGCTCTCATCCTGCTCGCGCAATATGCGGGCGGCGAGGTGTCGCCCGAGGCCTATGACCCGGCAACCGGCGAGATATTGATCCCCGCGGGCGCCACCGTCGCGCTGGTCATCGGCTGGTTTGCGGGCGCCTTCGCCGGCGGATGGGTCGCGATGCGCGTCTCGGGCCGCGCCGGACCGGGCTGGATCGTCGCGGGCGCGGTGATCGGCGCCGGCATCTACCGCGCGGTCACCCTGGCCGATGCCGGTTGGATGATGGCGCTCGGGGTTCTTGTCCCGCTCGCGGCCGCCTGGGCGGCGCAGCGCACGACGAGCCTCGCTGCGAGTTAAGGGCCCGTCACCCCAGCGCGTGCCGGGATGACGAGATAAGGCAATCTCAGTCGGCTTCGCGGTCCACCGCAGCCTGCACCGCCCTGTAAAAAGCCTCGCGCGCCGCGCCGACGCCCTCGGGGTCGGTGGCTGCGGGCCAGTTGCCGTTCGAGGCGATCACCAGCTTTCGCTTCGGGTCGATGAAAATGCCCTGGCCAAAGATGCCCTGCGCGGCAAAGCTGCCATCGTCGTTGGTCCACCATTGATAGCCATAGCCGCGGCCCGGAATGTCGATGTCCGCCTGCTTGGTGGTTGCCGCGGCGAGCCAGTCGTCCGGCAACACTTTCTGACCATCCGCAACGCCGCCACCGAGGATGAACTGACCGAACCGCGCATAGTCGCGCAGGCTGGCCGACATGCAGCAGCCGCTGATCTCGTGGCCCGTCGGCCCGAGCATCCACACCGCGTCCTGCTCCATGCCAAAGGGCTTCCAGACCTTTTCCGACAGATAGTCGGACAGCGTCTTGCCCGTCGCGCTCGACACCAGAACGCCGATCAGATTGGTTTCGCCGGTCTTGTAGACCCACTTTGAACCTGCGGGCGCTTCGCGCGGTAAGGTCTTCATATAGCTGACGGTTATATCCTCGCCTGCAACCGGCTTCTGGAGGTTGAACTGCGCGACATCGGACTTGGGATCGGTATAATCCTCGTTCCATTTGACGCCGGAGGTCATGGTGAGCAGCTGGCGCACGCTGACATCGTCATAGGCCGATCCCTTGAGACCGGGAATATAGGCCGTCACCTTGTCGTCGAGGCTCTTGATATAGCCATCCTTCACCGCCGCACCGACAAGGGTCGAGGTGAAGCTCTTTGCGACCGAAAAGCTGGTCCAGCGGCCCGTGGCGCCATAGCCGAGCGCATATTTCTCGAGCCGGACCTTCCCGTCCTGAACGATGATCAGTCCAGCATTGCGCTGCTTCGCCATATAAGCGTCGACATCGACGCCGACGTCGAGCGCAGGGCCATCGGGCAGCGGATAGGCGGTCCCGCCCGCCTTGATCGTGTGGACGACGACCTTGGGAACGGTTTCCATGGTACGAAAGGCGGCGTCGCGTTGATCCTGGCTCCAGAACAGCACATTCAGATCCTCTGGCAGATTATCGGTGACCTGGGTTGCAGCGGGCGTTCCATAGCCCACCGCAGCGGCGCAGAGCAGCGCCGCCGCTAGATATCGTCGCATCAACCTTCCTCTCCCCTGTTTTCAGACATTCTTTTCGAGTGTTACCTGGGCGACGTCGATACCGCCGCCGCGGAAGCCGCCTTCGCAATATTGGAGGTAATAGCGCCACAGTCGCACAAAGCGCTCGTCGAACCCGGCGGGAAGCTGCCCCGACGCGACGACGGCGTCGAAGCGCTCGCGCCACCGACGCAGCGTTTCGGCATAATCCTCGCCAAAGCGCCGCACATCACGCCAGGCCAGTCCTCGCGCCTCCGCCAGCGCGCGGAAGCGGCTTTCGGAGATCAGGCAGCCGCCGGGGAAGATATAAGCCTGGATGAAGTCGCTGCCCGCCGCATAGGCCTCGAACAACGTGTCCTTGATCATGATGTACTGGATCGCTGCCTTGCCGCCGGGGCGCAGCAAGCGGGCGATCGCGTCGAGATAGGCGGGCCAATAGGCGTGCCCGACCGCCTCGACCATCTCGACGCTCGCTATCGCGTCGAACGGTCCCTGCACGTCCCGATAGTCGCAAAGCTCGACCTTCGATCGGCCGACAAGATCGACCGCCGCAATACGCGTCGCAGCGACCTCTGCCTGCGCAGGCGACAAGGTGATGCCCGTGTAAAGAACGTCGTGCCGCTCGACGGCGCGCTCGGCAAGGGCGCCCCAGCCGCAGCCGATCTCGAGCAACCGGCTGCCCGAGCGAAGGTCGAGCCGGTCAAGGATCGCGTCGACCTTGGCATTCTGCGCCTCATCGAGCGTCATTTCGGGGCTTGCGAACAGCGCGCTCGAATAATTCATTTTGGAATCGAGCCACAAGCGATAGAAATCATTGCCTAAATCATAATGAGCATGGATGTTTCGCTTTGCCCCGCGGCGGCTGTTGCGGTTGAAGGCGTGGACCAAGCCATTCACCCAGCGCCACGGTCCGTGCGCGCGGCCGACGCTGCCGAGCGCTTCGCCGTTGCGCATGAACAGGTCGAACAGCGGCACGGGGTCGGGCGACGACCATTCGTCGTGCTCCCAGGCGCGATACCACCCAACGGACCCCGTTAGCGCGAGTCGCGCCAGCGCGGCCCAGCTATGCAGATGGACGACGGCGGTGGGCCCTTCATCCCGCGCGCCCAGAATCCGCACGCTGCCGTCGGGCAGATGGCCCTCCAGCGTGCCATAATCGAGGCCGCGGTCGATGCGGTCGAGCATGCGGTGGAACACGCCCGACGGCGCGTGCGCCATCAGCCACGCCAGCCCGCCGCCCGAGCGAAACACCCGGTCGGCACGCAGCAATTCCTTGCCGCGGCGGGGACTGACATGCGTGTTCATTGCATCTTTGTGCCGCAAATGCAGCGGCCTGACAATCGCCTGTGGCATGACGTCATGCCGCCGGTTGGCGTATTCGGCGCAGGAAATGCCCCGTCGCGTCGCAAGTCACGCGGTACGATAGACGTCGGCGTCCATGTCGACTTGTGCGCGGCGTGCGCTTACCAGCCCGGGCAGGAGCCCCTGGCGATCAGAGCTCGGGTCCGCCTTCCTTGACGGTCCACGTCTGCCCCTTCTTGAGCAACCCCTGCAGATCGGCAGTCTTGCCTTCACGCGCCGCCTGGTTCTGGCGAACGACGTCGGCCTCGAAGGTCGGACGCGGGTCGTCGTAGAGGACGCCGAGCGCCATCGGAAATTCGCCGAACCGCATCTCGACGAGCATGTGCGCAACGCTGCGGTTGGTGACGTCATGGACGATCACGCCCGCGGCCTTCCAGTCGCCATCGGCGACGTCGACGACCTTCAGCGTCAGTGCCTCATTGTCGAGCGCGATGCCCTTCGTGCCCTTCGCGAACAGCATCGGCTCGCCGTTCACCAGCCAGAGCTGACGATCTTCGGCGCCCTTGGGCGCGGCGAAGTCCTGGAACACATCCTTGTTGTAGACGATGCAATTCTGAAAAATCTCGACGAACGCCGTTCCCTTATGCGCGTGCGCTGCCTTCAGGACGTTCGGCAATTCCTTCGACACGTCGAAGCCCCGCGCGACGAAGCGGGCGCCCGAGCCCAGCGCGAAGGCGCAGGGCTGCGCGGGACGATCGACCGAGCCATAGGGGGTCGAGGGGCTGTTGGTGCCGACGCGACTGGTCGGCGAATATTGCCCCTTGGTCAGCCCGTAGATCTCGTTGTTGAACAGCATGATCTGGCAATCGAGATTGCGGCGGATGAGGTGCATCGTATGATTGCCGCCGATCGAAAGCCCGTCGCCATCGCCGGTGACGATCCAGATGTCGAGCTCCGGATTGGCGAGCTTCAGCCCCGTGGCGAACGCTGGCGCCCGGCCGTGGATCGTGTGGAAGCCATAGGTTTCCATATAATAGGGAAAGCGCGACGAGCAGCCGATGCCGCTGATGAACACGGTCTTTTCAGGCGGCGTCCCGGTTTCGGGCATGGTGCGCTGCACCGCCTTCAGGATCGCATAGTCGCCGCAGCCGGGGCACCAGCGGACCTCCTGGTCGCTTTCCCAGTCCTTGAGCGTGGTCGTCTTCGCGATGGTGGTCATCTCGTTCATGGTCGTTCCTCTCGGGGCAACAACGCTTTCGCGTCAGCCCAGCGCCTCCTCGATGGCGGCTTCGATTTCGGCGATGCGGAAGGGCTGCCCCGACACCTTGTTGAGCGGCTTCGCATCGACAAGATACTGGTCGCGCAGCACCGTCTTGAGCTGCCCCGTGTTCATCTCGGGGACGATTACCTTGTCATAACTCCTGAGCAGTTCGCCCAGATTGCCGGGGAGCGGCCAGATGTGACGGATGTGGATATGGCTGACGTCATGGCCCTCGGCGCGCTTACGGCGCACTGCCTGATGGATCGGACCGAAGGTCGAGCCCCAACCTACCACCGCGAGATTGCCACCCTCGGCGCCGAGCTCGACGATCTGGTCGGGAATGCGAATGCCGTCGACCTTCGCCTTGCGGAGATTGGTCATCGCCTGATGGTTTTCGGGGTTGTAGTTGAGGTGGCCTGTATCGACCTCCTTCTCGATGCCGCCGATCCGGTGGAGCAGCCCGGGCGTGCCGGGCTTGACCCAAGGCCGCGCCAGCTTTTCGTCGCGGCTGTAGGGTTTGAAACCGCCTTCGGGAACCTCGGTCAGAAACTCGACCGGGAAAGCCTCATAGGCCGTCAGATCGGGCACTGCCCACGGCTCGGCCGCATTGGCGATATAACCGTCGGTCAGCAGCATCACCGGGGTCATATATTGCGTAGCGATCCGGCACGCCTCGATCGCACATTCAAAGGCGTCCCCCGGCGAGCGCGCTGCGATGACGGGCATCGGCGCGTCGCCGTTGCGGCCATAGACCGCCTGATAAAGGTCCGACTGCTCGGTCTTGGTGGGAAGGCCTGTCGAGGGGCCGCCGCGCTGCGAATTGACGATGACGAGAGGGAGCTCGGTCATGATCGCAAGACCCATCGCCTCCCCCTTCAGCGCGATACCGGGCCCCGACGAGCTGGTAACGCCCAGCGAACCGCCATAGCTTGCGCCGATCGCGGCGCAGATCGCGGCGATCTCATCCTCGGCCTGGAAAGTCGTGACGTCATATTCCTTGAGCCGCGACAGATGATGGAGGATCGCCGACGCCGGCGTAATCGGATAGCCGCCGAAGAACATAGGCAGTTTCGCCAGCTGCGCCCCCGCGACAAGGCCGAGTGCGATGCCCTCGGCGCCCGTCAGCGTCCGGTAGAGGCCTGGCGCGACCGGCGCAGGCGCGACATGATGCTGCTTGAGTGGACCCGCCAGTTCGGCGGTCTCGCCATAGGCATGGCCTGCGTTGAGCGCGGCGATATTGGCTTCGGCGAGTTCGGGCGCCTTCGCAAACTTCGCCTTGAGCCATTCGATCAGCGGCGCGCGATCGCGGTCGAACATCCAGAGCGCAAGCCCCAGCGTCCACATATTCTTGCAGCGCAGCGCTTCCTTGTTGCCGAGGCCGAAGGGCTTCACTGCGTCCATTGTCAGCTGGCTGATGTTGAGTTTCAGCAGCTGCCACTTCGCGAGACTGCCATCCTCGAGCGGGTTCGACTCATATTTCGCCTTGGCGAGATTGCGGTCATTGAACTCTCCGGAGTCGGCGATGATCAGCCCGCCGGGCTTCAATGACGGGACGTTGGTCTTGAGCGCTGCCGGGTTCATCGCGACGAGCACGTCGGGCGCATCGCCCGCGGTCGTGATCTCGCTCGACCCGAAGTTGATCTGGAAGGCCGAGACGCCAAAGAGCGTTCCCTGCGGGGCGCGGATTTCGGCGGGAAAATCGGGGAAGGTCGCAAGGTCGTTGCCCGCGAGCGCGGTGGAAAGGGTGAACTGGCCGCCCGTCAACTGCATCCCGTCGCCGGAGTCGCCGGCGAACCGCACCACCACCGCGTCGGAAAGGGGGGACTGCCGCTTGTCGGCTAGGTCCTCAACCGCTGTCGCCATTATGTCTTCTGCCTTCACCAAGTTTGCCAGTTTGCGAGATGGGCCTAGGCCCCTCGACCGCAAGCCGCAATTCAGAAAAAATTGTGCACTGCAAAGCGCGGACCCCCGGTGAGTTTCATTTCGCCATTGAAGTTTGACTGGCGATGACGAATAGCTGGCATCCGAAAATGATGATCGAAAAAAGAGAGGGACCCGACAGGATGACCGACGGCACCACCCATTATACGCGCCCCGACGTGGCGGCCTTTCTCGCCTTCCTCAACGCGCAGGAGGGACCAAAGATGGAGGAACTGCCGCCCGAAGCCGGGCGCGCGATGATGCGCGCAATGGGAGAGCTTGCCGACGCACCGCGGGGGGAGATCGCGCATGTCGAGGACCGGACGATTCCCGGACCTGCGGGTGATATTCCGGTCCGCATCTATGATAATCGTCCGGGCCGCGAAGCGGGACCGGTGATGCTCTTTTATCATGGCGGCGGCTGGGTGATCGGCGATCTGGAGACGCACGATCCCTATTGCGCCGAAGCCGCGCGCCAGCTCGACATGCCGGTGATCGCGGTCGATTATCGCCTCGCGCCCGAACATCCCTTTCCCGCTGCGCCCGAGGATTGCGAGGCGGCGACGCGCTGGGTCGCCGACAATATCCCCTGCACCGGCCTCGTCCTCTCGGGCGACAGCGCCGGGGGGAACCTGACCATCGCGACCGCGCTGACGCTGCGCGACAAGCCGGCGTCGAAGGCGGTGATCGCGATCCACCCCATTTATCCCGCCGTGACCACCCATTATGACTGGCAGAGCTATCGCGACTTCAAGGAAGGGCATCTGCTGACCGAAGGCGGGATGAAATGGTTTGGCGACCAATATGCTGCCGACCCCGACGATTATCGCGCCGCGCCGATCGATTTCCCCGCCGAGGGCCTTCCGCCGACGCTGCTCGTAACGGCGAGTCTCGACCCGCTGCGCGATCAGGGCCGCGCCTATGCCGCAAAGCTGATCGAGGCGGGGGTGCCGACCACATATCGCGAGGCGAAGGGCAGCATTCACGGTTATATCTGCCTCACCAAGGCCATCCCGAGCGCAGCCGTCGACGTCAGGGGCAATCTGGCTGTGCTCAAGACTATGATCGCCGAAGCCACCGCATGAACGGCTACAGCCACCTTCCCTATCGCCCCTGCGCCGGAGTGATGCTCGCAAACCGCGACGGGCGCGTCTTCGTCGGCCAGCGACTCGATACGACGAGCGAGGCGTGGCAGATGCCGCAGGGCGGCATCGACCCCGGCGAAGAGGCGGAGGAGGCTGCGATCCGCGAGCTGGGCGAGGAAACCGGCGTGCACGGCGGGCTGGTCGAGATCATCGCGCGCAGCCGTCAGGAATATTTTTACGATCTGCCCGACCATCTCGTCGGCAAGATGTGGGGCGGCCAATATCGCGGCCAGCGCCAGTACTGGTTCCTGATGCGCTTCATGGGGGAGGACAGCGACGTCAATATTCACACCGAGCACCAGGAATTTCGCGCCTGGCGCTGGGCGGAACTGGACGAGATCGAAAGGCTGATCGTCCCCTTCAAGCGCGCGCTCTATCGCGGGCTGGTCGAGGAGTTCGGCCCGCTCGTCTGATCCCGGAGGGCGAGTGCGGCGCGAAAGACGTCGGCCAACATCTGGGGCGTCAGCCGCCCCGTGTTCGTGTTGTAGCGTGAGCAATGATAGCTGTCGACGAGGTGGCACCCGTCAGGAAGGCAATGCACGGCCCCGTGCGCGAAACGAAAGGCCCCGAGTCGCAACCCGGCGGCTCGCAGCGCCGCATCATGCGCAATCCGTCCCAGCGCGATGATTACCCGAACCTGGGGCAAGGCGGCGAGTTGCGGTTCGAAGAATGTCCGGCATGCGGCGATCTCGCTCGGCAGCGGCTTATTCTGCGGGGGAAGGCATTTGACGCTGTTGACCATGATAGCGCCGTCGAGGGCCATTCCGTCGTCGACGCGTGCTTCATATTGACCCTTGCTCAGACCGAAAGCGGTGAGCGTCGCGAACAACAGATCGCCGGCATAATCGCCGGTGAAGGGCCTTCCCGTGCGGTTGGCGCCATGCTTGCCGGGCGCGAGCCCCACGATAGCAAGCCAGGCATGGGGATCACCAAAGGCCGGGACAGGCGCATTCCACCAGTCCGGATGCTCGGCCCGGCACGCATTGCGCAGCGCCACCAGCCGCGGGCAGCGCGGACAATCGCGTGGCGGTTCGGTACCGGGAAGCGGGCTGGCAATCGCCATCCCGCTGCGATAGGCGCAGCAGCATGACCGGCGCAACGCCCACTCGCAGCGACCCGCTTGCCCTTTACGCCATCGGGCTTGGATCAAATCGCCGCCATGCGCGGCTCGGAGATCCTCGACGCGTACTCATGGCAGCGCTCGCAGCGATAGAGGCCGACGACATCGAACCGGTCGACGCGAGCCCGATCATCGCGACCGCGCCGCTCGGCCCGTCACGGCGGCGCTACGCCAATGCGGCGGTGCTGGTGGCGTCATCGCTCAGCCCGCCCGAAATGCTCGCGCGGCTGAAAGCCATCGAAGCCGCGTTCGGCCGTCGCACCGGCCAGCGGTGGAGCGCCCGCACGCTCGACCTCGACATATTGCTCTGGTCGGGAGGCGCGTGGAGTGACGGCGCGCTCACGATTCCGCACCCGGCGATGACAGAGCGCGCCTTCGTTCTCGGCCCGCTCGCCGCCATCGCGCCGGGCTGGCGCCACCCGATCGCGACGCGCAGCGTCCGTCAGCTCGCCGCGCATCTTCGCCGCCCAAAGCCGGTTGACCACGCCGCCGCACCGCACTAGGGCGGCGGCTCACTTTCGCACGCCGACCGCGGCGATGCGACGGGCCCTTAGCTCAGTCGGTAGAGCAACTGACTTTTAATCAGTAGGTCGCTGGTTCGAACCCAGCAGGGCTCACCATCATCTTCCCGCCATTTCCTGCAGATTTTGCGAGGCAGTGATCAATAATATTCTGACAGAATAAGTGAACGGGACGGACCCTCGCACGGTTTTCATTCCGCGTGAGTCGCCCTGGGTCCCCGGGGCCATTGAGGTGGGATAAACCGGATTGGTCGCTTGATCGCGGGGGCAGTGTCCTAGCAAATATCCCCGTGGCGGTCCGAACCTGGAGTCTGCAGCCGCGCGCCCCTAGTCACAATTCAAGATCGGTAATCGAAGATGTTGGGCGAGTTCGGTGGGCCGACACCGTCAGGAATCCAGCCTGCTGGCGACCCCACCATCCGCCTTGGGCTTCGCCTGATACCAATGATATCTTGGATGGCCATACCGGGCGAATGCGGCTAGTTTGTCCGGCGCCGATCGGTGGCGGCAGGTTGTGGCGGATCCATGCCGTGATGCTTCACCCAAGCAGGATGTCGCACGCCGCATTTCATGCCTATACCGATTCCCCCCGCCTTAGATTCCGCTGCCAGGGCGAGTATGGAATGCTGCACTTGATGCGAACGCATTACAGGAGTTGATGGTGGGAAATCGTTCGAGCTCAAATCCAGGGTTGATGAGACGTCTGACCCTCACTCACGCCGTGCTATACGGTGTCGGGGTCACCATTGGGGCTGGCATATATGTTCTGGTCGGGATCGCTGCTGGCCGCAGCGGCATGCACGCTCCACTGGGCTTTTTGATCGCCGCTGTAACCATGGGTCTGACTGCGGCTTCGTTCGCAGAACTTGGTACCCGCATGCCGGTAAGCGCGAGCGAAGCAGCATATGTGGACGCGGCGTTCGGTCGTCGCTGGCTTACTGTCGCGATAGGACTCCTCGTAGTCGCTTCAGCCGCGATTTCGGCTGCGACAATTGCGGCAGGAAGTGTCGGCTATCTCAAGGTTTTCCTCCCGCTACCCTCTGCCTGGATCGTTGTCGGTGTAATTCTTTCGATGGGCGCCATAGCCTGCCTGGCGACGACCCAATCGGTCGCCTTCGCCGGGGTGATGACTCTAATTGAAGTGGGCGGTTTGGCGTTGGTCGTCGCGGCTGGCCTCGCGCAGGGTAGCGAGGCTATCACGCGCTTGCCCGCTATGGTTCCCGCGGCTCTCGATGGTGCCGCGTGGGTCGCAGTCGGCAGCACGACCATAATTGCCGTCTTTGCCTTCATAGGCTTTGAACACCTGGTGAATATTGCCGAAGAACTGAGGGAGCCGAGCCGTACTCTGCCCCGTGCGTTATTCATCACGCTTGGTGTCACGACTCTGCTTTACATGCTCGTCGTGTGGATCTCGGTGATCACCGTTCCGCCAGATGAACTCGCGGAGGCAGCTGCCCCGCTGGCGCTGGTCTTCCAGCGCCTCACCGGCCAACCCCTCGTCTACATGAGTCTCATCGCGATCGTTGCCACGCTCAATGGAATCGTCGTGCACATGATCATGATTGCCCGGGTGCTCTATGGCTTGGCCAAACAGGGCAATCTTCCCGAGCATTTGACCCAGGTGCACAGGACCGCCCGAACACCCATAGTCGCGACAGCCTATGCAATCGCTGCCATTCTCATCTTGACGTTGGCTGTTCCACTTGAAGGACTTGCTGACCTTGCAGCCCAAGGCACGATGATGATCTTCGCGGCGATCAACCTTGCGCTCATCGTCATAAAGCAGCGGAAGGAACCGGCGCCGGCGGGCGCGTTTATTTGCTGGGGCTGGTTGCCATATGCGGGGCTGGCGTCCTCAAGCTTGATGCTGATGCTCAGCGCCTTCGTCTAGCAGGATAAATCATCGTTCCGGCAGTATAAGGATGATCTCACCTTTTGCGGCACGCGCGGTTGATTCCCGCAATTCCCGCGATAAGCACTGATCCGCGCCGCCGTGCCTTCGCCAGGCCGATGCTGCAAATGGGCTTTCGCGCTTATCTTAAGGGCCCATCCACCCGGAAGACCGAACGTCAGCACGCCGTGCCACGGCGCGGCATCGGTACGTTAGTTCTTGTACGGATGAGAAACTGATTGATCCACCCTGCCACCAGCTCGCGGTCGTTTGGGCACCGCAGGCTGGAAATTGCACGGTCTATGTCTTCGTCCCGGATACCCCGGCCACGCCGGCCTTCGGCCAGCGCGATGGCAAAATTAGTTTCGAATTCCGGATGCAATTGCAGCGAAATCGCGGGCTGGTCCTGGTAGGCGATAAAGCCAAGAGGGCAAAACGCGTTGCCCGCGACCACCTCCGACGCCGGGGGCAGTTCGACCACCTGATCCTGATGGGACGCCGTTAGGGTGATTTCGGTCGTTCGGCCTGCCCAAGGCTGTTGCCTCACGATGACGTAGCGATGGTTTCCCATGCCCCACCCTTTGGGCGACCTTGCGACCTTTCCACCGAAAGCTTCTGCCATGACCTGGTGTCCGAAGCAGATTCCGACGAAAGCTGCGTTGCCCTTGGCTGCATTCAAGAACCGCTTGAGGTTGGAAATCCAGGGCGACGCGCCATAGGCGTCACTCGCGGAACCCGTGATGAGATAGGCGGGGCAATGATCAGCGTGCCGAGGCAATTCGCCCTGTTCAACGTCGAATTCGATATAATGATAACGTTCCTCGCCCAGCAGCTTTCGGAACATGTCAGCATAGCTGCCGTAGGCCGAGGCGAGGGCTCGTGGCGGTCCGCCCGCCTTGAGGATGCCAAGCTTTTCCTTGCGTGCTCGCAGGGGCTTGTCCGCCTGGGGACGAGGTCCTGGACCGTGATTGCCACTCATCGGGCGATTATTCTACCGGCGCGCCTTGCAGGCAACCGCCGGGTGGCCCCCCGGGGCCGCGCTGAGCGTGAAGGCCGCTAGGTGAGCGCCATATCCCGCAAGCAAAGGGCCGAAATCGAACGTGCAAACGGGCGACCTCCATTTTCGGCTATGCTGCGGGAATGACCCTGTATCCGAAGATATAATTCTCCCGCCTGCGTAGTATCGGATGGGCCTGGGGTCCTATTCGACTGGCGCAAAACGGGACGCTCTGAGGGCGGCGCCGACGGCAATGATAGTTACCCGCTCCACGCTCCCAGCATGATGTCTCACGGCTCCTCAATGGATGAAGCTGCCCTCTACCTTGCCGACATGGTGTCCAAGCGGATGGGGCTTTCTGGTGGAGACACGAGCGCCGCAACGGCGACGGCCCAAGCGATAGCCGACACTCTCGTATCTTTGCCGATTGGACCGCTGACCTGAAGATGTTCATGGCCTCAGCGCTTAATATTTCCCCCATTGAAGAAGGGCCTGCTGATTGGGCCAGCACGTCGCTGCCTCAAACCCGGCAGGCCTTACCATAACCTTCCTCGATTTATCGCCGGAAGCCGGCGAGGCGCTGGTCAATGATGACGTCCGCCTCGCCGATGATCCGGTCTATGAGTTCCTGGCAGCTGGGGATGTCGTGGATCAGCCCCTGGACCATGCCCGCCCAAAAGACGCCCTTGGACAGGTCGCCGGTTTCGAGGAGTTCGCGGCCCGCCTTGCCGTTCACCAGCTCGGCGACGTCGGCAAAAGTCGCGCCGGGGACGGACAGGCGGCGCACCACCTCTTCAGACACCGCACTCTTGCCGACGCGCGCGGTGTTCTTGAGGCTTCGGAAAATGAGGAAGCTCCCGCGCTCGTCATTGTCGACATAGGCTTGCTTCACATTGTCGTGGATCGGCGCTTCCCTGGTCGCACAAAAGCGGGTGCCCATGTTGATGCCCTCGGCGCCGAGCGACAGCGCTGCAACGAGCCCGCGGCCATCGCCAAAACCGCCCGAGGCGAGCATCGGGATCTTCACCTTGTCCGCGGCGGCCGGAATGAGGATCAGCCCCGGGATATCATCCTCGCCCGGGTGCCCTGCGCATTCGAAGCCGTCGATCGAGATGATATCGCACCCCGCCTTTTCGGCCGACAGGGCGTGGCGAACCGCGGTGCATTTGTGGAGAATGGTGACGCCATGGGGCTTCAGCATCTCCCAAATCTCACGTACCGCCTGGGTGCCTGCGGTTTCGACAATCTTCACCCCGCCATCGATGATCGCCTGGGCGTAGGCCTTGTAGTCTGGCGCGTTGATCGTCGGAAAGACTGTCATGTTCACGCCGAAGGGCTTGTCGGTCATCGACCGGCATTTTTCGATCTCGTCGCGCAGCGCTTCAGGACTCGGCTGAGTGAGTGCCGTCAGAATGCCAAGGCCGCCCGCGTTCGACACCGCGCTCGCCAGTTCGGCATAGCCGACGCTCTGCATGCCACCCTGGACGATCGGGTGTTCGATCCCAAGCATCTCCGTGATCCGCGTCTTGAAAGCCATGCGTTGTTCTCCCTTCCCGATCTTGCCGCTACGGCATTGCTGACTTCACCCTTGAATTAAGTTGACGCTTACGTCAACGTCGGCTCATAGCAAAATGATTAGATAGCGAAGGGAATTGAAATGTCGGCAACAAGAACGGGCATATCGGACCGGGCGCTTGAGATCGCGGTGCGGGTCGAGGCGTTCGTCCGCGAAACGGTGATCCCGTATGAAAAAGACCCACGCCGCGACCATCATGGCGCGCCAACCGACGAGCTGGTGATGGAAATGCGCGAAAAGGCGCGCGCTGCGGGTGTGCTGACGCCGCACATCCTTGACGACGGCAGCCACCTCAATCAGCGCGAGACCGCTGTGGTGCTAATCAAGAGCGGTCTTTCCCCGCTCGGACCGCTTGCCTGCAACACGATGGCGCCCGACGAGGGCAATATGTATTTGCTCGGCAAGGAGAGCAGCCCCGAGCTCAAGGAGCGTTTCCTCAAACCAATGATTGAGGGCCGTGTGCGCTCAGCGTTCTTCATGACAGAACCCGCTGACGAAGGCGGCGCAGGATCCGATCCCTCGATGATGCAGACGACATGCCGCCCCGACGGCAATCACTGGGTCATAAGCGGGCGCAAGACCTTTATCACCGGGGCGGAAGGCGCGCGGGTTGGAATCATCATGGCGAAGGCCGAGGAAGGTGCGTGCATGTTCCTTGTCGACCTGCCTGACCCTGCAATTCACATCGATCATATACCCAATACGATCGACAGCTCGATGCCGGGCGGCCACGCGACGCTGACCATCGATAATCTGCGCGTCCCTGCGGACCAGATGCTCGGCGAGGCCGGCGAAGGCTTCCGCTATGCACAGGTCCGTCTCTCCCCTGCCCGCCTGTCACACTGCATGCGCTGGCTCGGTGCGTGCATCCGGGCCAACGAGATTGCGACCGATTATGCCAATCGCCGCCATGCTTTCGGCAAACCGCTCGTTGATCATGAGGGTGTGGGCTTCATGCTCGCGGAGAATCTGATCGACCTCAAGCAGGCCGAGTTGATGATCGACTGGTGCGCAAGCGTGCTCGATACCGGGTCGCTCGGCACCGCCGAAAGTTCGATGGCGAAGGTCGCGGTATCGGAGGCGTTGATGCGCATCGCCGATCGCTGTGTTCAGGTGATGGGAGGCACAGGTGTGACCGACAAGACAATCGTCGAGCAGGTGTTTCGCGAAGTCCGCGCCTTTCGCATTTATGACGGGCCGACCGAGGTCCATAAATGGAGCCTCGCCAAGAAGATCAAGCGCGACTGGAAGGCGCAGCAGGACTGACCGACGCTCACGCCGCCGACCGCCAGTCCATATCCGTAGCGTCAAACCACTTGACGTTTACGTTAACGTACGGATGATGGGCGGCCACCAGGGCGGAGGAATCGGGAGTCGCATGTCGATATTGTACGATGAGGGACAGGAGGCGATAGCGACGGAGTCGCGTCGTGTTTTGGAGGCGCGAGTGAGCAAGGAGGATATGCTGTCCTTGCTTGAGGGCGTTGGGCGTTATCATGAGGGTTTCTGGAGGACGGCGAAGGAGCAGGGCTGGACGGCGCTGGCGCTTCCGGAGGCGTATGGGGGGCTCGATCTGGGGCTGGTCGAGCTTGGTCTGATTGCGCATCAGGTGGGGCGGACGCTGAGCGGGGCGCCCTTTCTGACCGCGAGCTTTGGGGTTGCCAAGGCGATTGCGCTTTACGGATCGGACGATCAGAAGGCGGCGTGGCTTCCGGGTCTTGCGCGCGGCGACACGATCGGTGCGGTGGCTTTTGCCGAGGGGGCGAACGCCCTTCCCGCGGCGCCTTCGCTGACGCTGGCGGCGGGCCGGCTCGAGGGCCGGGTGAGCGGGGTTGCGGGCGGTCTTGCCGCCGAGGTTGCGCTGGTCTTTGCGCAAGGGCCGGAGGGCCCGGTGCTCGCGATTGCCGATCTCGCAGAGGCCGAGCGCAGCGCGATTGCGAGCTTTGACAACAGCCGTCTTTACGCCGATCTTGCCTTTGCCGGGACGCGTGCCGAGCTGCTTCTGGCTGGCGAGGCGGCGCGCGAGGCGGCGCTTCACATTCTGGCGCTCCAGGCGGTGATCACCGCGCACGAGCAGACGGGCGGCGCCGAAGCCTTGATGGAGATTGCGCGCGACTATGCGGTGACCCGCAAGGCGTTCGGCCAGCCGATCGGCGCCTTCCAGTCGATCAAGCACCGCATCGCCGAGCTTTACGCGCTCGTCGAGCTTGCGCGCGCCAACGGCATTCATGCCGCCTCGCGCGAGGGCAAGGATGATTTCATCACCGCAGCGGCCGCGGCGCGCATCTCGGCGACCGAGGCCTATGACACCGCCTCGCGCGACTGCGTGCAGATCCACGGCGGCATCGGGGTGACGTGGGAGCTTGGCCTCCACCTCCACACCCGCCGCGCGCGCAGCCTTGCGATCGAGCAGGGTCCTTTATTCTTCTGGGAAGACGTTCTCGTCGACCGCCTGACGGGAGAAGCGGCATGAGCGACCTCGAAGCCTTTCGCGCCAGGGCCGCCGCCTGGCTCGAAGCGATGGTCCCCCTTTATGGCAAGGCCGCGCGCGAGGGCCTCACCGAGGCTGAAGACCTCGCGCTGGCCCGCCGCTACCAGAAGGCCAAGTTCGATGCAGGCTATGCCGGGATCAACTGGCCAAGAGAGTTCGGCGGCCAGGGCCTGGGCCATCTCGAGAAGGTCACCTTCGATACCGAGGAGATGAAGCATGGCTTTCCAAGCTTCTATTTCGGCATCTCGCTCGGCATGCCGATCCCCGTCCTCATGCAGTTCGGCCAGGACAAGGCCTGGGTGAAGGAACGCGTGCTCAAGGCGCTCCAGGGCGAGGAGATCTGGTGCCAGCTCTTCTCCGAGCCATCGGGGGGCTCCGACCTTGCCGGGCTGCGCACGCGCGCCGAGCCCGACGGCAATGGCTGGAAGATCAACGGCCAGAAGCTGTGGACGAGCTGGGCCCAGTACAGCGACTATGGCGTCATCGTCGTGCGCACCGATCCCAATGTGCCCAAGCACAAGGGCCTCACCTACTTCTGGGTCGACATGAAGGCCCCCGGCGTCACCGTCCGCCCGATCAAGCTCGTGGGCGGCGACAGCCACGTCAACGAGGTCTTCTTCGACGATGTGAAGATCAGCGACGATCAGCGCATGTCGCCCGTCGGCGGCGGCTTCGCGGTCGCAATCGCAACGCTGATGATCGAACGCTATGTCGCAACCGACAGCGCAGGCTTTGGACCCCACCTCGATCTCTTCACAAGCCTCGCCAAGAACACCGACCTCAACGGCAGACCCGCAATCGAGGACGGCCGCATCCGCCAGCAGATCGCACGCAACTACGCCATGCGCAGCGCCCTCCAGTCGATCACCGCACGCGCAATGGCCATGATGCAGGCCGGCATGACACCCGGCCCCGAAGGATCCCTCAACAAACTCGTCGCCGTGCGATCGCGCCAGAAACTCTCCGAACTCGCCATCGACCTTCAAGGCACCAACGGCCTCCACTTCAACCCCCACGCCTCCCAAAAGGAAGACTGGGCCGCAAGCTGGATCAACGCACCAACCGGACGCATCGCAGGCGGCTCCGACGAAACTCTCCTCAACACCATCGCCGAAAAAATCCTCGGACTCCCACAAGATCACCGACCCGACAAAGGCATCCCCTTCAACCAAATTCCAGCCTGACAAGGAGCCTCCCCATGAAAATCGATTCTTCCGTTTCCGCTGTCGTGACCGGGGGCGCCTCCGGCCTCGGCCGTGCCACAGCCGAAGCGCTCGCCGCCGCGGGTGTCAAAGTTGCCATCTTCGACATCAACGACGCGCTCGGCGAGGAGGTCGCTCAGTCGATCGGAGGACTTTTCGTCCATGTCGACATCACTGACGAGCAGTCGGTCGTCGATGGCTTCGCCAAGGCGCGCGCGGCGCACGGACAGGAACGCGTTGCGGTACACTGCGCGATGACCTCGCGCCGCGGCAAGACGCTCGCGTTCGACAAGGAGACGGGAAAATACCGCCGCACCCCCACTGAGGATTATGAATTTGGTGTCGCAGGCATTCTGACCGCCAGCTATCGCGTAGGCTCGATTGCCGCCGAGGGTATGGCGACCTTGCCCGAGCTTGAGGATGGCGAACGCGGCGCGATCATCTTCACCGCGTCGGTCGCAGCGCAGGACGCGCAGATCGGGCAGGTGATCTACGGTTCGGCGAAGGCGGGCGTGAACGGCCTCGTTCTCCCGATGGCCCGCGACCTCATGGATCTCGGTATCCGCGTGAACTCGATCATGCCAGGGGTGTTCGGCACACCGCTGCTTGGCAACATGAACCCGAAGGTCAAGGAAAGCCTCGAAGCCTCGGTTCCTTTCCCGAAGCGGCTCGGCAAGGCAGAGGAGTATGCGAGCCTCGCGATGGAGATGGTGCGCAATACCTATTTCAACGGTCAGGCCGTGCGCCTCGACGGCGCGATCCGCATGGCGCCGCGCTGACCTTCCTCTCTCACAAAAAGGAACCGAATATGTCCGAAGCCTATATCATCGACGCCGTCCGCACCCCGCGCGGGATCGGCAAGCCTGGCAAGGGCGCGCTCTCGCACCTCCACCCGCAGCATCTCGCCGCGACGGTGCTCAAAGCGATCCGCGACCGCAATAATCTCGACACCGCGACCGTCGACGACATCGTCTGGTCGACCTCGACGCAAAAGGGCAAGCAGGGCGGCGACCTGGGCCGGATGGCTGCGCTGTCGGCGGGCTATGACATCAAGGCCAGCGGCACGACCCTCGACCGTTTCTGCGGCGGCGGCATCAGCAGCGTGAACTTCGCATCCGCATCGGTGATGTCCGGCATGGAAGACTGCGTCATCGCGGGCGGCACCGAAATGATGAGCTACACCGCGCAGATCGGCGCTGAGGAAGCCAACGCCGGCATCAAGCCGCTCGGCATGGGCTCGGGCAACGCAGCGCTCGACGAACTGCACCCGCAGTCGCACCAGGGCGTGTGCGGCGACGCAATCGCAGCGCTGGAAGGCATTAGCCGCGAGGCGCTCGACGCGCTCGCGCTCGTCAGCCAGCAGCGCGCCGACCGCGCGATCAAGGAAGGCCGCTTCGACAAGTCGGTGGTTCCCGTTTACAACACCGACGGCAGCGTCGCGCTCGACCATGAGGAATTTCCGCGCCCCGACACCACCGCCGAAGGCCTCGCTGCCCTGAAACCGAGTTTCGCCGCACTCAAGGACTTCGATCTTGGCAATGGCGTGACCTTCGCCAAGCAGATCCAGCGCCGGTACCCAAATCTTGAATGGGAAGGTGTCCACCACGCCGGCAACTCCTCAGGCGTAGTGGACGGCGCGGCGGCGGTGCTCATCACCTCCAGGGATTATGCCGACAAGCATGGCCTCAAGCCGCGCGCGCGCATCGTCGCTTATGCCAATATGGGCGACGATCCGACGCTCATGCTCAACGCGCCGGTTCCCGCAGCGAAGAAGGTGCTCGAAAAGGCCGGCCTTACGACGGACGACATCGACGTCTGGGAAATCAACGAGGCCTTCGCCGTCGTCGCCGAAAAGTTCATCCGCGATCTCAAGCTCGACCGCGAGAAGGTGAACATCAACGGCGGCGCCATGGCGCTCGGACACCCGATCGGCGCCACCGGCTCGATCCTCATCGGCACCGCGCTCGACGAGCTTGAACGCTCGGGCGGCCGCTACGGCCTGGTCACCATGTGCGCCGCGGGCGGTATGGCCCCCGCAATCATCATCGAACGCATATAAGATTGTCACGCGCGAGGCAGCGATCGAGAGCGGTTTCGCGCTTCGGATCGCGCCTCGCCTGAGCTCGACCCATGAGGACGAGCACACAAAGATAGGAGAGTGATATGGCAGGACCCCTCAAGGGCATTCGAATCATCGAGTTTGCAGGGATCGGCCCCGGTCCCTTTTGCGGCATGATGCTCGCCGACCATGGTGCCGAGGTGATCCGCATCGACCGACCCGGCGGGTTCATGGATCCGCGCGACCCCCTGTCGCGCGGACGAACTTCAATTGCCCTCGACATGAAGAACCCTGACGCCGTGCAAACCGCGCGCGATCTCTGCAAGAGTGCAGACGGCATCATCGAGGGCTATCGCCCCGGCGTGATGGAACGCCTGGGACTAGGCCCGGAGGTACTGCTCGGTGATAATCCGAAGCTCGTATATGGCCGCATGACCGGCTGGGGGCAGTTCGGTCCTTACGCCCAGGCGGCAGGGCACGACATCAATTATATTTCGCTCTCGGGCGTGCTCCACGGTATCGGCCGCGCTGGTGAGAAGCCGGTGCCACCGGTCAATTATGTCGGCGACTTTGGAGGCGGCGGCATGATGCTCGCCTTCGGCATGGCAAGCGCCCTGCTTCATGCTGCGAAAACCGGCGAAGGACAGGTAATCGACTGCGCAATGACCGACGGCTCGGCCCTCCTCGCGGGAATGACCTGGGGGTTTCGGGCGATGGGCCGCCTCAAGGACGAAGCCGGCGTCAACATGCTCGACGGCGGCGCGCATTTCTATGACACGTACCGCTGCGCCGACGGCAAGTTCATCTCGATCGGCTCGATCGAACCGCAATTCTACGCTCTGCTGCGCGAAAAGACCGGGCTGGACCGCGACACTGCGTTCGATGCGCAAACGGACCCCTCGCAATGGGGTCCGCTCAAGGAACGGTTGACCGTGCTCTTTGCGACGAAAACGCGCGACGAATGGTGCGAGCTCATGGAAATGACCGATGTCTGCTTCGCGCCGGTGCTGTCGCTGGAGGAGGCGCCGAAGCACCCGCATAATATCGAGCGGGAGACCTTCATCACCGTCGGCGGTGCGACCCAGCCCGCTCCCGCGCCGCGCTATTCGGCAACTGTGAACGACACGCCGCGCGCAGCGCCCGAGGTGGGAGCCGACGCCGACAAGGTGCTCGCGAGCCTCGGATATGACAGCGCGAAAATCGCGGCATTGCGAGACGGCGGCGCGGTGCGCTGATCGGTCATTCGGCGCGCGCGGTCAGGTTTTCCCACAGACCGCGCCCGCCGAAACCGGAGACTTGCCGCCCCAGTCGCTCGGCCCAATAGGCGTCGTTGCCGTGCATCCCGCGCCAGCGCATCAGCGGGATTGTCGCGCGGTGGAGGTCATACTCGCGGGTAAAACCGATCGCGCCGTGAACCTGGTGCGCGACCGCCGTGACGACACCGACCGCGCGATTGGCGCGCAACTTCGCCGCCGCAATCTCGAAGTCTGCGGCTTCGGCATCGAGCCCGGTCGCGTCGAGACGCGACGCCATCGCCGCTGCCGCGGCATCCACTGCCGCGACCTCGCACGCCAGGACGGCGAGGGACTGCTGCACGGCCTGGAACTTGCCGAGCGGTCGCCCGAACTGCTGGCGCGTATTCACATGCTCGATCGACAGTGCAAGCGCCTGTCCCATCGCCCCCGCCATCAAGCCGACCGTCGCGGCAGCACGGAGCGCTTCCGGGGCGTCCTTGAGCCCCGACAGGATCAGATTGGCCACCGGCAGGTCCGGCACCACGACGCCCGCGATGCGGAGCACCGCGTTCACGTCGCCCCAATCGCCGCCGAACCCGCCGTCGGCCTCGGGAACGAGCAGGAGGACGAACCCCGCTGTCTCGATCGGCGCCATGCCGGCTTCGGTGGCATCGCCGAACACCGCGCGCGCGGTGTCGCACAGCATCTCGCGCGCCGCGCTCATCGCAGCCCCAACCCGCGCGCGATGATCCCGCGGATCACCTCGCGCGTTCCGCCGCGCAGCGAGAAGCTGGGCGACGCGATGAGAAGCGCGCGCAGCAACCGCGCGAGATCGTCCGGGTCGTCCCAGCCGCACTCGACCACCGCCTGCACACGTCGGGGCAAGTCCTGTTCGAACGCATTGCCCAATTCCTTGACCACCGACGCCTCGACCATCGGATCTTCGCCTGCCGCGAGTTTTGCCGCGGTCGACATCGACAATTGGCGCAGCGTCCACATCTCCGCAGTCAACTCGCCGATCAGCACTGCAAGTGCGGGCGCGGGATCGGGCCCCGCGGCGTCGATGAGTGCCGCGAGCAGCGCGTGGCTTGACAGATAACGCTCCGGCCCCGACCGCTCGAGCCCGAGTTCGGCGGTGACCTGTTTCCACCCCTGCCCCCGCTCGCCGACCAGCGCGCCGTGCGGGACGAGGACATCGTCGAAAAAGACTTCGTTGAAGTCGTGGTGTCCCGCCATGTCGATGATCGGCCGGATGGTGATGCCGGGCGTATCGAGATCGATCAGGAACTGACTGAGCCCTGCATTGCGCTCGCTCCCCTCTTCAGTCCGCACCAAGGCGAGCATGATGTGCGACAGGTGCGCGCCCGTGGTCCAGATCTTCTGTCCATTGATCCGCCAGCCCTCTGCCGTTTCGCGAGCGCTTGTCCGTACGGCGGCAAGATCCGAACCGGCGCCCGGTTCGGAAAGTCCGATGCAGGCGTAGGTTTCGCCGCGGGCAATGCCTGGGAGATAGCGCTCCCGCTGCTCCTCAGTGCCATAGCGCAGAATCAGGGGACCCGTCTGGCGGTCGGCAATCCAGTGTGCGCCGACAGGTGCGCCGGCGGCGAGCAATTCCTCGATCACCACATAGCGTTCAAGTGGATGCCGCTCGCCGCCGCCATAGCGGGCGGGCAAGGTCATGCCGATATATCCCGCAGCGCCCAGCGCTCGGCTGAAATCGGGATCGAAGCTCGCCCAGCAGTTCGCGCGCCGAACGGCATCGTCCTGCGGCTGATGCTCGGCGAGCCAGCGCCGCAGACCGGTTCGCAATGCCGAGCTATCGCCTGGCGGGTGGAAAGGGTAGAGTGCAAAGCCTTGCATGTCCCGCCAGCCATGCAATAGCTTTTCGAAACTGAAAAGGATGAATTGGACGATGGGTGAATTTCTGAGCGTCGAGCGGCGGGGCAAGATCGCAATCCTGACAATGAGCAAGCCTGAAAGCATGAACGCGATCGGAACGCATGCCGATTGCGACGATATTATCGACACACTGCGCGTTCTGGGCGAGGATCGGGGTGTCAGCGCGATCATCCTCACCGGTACCGGCAAGGCGTTCAGCGCCGGCGGCAATCTGAAATCGATGCAGGAGCGCAAGGGCATTGGCGTTCTCGACCAGCCCGACTCGACCCGCGCCAACTATCGCCGCGGCGTCCAGGCCGTGATCCGCGCGCTGATGGACTGCGAGATTCCGATGATCGCCGCGGTCAACGGTCATGCCGTGGGGCTGGGCTGCGATCTCGCGTGCACCTGTGACATCCGCATTGCCGCACAAAGCGCTCAGTTCGCATGCAGCTTCATCAAGGTCGGGATCGTTCCAGGCGATGGCGGTGCGTGGCTGCTTCAGCGCGTGCTCGGTTATCCGCGCGCCGCCGAACTGTTCCTGACCGGTGACCGCTTCGATGCGCAGGCCGCAAAGGACTATGGCCTGGTTTCCGAGGTCGTACCCGACGCCGATCTCCTCGACCGCGCACTCGCCATTGCCGACCGTATCGTCTGCAATCCGCCGCGCGCGCTGCGGCTCACCAAGCGGCTGCTGCGCGAAGCGCAGCATAGCCGAATGAGCGATATCCTCGAACTCAGCGCCGCTTATCAGGCCATCGTTCACGAAACCGCCGACAACCGCGAGGCCATCAACGCCTTCGTCGAAAAGCGGGCGCCGGTATTCACGGGAGAATGACCATGCTCGCCGATCGCGTTCTGTCCCTGTCGGGCGTCCATAATTTCCGCGATTATGGCGGCTACGCCGTCGAAAGCGGCGGGCGGCTGCGTGACGGCATCCTGTGGCGCTCGGCGCACCATGTCGAAGCCGCCGATGACGACCTCGCGACGATCGATGCGCTCGGCATCGAAACGATCATCGATCTGCGCGGCGACGATGAGCGCCAGATGCATCCGTGCCGTCGCAGCGAGAATTTCGCGGGCCGCGTGCTGTTTGCCGGCGGCGTCACCGCGGGTCTTGCCCCGCACCTACAGGCCGCTGGCGGTGCAATCGACGCCGCGACGGCCCGGGCGCGGATGGTCGATACCTACGCCGGCATGCCCTATCGCCCCGCGCTCGTTGCGACGCTGCGCCTCTACCTCTCGGCGCTTGCTGAATATGACGCACCCAGCTTGGTCCACTGCGTCGCCGGCAAGGACCGTACCGGCTTTGCGGTCGCGATCGTCCATCGGCTGCTCGGCGTGCATGAAGACGATCTGATGCACGACTATCTGCTAACCAATACTGCCGGCAAAATCGACGAGCGCGTGAGCCAGGGTGCAGCGCATATTCGCGACCGCTACGGCGCCGAGATCGGCGAGGACGCGATCCGCGCATTGATGTCGGTCAACCCTGCATATCTCGACGCGGCTCTTGCCACGGTGCGCCGCGATCATGGCGACATTCCCGCCTACGCCGAAGCGGTCCTTAATTTTACGCCCGAAATGCGCGAGGCGATGATCGATCGGCTGGTCGTCTGATGCCTGCGCTCAGGGCATCAAATGGTCCGCGGTGATCGTCTTGCCATCGGTCGACACCGAGGCATAGCCGGTCTCCTTGATGTCGTTCGCCGCGAGCCGTCCGGTCAGGTCGAGACGCAGCGTATGCCTGTTGTTGAAGGGGCCGGGCGCCGAAAGGCGGACTCCAGACCAGGCATAATTGCCGTACACGCTGCTCAGTCGCCCTTTTTGCGCGGCCATGACCGAGGAAAGCGCAGCGGCGTCGACCTGCGACAGCGGAATCAGATAATCATCCAGCCGAAAATCCGCGGCATTGCCGCCCATCACCGTTATCTCGACCGGACTGGGGGGTGAGAATTGACCGCTGTTGAGGTCGAGGCGGGTATTCAGGAGCTTTCGCGGATCATCAGGGTTCTGATACTGCACCGAACAGCTGGTCATCTCGCCTGCGGGCTTGCCGTCACTGGGGTCAATTTCCTTGCCGACGCTGAAGAACGAGGTAATCTCGGACACCTTGGCATCTGCGCCCAAATGCTTGGCGATGGCGCGAAAGCACACGTCGGATCCGTCGGCCAGTGTGGGAATGCTGCCCTGGGCCGCATCGGTCTCGCCGGACGTTCCGGTCATCGCGGCGTCTGGCGCGTCGCCCGGCGCGGTGTCCGCATCTCCGCAGGCGGAAAGGCACAGAGATGCCGTCAAGGACAATAGGGTCGCTCGCAACAATATCATCGGTCAATTCCTCGCTTTTCGAAAAGGAAAGGCGTTAAAGCAACGGCTCGCGGCGCGACATTCTGCCTTCGTCCGCAAGCGTGAGCGACCTTTGGCAAGCCTAGAATCTGCTGTTGCCGATTTCCACCCCATTTTTACGGCCTATTCGCGCTTCATCAGGACCCCGCCCTTCACCACAGCTGCGACATGCTGGAGCCGCGTTACGTCCGCGAGCGGGTCGCCCTCGATGGCGATGATGTCAGCAAAGCGGCCGACCACTATCGCACCTATGTCGCCGCCCATCCCCAACGCTTCGGCCGCGTTCAGCGTCGCGGCGCGGATCGCCTCGATTGGCGTCATTCCCCACTCGACCATCTTCGCAAATTGTCGTGCATTGTCGCCATGGGGAAACACCCCGGCATCGGTACCAAAAATCATCCGCACGCCCGCGTTTACAGCGCGCTGGAAAGTCTGGCGTTGTGCAAGGCCGATCGCCTTTTCCTTGTCGAGGCTTTCCTGCTCGGTGCCGTTGGCAGTACCCGTTGCAAGGATATAATCGTCATTGTAGATATCCATCGCGAACCAGGTTTTGCGTTCGGCCGCGAGTTTGAGCGTCTGGTCGCTTGCCAGGCTGCAATGCTCGATGGTGTCGATGCCCGCGAGGATCGCGGCGCGAATCCCTTCATCCCCATGAGCATGCGCCGCGACCTTGATCCCCAGCATATGCGCCTCTTCGGCAATCGCCCTCATTTCCTCGAGCGTCAGCTGCTGCGCGCCGACACTGTCACCAAGGGAAAACACCCCGCCGGTCGCGCAGATCTTGATCGCGCGGGCGCCATATTTGTGCAGCCAGCGCACCTTGCGGCGAGCCTCCTCGGGGCTGTCGATCACCGAGGGCTCCTTGCGGTCCATCGAGGGCGGCAGTCCCCCGCTGTCGCAATGCCCTCCGGTTGCACCGAGCGCCCAGCCTGCGGGAATGATGCGCGGCCCGATGATATAGCCCCCTTCGATCGCCTGCTTGAGGCCGACGTCTTCGAAATCGGCCGATCCGACATTGCGTACAGTTGTGAAACCCGCCTCGATCGTCGTCTTGGCATTGGCGACACCAACGGCCGTCCAGAAACTGTCAGTGTAGCGCAGCCCCTGATAACCGCCGACCTCCGCAAGGGCGGTCAGGTGGACGTGCATGTCAATAAGCCCAGGAAGCAGGGTCCGCTCGCCAAGGTCGATATGCTCGACGTCCGCGCTCCAGCGCACGGTGCGCGCGTCGGCGATCTGGGTGATGCGCCCGTCAGCGCCGACAAAGATCGCTGGATGCTCGATCGTCTTCCCACTGTTGACGTCCAGCATGCGGGCGGCGGTGATCACGGAGGATCCTGAACCTCCTGCCTGCTCTGCCGCTTCCCCCTGCGGCGCGAGAGACGCCGTCGCCGCAAAGGCCATTACCCGCAGAATATTGCCGATCGTCCCACGAAAGCGCATGGTCCCCCTCCCCACTCAAACCCCGCACCCCTGATGACAAAAAGAAAGATTTCGCGACAGCGAAAAAAGCAGGCTCCGCGCAAATCGAGTGCAACATTGCGAGGGCGGCAGGGCCATGGCAATTCATCGGACACAAGGCGGCGAAGCGACTCGCTCCACAAGCCGCCGGCAAGAAAAGGAACGTCACGATGGGCGACTGGAAGCTACCTTGGGCGGGCGGTTGCCGGTGCGGCAAGCTGCGGTTCGAGATCAGCACGCCGCCCCTGCTCACCATGGCGTGCCACTGCACCGGCTGCCAGAAGATGAGCGCGAGCGCCTACTCCCTTTCCATGGCGATACCGGACAGCGGATTTCACGTGACCGAAGGCGAGCCGGTCCTTGGGGGTCTGCACGATCCCGATCTGCACCATTGGCATTGCGACCACTGCAAAAGCTGGGCTTTCACCGAGGTCGAACCCAGCCTAGGTTTCACCAACGTTCGCCCCTCGATGCTTGATGACTTCAGCTGGTTCGCGCCGTTTATCGAAAGCTATACCAGCGAGGCACTCGCCTGGGCGAAGACCGGCGCGCTGCACAGTTTCGAGGAATTTCCCGCAATGGAAGATTATGCGCCGCTGGTCGCCGAATTCGCCGAAAAGGGCGCGCGGCCTGGCCGTTGATGCAGCGGAGGCGATACGCCGCCGAGCGCAGGGCGACTCGGTAGGCGCGAGCTGCGATGTCTTTGCTTTCGCTCAGCCTGGTCGTCCTCGCCGCCCTGTTCCACGCCACATGGAACCTCCTCGCCAAGCGGGCGGCCCACGCAGGGACAGCTTTTGTCTTTGCCTATAATCTGGTTGCGACCGTCGTCTATGCGCCGTGGGTCGTCTGGATCCTGCTCACCGAGGGAATGGCGTGGAGCGGGGCGGCGGCTGGCTTTGTTTTCCTCTCCGCGCTCGTGCACCTCGCTTACAGTCTTTGCCTTCAGCGCGGCTATCAGCTTGCCGATCTGTCGGTCGTCTATCCGGTCGCGCGCGGCACTGGACCGATGCTGGCATCGGTCGGCGCTTTCCTGCTGCTGGGCGAGGATATCCGTGCGTCCGGACTGGCCGGCCTGATACTCGTTGTCGCAGGGATCGCGCTGATCGCGACGCAGGGGCGCTTCGCGGCGTTTCGTACCCCCGAGGCCCATCGCGGAGTGCGTTGGGGCATGGGGACGGGCGCGCTAATCGCAGCTTATACCGTGGTTGACGGTTGGGCGGTAAAGATGCTGGGCGTGGTGCCGGTGGTACTGGACTGGCTTTCGAACATGCTGCGCTTCCTCTTCCTCTTGCCCCTCGTCCTGCGCGATCGCCGCAACGTGATGGCGCGGATGCGCGGTCATTGGGGGCGGGCCATAGCTGTGGGACTGCTCTCGCCAGCTTCCTATATTCTCGTGCTGACGGCGCTCAAAATGGGTGCGCCCTTGCACGTCGTGGCGCCGACGCGCGAGATGTCGATGATGGCAGGCGCATTGTTCGGAATGATCTTCCTCGGCGAAGCGGTAGGACGCTGGCGCCTTGCAGGCTCCATATTGCTGATCGCCGGCGTCGTCCTGCTCAGCGCCTGACGCGCCGATCGGTCGCGGATGCGGCGAGAGCGAAGGCAGCACCAAGCATCGTTCCGCCCAGCACATCACTCGGCCAGTGGACTCCCAGCATGACTCGCGACAACGCGGTCGACAGAATGGCGGCTGCCGCGCACCATGCCGCCACTCGGCGCCATGGCCGGGGCGCGAGGAGCGCCAGAATGAGCGCGATTGCAGTGACGCTGGTGGCGTGGCCGCTCGGATAAGACCAGCTCGATACTTGGTCGAGATGGGGAATGAGGCTGGGTCGCGGCCGGTCAAAAATATTCTTGAGCACGCTCGATGCCAGATTGGCCGCGACAGCAGTGCACGCGAGCAGCAGCGCGGGTCTCCGCCCGGCCTTCCGCCAGAGGAACGCAACCAGAAACAGGACGAGCGTCCAGCGGGGAATTCCGCCTCCGAACCAGCTGATGCCCTGCATGAAGGCAATGAGCGCGGGAGGCGCGGCGTCCGCTCGGAGGAGAACGGGGGTTGCAAGGGCGACATCGGCCGCTATCAGCGCGGGACCTTGAACGAGCAAGCCCAGCAGCAGCGCCGCTCCAAGAAGCAGCGTCGAGGCGAGCCAGCGGCCCAAGGCGGAGCGTTCAGATATGGAGTGCGCGTCCGTACGCAGAAAGGACCGCCTCGTGCATTGTCTCGCTGATTGTCGGATGCGGATAGACCGTGTGCATGAAATCTTCCTCGACCAGCTCGGCCGTCTTGCCCACGGTGTAGCCCTGGATCATTTCGGTGACTTCGGCGCCGACCATATGCGCGCCGAGCAGTTCGCCGGTCTTTGCATCGAACACGGTCTTCACAAAACCCTCGACCTCGCCCAGCGCGATCGCCTTGCCGTTGCCGATAAAGGGGAAATTGCCGACCTTCACCTCATATCCCGCTTCCTTCGCCTTCGCCTCGGTCAGGCCGACGCTGGCGATCTGCGGGTGGCAATAGGTGCAGCCGGGGATGTTGCGCACGTCCATCGGATGCGGGTGGACGTCCTTGTTTCCAAGCTCCTGTGCGATCGCTTCGGCGGCGATTACCCCTTCGTGGCTCGCCTTGTGCGCGAGCCAGGGGGGCGCGGTGACGTCGCCGATCGCCCACAGACTTTTCACATTGGTGCGGCAATAGGGGTCAGTGTCGATATGCCCCTTGGTCGTCTTCACACCAAGCGTATCGAGTCCGATGTCCTCGGTATTGGGAACGATACCGATAGCGACGATCGCATGGCTGAAATCGCCCGCCTCGACCTTTCCGTCCTTCGTCTTGATCTTCGCCGAAACACCGGTCGCGGTCGCCTTCAATTCCTCGACACCGGCCCCGGTCAGGATCGTCATTCCTTGTTTTTTAAGCGCTTTTTCAAGGAAGTTCGACACATCGGCGTCCTCGACGGGAACGATGCGATCGAGCATCTCCACGACCGTCACTTCGGCGCCCATGTCCTTGTAGAAGCTTGCAAATTCTATTCCGATCGCCCCCGAGCCGATAACGAGCAGCTTTTTCGGCATTTCGGGCGGGGTCATCGCATGGCGATAGGTCCAGATGCGCTTGCCGTCGGCAGGAGCAAAGGGCAGATCGCGAGCGCGAGCGCCCGTCGCGACGATGATATGTTTCGCGGTCAGCGTTTCGCTGCCCTTCGCGCCCTTCACTTCGAGCTTGCCTGGAGCGGTGAGCTTGCCTTCGCCCATATGCACGGTGATCTTGTTCTTCTTCAACAGGTGCGTGACGCCCTGGTTGAGCTGCTTCGCTACCCCGCGGCTGCGCTTCACCACCGCCTCGAGATCGGCGCTGATGCTCGCCGCGGCGAGGCCGTAGTCCTTCGCGTGCTGCATGTAATGATAGATTTCGGCCGAGCGCAGCAGCGCCTTGGTTGGGATGCAGCCCCAATTGAGGCAGATGCCGCCCAAATTCTCGCGCTCGACGATCGCGGTCTTCAGCCCTAATTGCGCCGCACGGATCGCCGCGACATAGCCGCCGGGGCCCGAGCCGAGGACGATGAGGTCGTAGCTGGTATCTGCCATGTTACGCCACCAGTCCGAGCGGGTTTTCGACAATCTGCTTGAACGCCTGCATCAGCTGCGCGCCGTCGGCGCCGTCGATGGCGCGGTGGTCGAAGCTGCCCGTCGCCGACATGACGGTTGCGATCGAGACAGCGTCGTCGACGATCCACGGACGCTTCTCGCCCGCGCCGATCGCCATGATCATGCCCTGCGGCGGATTGATGACCGCGTCGAACTGGGTGATGCCAAACATGCCCATATTGCTGATGCTCGCGGTGCCGCCCTGATATTCGTGCGGCTGAAGCTTGCCCTCCTTGGCGCGCGCGGCGAGTTCCTTCATCTCGGTCGAGATCTTACTCACCGATTTCTCGTTGGCACCGACGATGATCGGGGTGATCAGGCCCGCGGGAACGCTGACCGCAACCGAAATATCGGCGCGTTGATAGCTGATGAGCTGGTCGCCGGCGTAGCTGACGTTGCATTTGGGCACCTGAATCAGCGCCTTGGCCAGCGCCTTGATCAGCAGGTCATTGACGCTGAGCTTGACGCCCTGCGGCTCGAGCGCCGCGTTGAGCTCGCCGCGCAGCTTGAGCAGCTTGTCGAGCTGGATATCGACGGTCAGGTAGATGTGCGGGATCGTCTGCTTCGCCTCGGTAAGGCGGCGCGCGATCGTCTTGCGCATGTTGCTGAGCTTTTCCGCGGTGTGCGGAATGTCGGTCTCGAAGGGCTGCGCAGGCGCGGGGGTTGCTGCGGGCGCTGCTGCTGCGGCCGGGGCGGCCGCAGCGACGCCTGCGGAAGCGTCCTCGAGGTCGGCCTTGACAATACGGCCACCGGGGCCGCTGCCGGTCACGGTGCTGAGGTCGATGCCCCGTTCGGCTGCGATACGCTTGGCAAGCGGACTCGCCTTGATCCGGTCGCCCGAGGCCGCCGGTGCGGGCGCCGCGGTGGCGGGAGCAGGTGCGGAAGCCGGTGCAGGAGTGGGGGCAGGAGCGGGCTCGGTCTTCGCCTCCGGCGCCGAAGCAGCGGCGGGAGCAGGCGCAGCTTTCGCCGTGCTGGCATCCTCGCCTTCGCCCGCGATTACCGCGATTACGGTGCCGACCTTCACATTGTCGGTGCCCTCGGGGACCAATATCTGCGCGATCGTTCCCTCGTCGACCGCTTCGAACTCCATCGTTGCCTTGTCGGTCTCGATCTCGGCGAGCAGGTCGCCCGATTTGACCTCATCGCCTTCCTTGACCAGCCATTTGGCGAGCGTGCCCTCCTCCATCGTCGGCGAAAGAGCGGGCATTTTGAGTTCGATCGGCATCGTCTCTTTGGTTCCTGTCAGTCTGGGGAGGCCGGGGCCTGCCGTTACGGCTTCTCCCTCGCCATAAGCATAAGCGGGGTCAAGGTCCAGCGGGGGCGAACTTGCGTTTCATACGAATGTGACGCAGTCTCCCAGCGAAAAGAATAGCAGGGGTCGGGGCTGATGCGGACTTATCTGGTGGTGATCGACGACAGTCCCGAAGCGACGCTGGCGCTACGCTTTGCGGCGCGGCGTGCAGCGCGGACGGGCGGCGGAGTGATGGTGCTCGCGATCGTCCCGCCGCAGGATTTTCTCGCCTTTGGCGGTGTTCAGGCGACGATCGAGGCCGAAGCGCGGGAACAGGCCGAAGCGCTCGCTGCCGCCGCTGCCGAAGCGGTCGCGCAGGAAGCCAATGTCGTGCCCAAAATCCTCGTCAAATCGGGCAAGCCCGCCGAGGTGGTGCGCGAAGTGATCGGAACGAGTGACGAGGTCGCCGCCCTCGTCCTCGCCACCGCGCCGAGCGGCGCGCCGGGGCCGCTCGTCGCCCATTTCACTGGGCACGACGCGGGCACCCTGCCCTGCCCGGTGATGCTGGTGCCGGGCGGCATCGACATCGAGCGTCTCGACGCGCTGAGCTGAAATCCGCTCCATGACGAAAGCCGTGCTCGCGCGGGGGCGGGAGTCTGGAGCGTCGCAGCTGAGCCTTGATTGCACAAACTCTGGGTCCCCGCCTTCGCGGGGACACATTCCCCCGCTTATCGCCGCGCCAAGACCGCCGACTGGTCGACCGGGACGACAGGAAGCAGTACGCCACTCGCCGTATCGCCGCCCTGCAGGACCGTCACTTCCTGCTTCTTGTAATCCTCAGGCTTCGCGAGGAAGATGTTGGGCACGAATGTCTGCGGGTTACGGTCGTAAAGTGGGAACTGGCTCGACTGGATCTGCACCATGATCCGGTGCCCCGGCTGAAACACATGGTTCACCGTCGGCAGGCGGAACTTGTAGGCCTGTGTGACGCCCGATGGAATTGCGGTCGGGTTCGAGAAACTGTCACGATAGCGACCGCGGAAAATGTCCTGGCTGATCGCGAGCTGATAACCGCCCATCTTCGGATCGGTCGCCACCTCGGCCGGATAGACGTCGATCAGCTTGACGATGAAATCGACGTCTGATCCGGTGATCTGAGCGAATATATTCGCCATCGGCGCGCCCGACACGCGCACCGGCTGGGTGAGCACGTCGGTCTGGAAGGTCAAAACGTCGGGACGACCATCGACGTGGCGCTGGTCGCTGACCAGCCAGTCACCCCAGCGCCCGTCGCCGAAATTCACCGGGCGCGACAGGTGCGGCACGGGCTTCGCGGGGTCGGAAATATAGCTGGTCTTGCCGGGCGCCGGCTTGCCAAAGCCCAAGCTGCCCTCCGGCCCCACGTAGATCGGGGTGAGCGGCGCCTGGCATCCGCTCTCACAGGCGAGCGGCCAGGTCGTGAAACGGTCCCAGTGATTCTCGCCGGTGTTGTAGATGGCGGCGGCGGGGAGCTTCGCAGGCGGACCATCCTTCAGATACTGGCTGAAGAAGGGCAGCACCATCTCCTCACGGAACTGCGCCGCCGTGTCACCGTCCCACTGGAACGGGCCAAGCGAGCGCCCCTCGCGGTTGATCTGGCTGTGGCGCCACGGACCCATGACGAGGAAGTTGTTGCCCATCTTCCCCTTTGCCTTCAGGGCTTCCCAGCTCATGATCGCGCCATACATATCCTCCTGATCCCACAGTCCCTGCTCCCACAGCGTCGGAACGTTAGAAGGGTTTGCGGCGACCAGCTTGTCGAGCGCCTGCTGCTGCCAATATTCGTCATAGGCGACGTGCTTCAGCATCTTCTGCCAGAAGGGCAACTGGTCATAACCAACCTTCTTCGCCCAATCGTTCGCAGAGCCTTGTCGGAAATTCTCATAATCATCGTAGCCGCCGGTTGAGGGGACCTTGCCGTCGCCCTTGTAGCCCGTCTGGCCGCCGATCCACGCGATATTGGCAAGGCGGAAAGCGCCGTGGTGGAACCAGTCGTCGCCCATCCAGCCGTCGATCATCGGGCTTTCGGGCGCCGCTACCTTCAGGGCCGGGTGGGGGTTCAAAAGAGCCATAACGACGGTGAAGCCCTCGTAGGACGAGCCAATCATCCCCACGCGGCCGTTCGATTCGGGCAGGTTTTTCTTGTTCACCAGCCAATCGATCGTATCCCACGCGTCGGTCGTATGATCGACCTTTGTCGGGTTGAGCGGGCCCACCGGGGGACGGTTGACGATATAATCGCCCTCCGACCCATATTTGCCCCGGATGTCCTGATAGACGCGGATATAGCCGTCCTTTACGAAAATCTCGTCAGAGAGCGGCAGAGTCGACAGCATGCTGGGGCTGTCCTTGCGGTTTGCACGACTCTTCGCGTTATAGGGGGTCCGCGTCAGCACGATCGGCGCGTTCTTCGCGCCTTTGGGCACGACGATGACGGTGTAGAGCCGGGTACCGTCGCGCATCGGGATCATCTCGACGCGCTTTTCATAGTCGGCGTTCAGCTCGGGAATGACGAATTTGTCCGGAATGTCGCTGGTGACAGTCGCCGATTTGGGAGCGGCAGCCTCGGCCGCGCCGGTGATCGAGGCGCTGGAGAGAGCGCAGGCAGACAGAGTGACGAGCAGGAACGAGCGGATCATGCGAACCCCTTATTATCGATTTGGCATATCCCATCCTTGGCCCGCTGAGCGAAGTATTGCAACCTTTCGGCGTAACGATCTTGCGCAAGAAGCGGGGCAGCCCGCGGCTGCCCCGTAAAGATCAGGATGCTCGCGGCCAGCCAGCGGCGGCAGCACGCGGCAACGTGGCCGCGCCCTTCGCCTCGATCAGCGCGAACTCGAGCACGACCAGTGCCTGAACCACGGTCGCCGCGATACCGAGCCAACTCATCTGCCCCGCGAAGATGGCAAGCACTGCGAAGCTCGCGACGACCCAGCCGAGATTGCCGACGGCGATCAAATTGGTAAGCCCTCGGCTTGGCACCCGCTGCGCCGCCACGCCCACCATCGGCAACGCGGCGGTGAGGCAGATCCAGCCCGCCGCGGTCACCACACCGGCGGGAAGGCCGAACAGCGGAGCGAGAGTGGCCGCGGCGAACACGCAAAGCAGGAACATTGCGGCACAGGTTACCGCGTCGAGCATCAGGATGGTCTTGATGTTGGGACTCAGCATGGAACATCTCCTTTCGAACCCGGCCCAACTGCCCCTTGCAACGCACGGAGTCGATTACGTGCGAGGTAATGGAAACCGGAACGCGTCCGGGCTAACGGGAAGCGAAGGAGAGACGGGATGCAGGTCGCACCGCTGGGCGAGCAGCTTCGCGAATGGCGCACGCGCCGCCGGATGAGTCAGATGGATCTGGCGCTCGAAACCGACATGTCGGCGCGGCACCTGAGCTTCATCGAGACCGGCCGGTCGCGACCGAGCACAGCGATGCTGCAACGGATCGCCGATCGGCTCGAAATCCCGCACCGCGCGCGCAATGCCCTGCTCCTCGCCGCGGGCTACGCGCCCGACTATCCAGAGCGGCCGCTCGACAGCCCGGAGATGGCGGGGATGAAAGCGATCGTCGAGCATGTGTTGAAGGGTCACGAGCCCTATCCCGCGCTCGCGGTCGACCGGCACTGGAATATGGTCGCGGCGAATGACGCCATCGCGATCCTCATAGAACAGGTTGCTCCGGCCTTGCTTGCCCCGCCCGCCAATGTGCTGCGCATCGCGCTCCACCCCGATGGTCTTGCGCCGCAGATCGTCAATCACGCCGAATGGCGCGCCCATATCCTGCACCGCCTCGACCTCCAGATCGAGGCAAGCGCCGACACCGATCTCATGGCGCTGCGCGAGGAACTGGCGGGCTATGCGGTGCAGGCCAACGATAATGAGGGCAAAGCCGTGAGCGGCATTGCGGTGCCGCTGATCCTCGACACGATCGCGGGGCGAATCCGCTTCGTCTCGACGGTGACGATCTTCGGAACCCCTGTCGACATCACGCTGTCGGAGCTGGCGATCGAGGCCTTCTTCCCTGCGGACGCAGCGAGCGCAGCGCTGCTCGCACGGCTGGCCATTCGCCCCTGATCCGCGTCCTTGCGCGCAGCGCAGCCGCGCGGAAATCCGCAGTCTGGTAAACCGGCCTGGATTGTTTGCGTAGCTCGCAATGACGGAGTTTTAGCGGCGCTTTCCCTGATGGCGGATATTGGACGGCCGTCCGCGCTTGCCGACCATATGCTTGCCGGCCTTGTCTTTCCGGACGTCCTTCCTGACGCCGTCACGCCGTAGCGGGCGGTTCCGAAAGCCGCCTTCGGGTGCATCGGGCAATTCGAAGCGCAGCGCGCCGCTGATCGGGTTCGCTTCCATCAGCCGCAGGTCGAGCCGCTGACCGATGCCATAGCTCACGCGGCCATGCTCGCTGTCGAGCGTCCGCGCGGCCTCGTCGTAAAAAAAGCGCTCGCTGCCCAGCGTCGACACAGGCACCAGCCCGTCGCCGCCGAGGCCGTCGACGGTCGCGAAAAAGCCGAACGGCTGCACCCCGGTGATCCGGGCCTGTACGATTTCGCCTACCTTCCCAGCCAGATAAGCTGCGACATAACGGTCGATTGTCTCGCGCTCGGCCTCCATGGCGCGGCGTTCGAGCGCACTGATCGTTTCGCCGATACGCGACAGCCCCTTGCGGTCAGCCTCACCCAGCCCCGTCCGCTCGGGCAAATTTGCAGCCTTTCCAAGCACTTCAAGGCGATAGCTGTCAACGAGTGCGCGGTGGACGATCAGGTCGGCATAGCGGCGGATCGGCGAGGTGAAATGCGCGTAGGACCCGAGTGCAAGCCCGAAATGGCCCGCATTGGCGGGGCCATAATAGGCCTGCGTCTGGCTGCGCAGGATCGCCTCCATGATCTCGAAAAGTCGGTCGTCGCCCGAAAATCCGTCGAGCAGGCGGTTGAACACGGCCGGCGTTATGACCTGCCCCAGTGCAAAACTCTGATCGAAGGTTTCGAGATAATCCTTGAGGCTGACGAGCTTTTCGCGGCTCGGCGGCTCGTGGATGCGGTACATGACCGGTGATTTCTTTGCCTCAAGCGCCTTCGCCGCCGCGACGTTTGCCGCGATCATATAATCCTCGATCAGCCGGTGCGCGTCGAGCCGTTCGCGCACGCGGATCTCCGCAATGCCGCCCTTGTCGTCGAGAATCACCTGCCGCTCGGGCAAGTCGAGGTCGAGGGGCGCGCGTGCAGCCCGCGCCTTTGCGAGCAACGCCCAGCACCCCCACAGATTTTTCAGTGACGGGAGAACGTCGGCATCCCAGTTCCTGTTGGCCGCGTCGGCATCGAAAGCGGCCTGTGCGCGCTCATAGGCGATATTCGCGCGAAGTCTCACTAGTGCGCGCGTAAAACGCCATGACGTCACCTTGCCGTGGCGATCGACGGTCAGATGGCAGGCCATCGCCGCCCGGTCCTCGCCCGCCTTGAGCGAGCAGACGCCCGCCGAGAGGGTTTCGGGGAGCATCGGGACCACCCGGTCGGGGAAATAGACGCTGTTGCCCCGCCGCCGCGCCTCGCGGTCGAGCGCGCTGTCGGCGCGGACATAATAGCTGACGTCGGCGATTGCGACGATGGCACGCCAGCCGCCCTTGTTGCCGGGGTCCTCGTCAGGCGCCGCCCAGACCGCATCGTCATGGTCGCGCGCATCGGCGGGGTCGATCGCAACGATCGGCAGGCCGCGCAGATCCTCGCGCCCTTCGGGGGTGAGCGGCAGCCCCGCGGCGCGTTCGGCTTCCGCCAGAGTCTCGTCGCCAAAGATGTGCGGGATTTCGTGTTTCGCGATCGCGATCATGCTGAGCGAACGCGACGCGAAGGGATCACCGATCCGCTCGACCACCCGCGCCTTTGTCGCGGCCCCGCGCCCGGACAATTCCGCGCGAACGAGGTCACCGATGCCGGCGTCGCCCATGTCAGAGACAATAAAATCGAAACGCGCGCGTTTGTCAGTCGGGCGCAACCAGGTGATGGGCTTGCCCCCGGGACCGGTATCGGCGACGAGAACACCGATGATCGTCTCGCCACCTGCCTGCAGCCGCTTCATCGGGTGCGCAACGTGGCCGCTGCCTCGCTCTTCGGTACGGGCGAGAATCCGGTCGCCGAGACCCAGCGCGCTGCGCCGGCCCTTCTCCATGACCCGCAGACGTGGTGGGGGCGCTGACCCTTCCCAACGTTCGGGCACCGCCCAGACGGTATCACCCTCGACGGCCGCCACGCGCAGCACCGTGACCTTTGGCAGCCCGCCATGTTTGTGGAAGGCGCGGCCCGGGGCCATGTCGACGAGCCCCGCGTCGGTCATGTCCTTGAGCAGTGCCTTCAGCGCGATCTTGTCGGCGCCGTGGAGGCCGAAATGTTTAGCAATCTCACGCTTGCCGACCGCACCGGGGCTGCCCTCAACGAACCGGAGAATCTGCTCGCTCGTCGGAAGCCCGGCGGGTTTCGGCCGTTTCGGTCCTTTGGCCAATTAATAGGTCCGCCCGATCAGCACGCGCTCGACTGCGGGCTCACCGGTGAAGAAGCAGGCGCCATCAGCGGGCGCAGCGTCGAGCGGGGTGTTACGCATCGTCAGTTTTAACGCTTTGAGCTGCTCAACGATCCCGTCGAGCACCGCACCGGTCGGGCGCGCCCATTGCACCTCGACCCAGCCGACGAATTTGTCATCGCCGCTGAAATGCGCGGCAAGGTCGGTCACGTCGCGCCGGATATTCGCGTGCAGACGCTCCTTCGCCTCGGCATAGAGGCTCCGCTGAATATCCTCGATCATCGCAACCGCATCGGCCACGAACGCGTCCTTTGCGACGAAGGCCGTATTGAGCTTGCCGTCATCCTTGTAGAGACGGTCGCGCCGGACCACGGCGACATTGCCGCCCGCGACGTCGCGCGGACCGACCTCGACGATGATCGGCGCACCCTTCTTGACCCAGCCCCAACGCTTCGTCTGCGCCTTGTTCGCGCCGGTGTCGAGCAGCACGCGCACGGGCTCACGGAAGGCATCAAGCGCCTTCAGCTTCGTTTCGAGGTCGCGGCAATAATCCAGGATTGCGCCGTCCTCATCATTGTCGCGCAGCATCGGGACGATGACGATCTGGTGCGGTGCGATGCGCGGCGGGCAGCGCAGCCCGTCGTCGTCGCCATGCGTCATGATGACGCCGCCGATCATCCGGGTCGAGGTGCCCCAGCTCGTCGTGTGGCAGAGGCTATGGCCGCCATCCTTGTCCTGATAGCGGATCCCTGCGGCCTCGGCGAAGCCGGTGCCGAGATAGTGCGAGGTGCCGGCCTGCAGCGCCTTGCCGTCCTGCATCATCGCTTCGATCGAATAGGTCGCAACGGCGCCTGGGAACCGCTCATTCTCGGGCTTCTCGCCCGCGATCACCGGCATGGCGAGGATATCCTCGGCAAAAGCACGGTACATTTCGAGCGCACGCAGCGTTTCTGCCATTGCGTCGTCCTTGTCGGCGTGCGCCGTATGGCCTTCCTGCCACAGAAATTCGCTGGTGCGCAGGAACATGCGCGTGCGCATTTCCCAGCGCACGACATTGGCCCATTGGTTGACCTTCAGCGGCAGGTCGCGCCAGCTCTGCACCCAGCGGCTCATCGCCGAGCCGATCACCGTTTCCGACGTGGGGCGGACGATCAGCGGTTCTTCCAGTTTCGCCTCGGGATCGGGAACGAGCTTGCCCTTGCCGTCCGCGATCAGACGGTGATGGGTGACGACCGCCATTTCCTTTGCAAAACCATCGACATGATCGGCTTCCTTCTCGAAGAAGCTCAAGGGGATGAAGAGCGGGAAGTAGGCGTTTTGAACCCCCGCATCCTTGATCGCGGCGTCCATGACCTTCTGGATACGCTCCCAGATCCCGTAGCCCCACGGCTTGATAACCATGCAGCCGCGCACGCCCGATTCCTCGGCGAGGTCGGCCTCGGCAATGACATCCTGATACCAGGCCGCGAAGTCGGCCTGACGGTTTACGCTGAGCGCATGCTTGATCATCTGTCCTGTTTCTGTGCTGGGGGGCGGGAGGAGCCCCGGATTATTTCTTTCTGGCGAGTTCGGCCCGAAGCTCGGCGATTTCGGCCTTGAGCGCCGCAATTTCGGCATCCTTTGTCTTGCCACCCACCGCGCCTGGCATGAAGGCGCTGGTGGCCTGCTGGAACATTTCCAGATTGCGGCGGGTCAGTTCGGCGAGCGGGTTCGCCCCCAGCGCCCCCTCCAGCGCCGCGCGAACATCCTGTTGGTTCTTGCGAAAGGTCGCCATTGACGCTTCGAGATATTGCGGAACCATCGACTGCATCTTGTCGCCGTACATGCCGATGAGCTGCCGCAGAAAATTCACAGGAAGCAGGGTTTCGCCCCGCGTCTCGGTATCCATGATGATCTGCGTCAGGACATTATGCGTTATGTCTTCACCGCTTTTCGCGTCCACAACGCGGAAATCGCGGCCGTCGCGGACCATCGCGCCCAGATCGTCGAGCGTGATGTAACAACTGCGTTCGGTGTCGTAGAGCCGCCGGTTGGCGTATTTCTTGATGGTGACGACATCGCCGTCTGCTGCCGTCTTTGCCTTCGCCATGCTCGCCCGCGCTCCTTGATTGCCTGGTGCCGCATTAGCATCAATTTATGATGCGTCGCAACATGGGCCGCGCCACCGTCCCGCTATGGTTCACGGCTTGTTGACCATTTCGCGATAGATGTCGCCCGCCGCCGACCCGTCCCCCTGCGGCACGGAGTTTCACATGACCAAGACGCGCCTTCTTCTGAGCGCTGCTCTCTTCGCGCAGACCGCCGGCGCCGCGCACGCGCGGGAAGCCCCGCTCTGCCCCGCCGATAACCCCGACTGCGCTGATGCAATCATCGTCACCGGGTCGCGCATTGCACGTCCGCGCTTCGAGACCGTCGAACCGGCGCTCGTCGTTTCCTCGGACGCTATCGAGATGCGCGGCTTCGACTCGATCGGCCAGGCGCTGAAGGAGCAACCCGCGTTTGGCACCCCCGGCGCGACGCCGATCGGCGAGCAGTCGCCGCTGGCGCAGGGACAGAGCTTCGTCAATTTCCTCGGCCTCGGCTCGCAGCGCACGCTCACGCTCGTCGACGGGCGGCGTTTCGTGTCGTCGAACACGGCCTCGATCTTCGGCCCGACCGGCGCCGGGAACCAGGTCGACCTCAACCTCATCCCGACCAAGCTGGTGGACCGCGTCGAGACGATCGCAGTGGGCGGGGCCCCCATATACGGCGCCGACGCCATCGCCGGAACGGTAAACATCCTATTGCGGCGCGACTTCGCGGGCTTCGAACTCGACGGTCAAGCCGGGATTTCAAGCCGCGGCGACGGAGCAAGCCAGCGCGTCCGCGCGCTCGCAGGGCATAATTTCGGGGGCGGCCGCGGCAATATCACCATCGCGGGCGAGTATAGCCGCGCCGAAGGGCTGACCGGCGCTGACCGCGCCTTTTTTGCGCAGGGCGGCTTCTTCGGCAACGCGAGCGATCCTGCCTCGCCCTTCCTGCAGGAGCTCTACCGCGACCGCCGCCTGCCCGCAGTCTCCGAATCCGGCATTCCCCTCGTCGGCGACGGCATCCCGCTGAGCGTCGAGCAGCAGATTGCGACCTTCGGGTTTCCGGGCTTCCACTTCGGGATCAGCGACGCGAGCGGCAGCCAGCTCCGATTCGACGAGAATGGGGGGCTCACCGCGATCGACTTCGGCCGTTACGCCGCGGCGCCGGGGACGTTCGGGGTGGATTTCGAGGGCGGCAACGGCTTCAGCGCGGCGCCGTCGACCAACCTCCTTGCCTCGACGCGGCGCTACAGCGGCGTCGCGCTCGCCCGCTATGACCTGTCCGACAATGTGCGGCTGTTCGGCGAAGCCTGGTATGCGAACAGCAAGGGGCGCAACCTGCGCACTCAGCCGGTGTTCAACACCGGCCTCGCCGGGCCGGGAGGGTCGCCCGACGGCAATATCATCGTGAGCATCGACAACCCCTATCTGTCCCCCGAAGCGCGCGCCGCGATCCTCGCCGCGATCAACATGAATCCGCTCTCGGACCAGAATCTCGGAGGGTTTCCGCAAGACTATTTCTACCTCTCCCGCGCCAACAGCGATCTTACCACCGGCGAGTCGACTGGCGAGGTCGAGCTGATGCGCTTCGTCGCGGGTCTCTCGGGCGCGCTCGATTTCGCGGCGGGGCGTTGGGATTGGGAAGTCGCGGGCAATATCGGCCGATCCAAATCTACGAGCCGTTCGCGCGAACTGGTACAGCAAAATTTCCTCAATGCGGTCGATGCGGTGCGCGATGGCAACGGGGATATCGTCTGCCGCCCTGGCGCCGTGAACGCACCGGTCGCGACGGTGAGCAGTATCTGCGCGCCGCTGAACCTCTTTGGCACCGGCAGAAGCTCACAGGCCGCGCTCGATTATATCACCGCGATTGCAACGCCCGTGTCGCTCAACAAGCAGAAGCAGTTCACCGCTTCGCTGACCGGCCCGCTCTTCGCGCTTCCCGGCGGCGATTTCGCGGTCGCCTTCGGCTACGAGCATCGCGCTGAATCGCAGGATTTCGATCCCGGCGCCTTTTTTTACGGCGCGGACGACCCCGATCCGCTGACCGACAGCAACGGCGACGGCGATCCAGCGAACGACCGCATCGGCTATGGCCGCGCCACGCCGGTTCTGCCGGTCTATGGCAAGTTCAATACCGACGAGTTTTCGGCGGAGTTCCTGGCGCCCATAATCTCGCCGGCAAGCGGCGCGCCGATCAACCTGATCGAGGTCAAGGGCGCCGCGCGCTACGTCGATCACAGCCTCGCAGGCGGGGACTGGACGTGGACCCTCGGCGGGCGGCTCGGGATCGTCCCCGATCTGGTCTTCCGCGGCAATTTCACCCGGGCGATCCGCGCGCCCGCGGTTACCGAGCTGTTCAATCCGTCGAGCAGCTACTTCGGCTTCGCGGCCGACCCGTGCGACGCGGCGAACCGCGGCAACGGCCCCGATCCTGCGACGCGCCAAGCGAACTGCGCCGCCGACGGCCTGCCCGCCAACTTCCAGTCGCTGTCGAACAGCCGTACCTTTGCGCAGGCGATCGCGGGCAACCCTGCCCTCGCCAATGAAAAGGCGAACAGCTGGACACTGGGCGTCGTCCTTGAGCCGCGCTTCGCACCGCAGCTGCGGGCGAGTGTCGACTATGTCGACATCCACCTCAAGGACGCGATCAGCAATGGCGGCGCCAGCAGCATCGTCGCGAACTGTTATGACTCATCCGACTTTGCGAACGCCGCCGATTGCGCGCGCTTCACCCGCGGTTCCGACGGGCAGCTCAGCTTTGTCGAGGTGCAATATCTGAACCTCGCCGAGCAACGTTACAAAGGCTATCTGGCCACGCTCGACTATCGCGTTCCGCTCGGCAGCGGAGCTCGCTCGGTCGGGTTCAGCGTCGCCTATCAACATATCGACGAACTCAGCACCCGCGCCGATGCCGCGTCGCAGCGGGTACAGCTCGACGGAATGATCGGCTATGCCAGGGACCAGGCGCTGGCGACGTTCGATTACAGCGCCGCCGATCTGGGTCTGTTCGCGCAGGTCAATTATATCGGCAAGGCGCGGATCAATCCGCAGGCGGCGCCGAATTTCTACCCCGGCGGGCTCGACCGCGTATCGGCGATCGCCTTCGTCAACCTCGGCGCCAGCGTGCGCGCCGATGACCGCTTTACCCTGCGCGTCGCGGTCGACAATGTCTTCGACCGCCAGCCGCCCTATCCCTATCCGGCGACGGGCGGCGGCACGACCTATTTCAGCGGCGTGCTCGGTCGCTATGTGCGGTTCGGGGCGAGCGCGAGCTTTTAGGTCCAGTAGCGTTCGAAGCGCGAGCCGAGGCCTGTCAGCAGTTCATATTGCGACAAGCCGCTGCGCGCCGCGGTCGTGGGCAGGTCATAGTCGAGCGTCAGCCAGTCGCCCTCGGCAAGCCCCGGGGCGCCGCTTGCATCAAAGGCGATGAGGTCCATCGACACGCGGCCGATCAGCGGCAGGGCATGGCCTTGCCATCTCGCCCCGCCCGCCCCGGCATGGCAGCGCAGGTAACCGTCGGCATAGCCCATGTTCGCGACCGCAACCGGGCAATCTCGGGGCGCCGTCCACGTCGCGCCATAACCCACCGTTTCACCCGCAGGCACGACCCGCATCTGGAGCACCCGCGCCTCGGGAGAGGCAACCTGGCGTATATGTCCTTCGGCCTCGGCGCGCGGTACCCCGCCATAGAGCGCCAATCCGGGGCGCGTCAGGTCAAAACCATAGTCGGAGCCGAGGCAAATGCCCGCACTGTTTGCCAGGCTATACCGGCGCGCAGGGATCGCATCGCGGATCGCTGCAAAGGCTTCAAGCTGGCGCTCGGTTTGCGGACTATCCTCGTCGGCCGACGCGAGATGACTGAGCAGGGTTTCGACCATGATTCCATTGAGCGCGCCGCCGCGCGCCTCCTCGACACGCACGCCGAGCCGGTTCATTCCGGTGTCGATCATCACGTCGCACGCTCGCCCCTCTCCGGCCGCGCGCCAGCGAGCGACCTGTTCGACGCTGATCAATACAGGGCGGACCGGCAAGGTCCGCGCCGCGATCATGTCTGCATCGCCCACGCCGTGAAGTACCGAGAGGGACACGCCGGCGGGCAACGGCATGAGCGCCGCCGCCTCCACCCAGTTGGCGACAAAGAAGAAGCGGCAGCCTGCGTCGGCCAGATGGCTCATCACCTCGCGCGCACCGAGCCCGTAACCATCGGCCTTGATCGCGGCGCCCGCTTCTGCGCCGCCCGCCTTCGCCAGCCAGCGCCAATTGTGAAGAAGCGCTGCAGAATCGAGACGAAGCCGGAGGGGGGATGCGATGTCGATCATTTCCCCTGCCCTAGCTGCGAACGCGAGCAAGGCCAATGCCCGTGCATCAGGCGGGAGGTGCCTTGCCCCACTGCCCCTCGACCGGTTCCTTGAGCATGAAGACGGTGACGAGGAAAGCGGCGAGCACCACCCCCCATGTATACCAGAGGCCCGCATATGCATTGCCCGTCTTCGCAACGATGAAGCTCGCGATGAGCGGAAGAAAACCGCCAAAATAGCCGGTGCCGAGATGATAAGGGATCGACAGGGACGAATAGCGGACATGCGGCGGGAACATTTCCGCCAGCAGCGCAGCGACGGGGCCATAAGTGAACCCCGAAAGCGCGCTCAGCCCCAGCAGCGCAAGAAGGATGACGATGACACCCAGCGGGCCAGGAATCTGCTTTTCGAAACTGTAGCCCATCGCCTCGAGGGCGGGCTGGAGAAGCGCGGGATCCTCGCTCGCGACAGCGCGGCCACCGATGTGAATCTGGACGCTATCAAAGCTGCGATCGCTCGCCGCCACCTTGTACGGCACGCCCAGCCTGGTGAGCTCGCCAAGGGTCTTGCCGCAGGCAGTGGGCTGCTCCTTGGCGAAGGGGTCGAAGCTGCATTGCGACCCAGTGACGACAACGGGTGCGCGCGCGGCCGCGGCCTCGAGGGCGGGATTGGCCACGCTGCCCATCCACCAGAAAAGCGGAAAGAGCAAAGCGAGCGTGGCGGCATAGCCCCAGACGATCGGCTTCTTGCGCCCGATCCGATCCGATAGGCGTCCCGCAATCACGAAGAAAGCCATGCCGAGCGCCGCCGCCACGCCCACGATGATTTCGGCGGCGGTGTCGTCCACCTTCATCGGCCCCTTGAGGAAGGAAAGCCCGGAGAACATCGCGGTGTACCATATCACCGTCAGCCCTGCCGCAATCCCGATCATCGCGACGAAGATGCGGCGGCCATTGCCTGGATAGGTGAAGCTTTCCTTGAGCGGATTGCGCGCAATCTCACCTTCGGCCTTCATCGCCTGGAAGACCGGACTTTCGGACAGCTTCAATCGCATCCACAGCGAAATCGCGAGGAGCAGGAGCGACAGGAGGAAGGGGACGCGCCATCCCCAGGCGTTCCAAAGATCCTCGGACATCACCGCCTTGCAGGACAGGACAACGATGAGGCTGAGGACGAAACCGCCGACGACACTCGCCTGGATGAAGCTCGTGTAATAGCCGCGCTTTTCCGGCGGCGAATGCTCCGCGACATAAATGGCTGCACCGCCATATTCGCCGCCGAGCGCGAGCCCCTGCAGGATGCGAAGCCCGATAACGATGATTGGCGCCGCGATGCCGATCGTCGCCGCAGGCGGAATCATTCCGACGCCCGCGGTCGCAATTCCCATCAGCGTGACCGTGACAAGAAAGGTGTATTTGCGCCCCAGGCGGTCGCCGAGAAAGCCGAAAAGGACCGCTCCAAGCGGCCGGAAGCCGAAGCCGACCGCGAACCCGGCCCAGACGAGCAAAACTTCCAGCGTGGTATTGTCGCTAGGAAAAAACGCCTTGCCTATGATCGCCGCAAGCGTGCCGTAGATGAAAAAATCATACCATTCGAAGATGGTACCCGCCGACGAAGCGGCGATGACCATGCGGATATCCTTCGCGGTCGGCTGATAGGTCGCAGCGTTGCTCATCCGTGCCTTTCCCCCAACTCCATTCTGTTCTGAGCAAACCCAGGCCCATGGGCTGTTTTGCGGCGTTCGTCATAAACGCTCTTCACCCTTGCACAAGCGACGACGTAAAGGCAGCATCCCCGGGCCATGACCCGCTTCATCGATCTCTCGATCCCGATCACCAACCATGTCGTGTCAGATCCGCCCGTGATGCGGCCGCAGATCAGCTACATGACCCACGAAAACACGTGGGAACAGATCGCGATGTTCTTTCCTGGACTGACCCGCGAGGACCTTCCCGATGGCGAAGGCTGGGCGGTCGAGAGCATTACTCTTTCGACGCACAACGGCACGCATATGGACGCGCCTTGGCATTTCCATTCGACCACTGACAGCGGTGCGAGCGCGGCGCCAAGCATCGATGAAGCCCCGCTCGACCTTTTCTTTCGACCGGGTGTGAAGCTCGACTTTTCCGACCGTCCGGCAGGCCATGTCGTGAGCGGCGCCGAAGTCGAGGCGGAGCTAGCGCGCATCGGACACGCGCTGAAGCCGCTCGACATCGTCCTCGTCCAGTCGGGCGCGGTCTACGGCACCGACAATTTCACCGACCAGGGCTGCGGCATGGGCGCTGAGGCCACGCTCTATCTGACCGAGCACGGTGTCAAAGTGGTCGGTACCGACGCCTGGAGCTGGGACGCCCCCTTCAGCCATACGGCAAAGCGGTGGGAGGAGACGCGCGATCCTTCGATTATCTGGGAAGGACACAAGGCCGGACGGATCCGGCCCTACTACCAGATCGAAAAGTTGACCAACCTTGCCGCCCTACCCCCCACGGGGTGGACGCTGAGCTGCTTTCCCGTGAAGATCGAGCGCGCAAGTGCCGGATGGATCCGCGCGGTGGCGCTCCTCGATTGCTCCTCCGACTGACCGTCCGCCCGCGCAGCCTCTAGGCTGCGACCCCATAGAGTGCGGCCGCGCGTTCCTCGAACGCTGCGATCATTCGGCGGAGCGCCTTGTCGAACATCTGCCCCGCAAGCGTCTCGAACAACCGGTTGCGAAACGAGAAGTCGACCATGAAATCGACCCGGCATCCGCCGCCTTCGAGCGGGGTGAAATGCCACTCATTGTCGAGGTGGCGCATCGGCCCATCGATATAATGGACCGCCACGTGGCTCGGGCGGCGCTTTTCGACCCGACACGAAAAGCTTTCGCGCAGTCCCTTGAATCCGACGATCATGTCGGCCACCGCCTCGCTCTCATCCTCACTGCGGACCCGCAGGGCAACGACCCACGGCAGAAATTCGGGATAGCGCGCGATATCGGTTACGAGCGCGAACATCTGCTCGGCGCTGTAGGGCAGCTCGCGGGTCTCGTGGTGCCGGGGCACGGCGTCTTGGGTCAGCTAGCGGCCGCGCGGGCGAGCTGCGCCTCGCGCGCCGCGCGCATCCGCTCGAAATCGTCACCGGCGTGATAGCTCGAACGGGTCAAGGGCGAGGAGGCGACTTGAAGGAAGCCCTTCGCGCGGGCGATCTGCGCATAGGCGTCGAAGGCCTGCGGGGTGACGAAATCGATCACCTTGGCATGCTTCGGCGTCGGTTGAAGATACTGGCCCATCGTCATGAAGTCGATGTCGGCGCTGCGCATGTCATCCATCACCTGATGGACTTCCATCCGCTCTTCTCCCAGTCCGAGCATTATGCCCGATTTGGTGAAGATCGAGGGATCGCGGCGCTTGACCTGCTCGAGAAGGCGCAGCGACGCGTAATAGCGCGCGCCGGGGCGGATCGTCGGATAAAGCCGCGGGACGGTTTCAAGATTATGGTTGTAGACGTCCGGGCGCGCATCGACGATCGAAGCCACTGCGCTTTCGGGCTTGTTGCGGAAATCGGGGGTCAGGATCTCGATCGTCGTCGACGGGGTCTCGCGGCGCAGCGCCTCAATAACCCTGACGAACTGACTCGCGCCGCCGTCGGGCAGGTCGTCGCGGTCGACCGAGGTGATGACGATATGCGTCAGGCCCATCTTCGCCGCCGCGAGCGCTACATGCTCAGGCTCCAGCGGGTCGACCGGGCGGGGCATCCCCGTCTTGACGTTGCAGAAGGCGCAGGCGCGCGTGCAGGTATCGCCAAGGATCATCACCGTTGCATGTTTTTTCGTCCAGCATTCGCCGATGTTCGGACAGGCCGCTTCCTCGCATACCGTGTTGAGGCTGAGATCGCGCATCAGCTTGCGGGTTTCGGCATAGCCAGGGCTGGTCGGCGCCTTGACGCGGATCCAGTCAGGTTTGCGGACACGGTCGGACGGCTTGAGTGCGGGAGCGTTCATCGGGCCCACATAGGCAAGCGCGCGCGGCTTCTCAACCATGCTGTTGTGCAAGGAACAGGATCAGCGTAGGTCGCCGCGATGACTCACTTCGATGACCTGCTCGCCGGCTATGCCCGTTTCCGCGCCAATGGCTGGAAGCAGCAGCGCGAGCGCTGGGAGGAGCTGGCGGAAGGCCAGTCACCCAAGGTGATGATCATCGCCTGTTCCGACAGCCGCTCCGAGCCGGCAGACATATTCGATACCAACCCGGGCGAAATCTTCGTCGTGCGCAACGTCGCAGCGCTCGTCCCCCCGTTCGAGACCAGCCCCGGCCGTCACGGCGTTTCGGCGGCACTCGAATTTGCCGTGCAATTTCTAAACGTCGAGGAAATCGTCGTCATGGGGCACGGCATGTGCGGCGGATGCCACGCGGCTCTCCACCGCACGATGGAGGGCGCCGAGCCCGGTCGCGGCGGCTTTATCGCTGACTGGATCGCAGTGCTGGACGAGGCAAGCGCAGAAGTGCGGGCGAATTTTCCTGACCACGCCAGCCGCGAAGCGGGTCGCGCAATGGAACTGGCGGGCGTGAAGGTCAGCCTCGCGAACTTGCGCACCTTCCCTTGCATCCAGGAACGCGAGAAGCGCGGAAGGCTGACGCTGCGAGGCGCCTTTTTTGCGATCAACGAAGGGGTACTGCACCTCCTCGACGAAGCGACCGGCGCGTTCGCACCCGCCTGATCGTCCATTCGAGCTTCCCCTTGCGCTGAAAGCCGCTACACCCGGCGGCCATGAACAACGCGACCCTTTTTGCCATCGGCGCTTATTTCGTGCTGATGCTGGCTATCGGCGTTTACGCTTGGCGCAAGTCGACTTCTGACAGCAGCGAATATCTTTTGAGCGGACGCAGCCTCGGTCCCGCAGTGACCGCATTGGCTGCAGGCGCGTCGGACATGTCGGGCTGGCTGATGCTGGGGCTTCCAGGCGCCCTCTATGCCTCGGGCCTCGTTGAAAGCTGGATCGCAATCGGGCTGTTCATTGGCGCCTGGGTCAACTGGCTGGTCGTCGCGCCGCGGCTGCGCGCGCAAACCGAAAGCTACGGCAACGCGCTGACGATACCTGAATATCTCGGCAATCGCTTTGGGGACCAACGCCACCGGCTGCGCCTCGTCGCGAGCCTCGTCATCGTCATCTTCTTCGCCGTCTACAGTGCCTCGGGCCTCGTGGCGGGGGGGAAACTCTTCGAGACCGCCTTCGGGTTCGACTATCAGGCTGGGCTTTGGATCACGGCGACGGTCGTCGTTGCCTATGTTGTCCTTGGCGGTTTCCTTGCTGTGAGCCTTACCGATTTTGTGCAGGGCACCATCATGATGGTCGCGCTGATCGTGGTGCCGGCCGCAGCGCTTCTCGGATTGCCCGAGGGAAGCAGTGCCCGCGCGACGCTTGACGCGATCGACCCCGACATGACGAGCCTGCTGGGCGGCACCACGGCGCTCGCCATTGCCTCAGCGGCCGCCTGGGGACTCGGCTATTTCGGGCAGCCGCACATCATCGTGCGCTTCATGGCGATCCGGTCGGTGAAGGATATACCCACCGCCCGGCGCATCGGGATGAGCTGGATGGGAATATCACTCCTCGGCGCGATCGCGGTCGGGCTCATCGGGCGCGCCTTTGCCGAGAGCAACGGAATGGCGGTCGCCGACCCCGAGACGATTTTCATCCTGCTTGGCGAAACGCTGTTTCACCCACTCCTCTTCGGCTTCCTGCTCTCCGCCATCCTCGCCGCGGTCATGAGCACGATTTCGGCGCAGCTTCTCGTCACCGGTTCCTCACTGACCGAGGACTTTTACCGCCTCTTCATTCGCCGCGCGGCGAGTGAGCGCGAAATCGTCACGGTCGGCCGCCTGTCGGTCGTGGGCGTGGCGGCCATAGCGATGCTGCTCGCTCAAGACCCCGACGGCAGCGTCCTCAAGCTCGTCAGCCACGCCTGGGCGGGTTTCGGCGCCGCCTTTGGCCCGCTGATACTGTTCGCGCTGACGTGGCGGCGAATGACGCTCGCGGGCGCGCTCGCGGGGATGATAACCGGGGCGGCGGTAGTGATGATCTGGATTCGACTCGGCTGGGATAGTAGCCTCTACGAACTGCTTCCCGGCTTCATCGCGGCAGCGCTTGCCATCCTGGTCGTCAGCCTGGTGACAAAGCCCCCGCTCGCGGAGACGACACCCCATGGTTGATGGCAATGTTGCACTGTTGATTGACGCCGACAATGCGCGCCCGGCCGGGCTCGATCCGGTGCTGACCGCGCTCGCTGAGCTCGGCACGGTGAATATCCGCCGTGCCTATGGCAATTGGCGCAAGCCGGCGCTGAAAGGATGGGTCGACCAGCTCCATCGCTTCGGGATCGAGCCGCAGCAGCAGTTTGATCTCACCAAGGGCAAGAACGCCACCGACATGAAGCTCACGATCGATGCGATGGACCTCCTCTATCGCGGACGCCTCGACGGGCTGGGCATCATGTCGAGTGACAGCGATTTCATGCCGCTAGCGATGCGGGTCCGGCAGGACGGTATTCCGGTCTATGGCTTTGGTAGCGCCAAGACGCCCGAGGGTTTCCAGGGCGCGTGCACGCGCTTCATCGACGTCGATGTGCTGATTGACGCTGAACGCCAGCCTGCAGGTGCCGCGGTGAAGGCAAGCCTGAAAAAGGACATCGATCCCGCGGTCGTCGAACTGCTCGGCAACGCATGGAAGGCGGCCAAGCGTGACGAGCAAGGCTTTGCGCCGCTGAGCGAAGTGGGACAGATCGCAGGCAACCGCTCAAGCTTTGATGTTCGCAACTATGGCTATGCCCGCCTGTCGGACATGATTGCCGACATCCCCAATTTCGTCACCGAACGTCCAGGCGGCGGGCCGATGCGCGTGAAGCGGGTTCGATAGTCGCCGCTGATCACGGGATCGCGTAGGTTACATTGGCCTGACCCACGGGCCTTTCGGCATCGTCGGTAAAGATTCGGATATCCATGACCGCGAGCCGCTTGCCGAGGCGCAGCATGTGCGCATCGGCGAAAAGCGGCCCCGGGCGGCACGGGCGCAGGAACTGATAGTTGAGCGCGCTCGTCACGGCCATCGCGACCGGGCCGATATGCGCCAGAACGAGCGCATAGGCGGCCATGTCGGCAAAACCCATCTGGACCGGACCCGATATCAGGCCGCCGGGACGCAGCGCCTTGTCGTTCGGGTCCATCCGCGCCTGCACATGACCCGGGGCAGCCGAGACGACATAGCCGCGCGAACCCGGTTCGGCGTGCGGGAAAGCCGATTTCATGAAGGCGTTGAGCGCATCCGCGTCCATGCGGATCGCGTTCGACGAAACCGGAGCCACCTCCTCCGCCATAGCGGTCAGCGCGACAACTTCTTGTAGGTCGTCGCGTGCGGGCGGGTCGCTCCCTCGCCGAGACGGCGGATCTTGTCCTCCTCATAGGATTCGAAATTGCCCTCGAACCACTCGACGTGGCTATCGCCCTCAAACGCGAGGATGTGCGTCGCGAGGCGGTCGAGAAAGAAGCGGTCGTGGCTGATGACCACCGCACAGCCTGCAAAATTCTCGAGCGCTTCCTCAAGCGCGGCAAGCGTTTCGGTGTCGAGGTCGTTGGTCGGCTCGTCGAGCAGGAGGACGTTGCCTCCCGCCTTCAGCATCTTGGCCATATGGACACGGTTGCGTTCGCCCCCCGACAGCTGGCCGACCTTCTTCTGCTGGTCGGTGCCTTTGAAGTTGAACGCCCCGACATAGGCGCGGGTCTGCATCTCATGCTTGCCGATCGTCATCATGTCGTGACCGCCCGAAATTTCCTCCCAGACATTCTTGTTGGGATCGAGGGCGTCTCGGCTCTGGTCGACATAGCCGAGGCGGACGGTGTCACCGATACTGATCGTGCCGCTGTCGGGCTCCTCCTGCCCCGTGATGAGCTTGAACAATGTCGACTTGCCCGCACCGTTCGGCCCGATAACGCCGACGATACCGCCCGGCGGCAGCGTGAAGGAAAGGTTCTCGAACAACAGCTTGTCGCCATAGGCCTTCGAGATATTGTTGACCTCGATGACCTTTCCGCCCAGGCGCTCGGGGACCTGAATGACAATCTGCGCCTTGCCGGGAGCCCGGTTTTCCTGCGCCTCGACAAGCTGGTCGAAGGATTTGATACGCGCCTTCGACTTGGCTTGGCGGGCCTTTGGCGACTGCCGGATCCATTCAAGCTCGTCCTTGATCGCCTTCTGACGCCCGGCATCCTCGCGTGCTTCCTGCTCGAGACGCTTGCCCTTCTTCTCGAGATAGGTCGAATAATTGCCTTCGTAGACAAAATAGCGGCCGCGATCGAGCTCGAGGATCCAGTTTACGACATTGTCGAGAAAATAGCGGTCGTGGGTGACCAGGATGACATTGCCCGGATAGTCGACGAGATGCTTTTCGAGCCACGCGACGCTTTCAGCGTCGAGATGGTTGGTCGGTTCATCGAGCAGCAGGATCGACGGTTTTTCAAGCAGAAGGCGGGTGAGCGCGATACGGCGGCGCTCGCCGCCCGACAAATTCTCGACGCTCCAGTCGCCCGGAGGGCAGCGCAGCGCTTCCATCGCAATTTCAAGCTGGTTGTCGAGCGTCCAGCCGTCGACCGCGTCGATCTTCTCCTGAAGCTCTCCCATTTCGGTCATCAGCGCATCGAAATCGGCGTCCTCCGGCGGGTCGGCCATCAGCGCGCTGATCTCGTTGAAGCGGTCGAGCATGTCAGCGACGGGGCGAACGCCGTCCATGACATTCTCCTTCACCGTCTTCGCAGGGTCGAGATGCGGCTCCTGCGCCAGATAGCCCACACTAATCCCCTCGCCCGGCCAGGCTTCGCCCGTGAAATCCTTGTCGATGCCGGCCATGACCTTCATCAGCGTCGACTTGCCCGTACCGTTTGGGCCGACGATGCCGATCTTGGCGTCGGGATAGAATTGCAGATTGATATTGTTCAGCGTCGGCTTCTGCGCGCCGGGATAGGTCTTGCTCAGACCCTTCATGACGAAACTATATTGGGCGGCCATGAAAATGCTCCGAAAGCTGGCGGACCGCGCAGGCTCGCGGCGGTCGGGAAAGAAGAGGGAATCGAGGGCCGGTTAGCGAATGGGCGCTCGCTTGGCAATCGACGCTTGCCCCGCGCAAGGCTTGCTGGCTAGGACAGCGCCCATGACACAGCACCCTACTCTTGCCCGCCTCGCGGTCTTCGCCGCTGCGAGTCTCGCCGCTACCAGCGCCTTTGCGCTTCAACAGACGAGCGCCGTCGATCTGGCCCAGCAGGGCGACGACCCCGCTTGGACCATTACCGAGGGGCTCACGACCGAAATCGGCCCGCGCCCCGCGGGCAGCGACCGCGAGGCTGCAGCGCGCAAGTGGGCGGTGGCCACGCTGCAGAATATGGGCTTCGCCAATGTGCGCGACGAGCCCTATCAAATGCCCGTCTGGCAGCGCGGGGAAGAAAAGGCGTGGCTGACCAGCCCCTTCCTGCCGCAGCCGCTTGCGATCACTGCGCTTGGCAACAGCGGTTCGACGGGCCCCAAGGGGATCGAGGGCGAGGTCGCCTATTTCGCGAGCTTCGACGCGCTCGCTGCCGCACCCGACAGCGCCGTGAAGGGCAAGATCGTTTTCATCGACCATCAGATGGAGCCGACACAGGACGGCAGTGGCTATGGACTTTACGGGCGCGGCCGTTTCATGGGACCGACTGTGGCGGCCCAGAAGGGGGCGATCGGCATTGTCATTCGCTCGATCGGCACCGACAACCATCGCAACCCTCACGCGGGAGTGACCAACTTCGCCGAGGGCGTCGCGCCGATCCCGGCGGGCGCGATTTCCAATCCCGATGCCGACCAGCTTGTCCGTCAACGCAGCCGAGCGACGGCCCCCCTCAAACTCAAGCTTATGCTCACCCCCAAGATGATCGGCGAGCAAACCTCGGGCAATGTCATCGCGGAAGTTCCGGGTCGCGACCCGGCAGCCAGCCCGGTGATCATCGCCTGCCATCTCGATAGCTGGGACCTTGCAACCGGCGCGATCGATGACGCGGCGGGCTGCGGCATCATCACCGCCGCGGCGAAGCATGTCATGACCGCGGGGCAGCCGCGCCGCACCATCCGCCTCCTATGGGCAGGAGCCGAAGAAGTTGGCGTATTTGGCGGCCAGGCCTATTTCGACGCGCACGGCAAGGAAAAGCACGCGGTCGCGCTCGAGTCCGACTTCGGCGCCGATCGTGTCTGGCGAGTCGACTTCAAATTGCCCGAAAGCGCCGCGGATCTTCAAAAGCGCATTGGCGGAGCCCTCGCTCCATTCGGGGTTGTGACCGGACGCGGCGAAGCGCACGGCGGCGCGGATGTGGGCGCTCTCATCCAAGCCGGGGTTCCGGCGGTCGATCTGCAGCAGGACGGCAGCCGCTATTTTGATCTCCACCACACGCCCGACGACACGCTCGACAAGATTGACCCCGCACAATTGCGTCAAAATGTGGTTGTGTGGGCCGCGACTCTGTCGTTGCTCGCGAACTCCAGTGACAGCGAATTGCCGTAGAGGAGAAGCCGCGAGCGGAAACCTCCGATTCCTGCCGCACTGCACCATCTCAATTATTTTTGTTGACGATCCACGCGGAAGAGCTAAATCCCGCGGCTCGCGGGACGGGAAAGTTTCCCCAGCGCGGAAAGGCATTTTAGGGAGCCCACACATCATGAAGAAGTTTGCTGCTATCGCCGTTGCTGCCAGCATGTTCGCCCTCGCCGCTTGCGGTGAGAAGGCTGCTGACGAAGCCACCACCACCGAAGCTCCGGCTGCTGACGCAGCTGCTGAAGCTGGTGCCGATGCCGCCGCTGCTGGCGCTGACGCCGCCGCTGCTGGCGCTGAAGCTGCTGCCACCGGCGCTGACGCCGCTGCTGCTCCGGCCGACGCTGCCGCTGCTCCGGCTGATGCCGCTGCTGCTCCGGCTGAAGAAACGAAGTAAGTCGCAGCCCTTCGGGGCATGACTGAAACGAAAAGAGGCGGCTTTCCATCGGAAAGCCGCCTTTTTCGCGTTGTCTATCAGAGCGGGCTGCTAAGGGCGAACCATGCTGCGATCAGCCCCAATAGCGCCGATGCGACGAGCCCGCGCGAGGAAGGTACGGCTCCGGCGGCGCATCTCAAGAATGATCTCTGCGCCGCCAACGTCGCGCGGCTGATGGACGGTATCCGCCCGGTGTTTCTCGCGGCTTTTCATCGTCAAAGAATCGGGTAGCTCAGACCGTAATATCCGTAGATTGTCCGGCCATAATCGTCGGTATACTCGGGCGACTCTTCGCGCGCATAACGCGGCGCTTCAGTCAATTGCTCCTTCGTAAGATGGACGACATAGCCCCCCTGGTCGGTGTCGTAGGTCAGCATGTCCCACGGAATGGGATAATGATCGGTTCCGAGCCCGAACAGGCCGCCGAATTCCATCAGGCTCTTCCTCGTGAACGGGGGATGAGGGAAATTGGGTTAGACTTGTCATAGGAAGGACAAGTCTGATGAAGAAGAAGGCTGATCAGGGAATCGACGGCATATTAGGGCTGTCGGATGTTGAGATTGTCCGTGTCGAGCGGCGACGCGACATTCGTGTGTGGGCGCGGCCAACGAAGCGGCCTGTTTGCCTTTATTGCGGCCACGGGGGGCTGCGGATCAAGGCGACTTATGAGCGCGATCTCAAGCACACGCGTCAAGGCAACCAGATCCTGATCGTGCACCTTGCGGTGCCCAAATATCATTGTGCCGGTTGCGGCCGCTATTTCCGTCATCGCTTTTCGGGCATCCGTCCGCGCTATCGCGCGACGGAGACGTACCGTCTTGAGGTCTTCGACGGTCACCACGGAGGCATCAGCCAAAGCCAGTTGACGAGCACCCATGCGATCGGCAGTGCAACCATCGAGCGCTGGTATCATCATTTCATCGAACAGCGCGTCTCGGAGCTGTCCGGTCGGCCCTGCCCGCAGGTCCTGGGGATCGACGAGCATTTTTTCTCGCGCAAGAGAGGCTATGCGACGACATTTGTCGATCTGAAGAATCACAAGGTCTACGATGTCGTCCCGGGACGCTCGGAAGACAGTTTACGAAGCTATTTGCGAAGGTTGCCAGGGCGCGACAAGGTCAAGGTCATCGTGATGGACCTGTCGGAAACCTATCGCGCAATCGCCCGCAAATATTTTCCGAACGCGAAGATCGTCGCCGATCGCTTCCATGTCATTCGGCTGCTCAACCAGCATTTCCTCGAAGGATGGAAGCGCTTCGATCCCGAGGGCCGAAAGAATCGCGGGCTGCTCAGTTTGATGCGGCGCCATCGATGGAAGCTAAGCGAAGAACAGCGCAAAAGGCTGGCCGTCTACCTGAAAGCCAATCCGGTGCTCGAAGCCCTCTACACTGCCAAGCAGGACATGGCCCTCCTGCTGACGCAAAAATCCCTCAATGCCAAAAAGGCCAGCCAGCTTATCCCCGACCTGCTCAGGCTGATCGATCAGTTCGCCGCCAGCCCCCTCAAGTCCCTCGCCGATACCCTGACCAGCTGGCTCGAGCCCGTCGCCCGCATGTGGCGCTTTTCCAGGAACAATGGAATCACCGAGGGCTTTCACACAAAGATGGAGATGATCTCGCGCCGCGCGTTCGGCTTCCGCAACTTTCACAACTACCGCTTGCGCGTGCTCGCTCTTTGCGGTTGGAATGGCGTCATCAATCGGGTCTGATCCACCCTCATCCCCCGTTCACGGGGAAGAGCCTTCCATCACGGCATATTCGCTTTTGCCCGACCTTTTATCGATCATGACATTCGCGATCGTGCCGAGCCGATCGCCTTCGGGGTTGTAAACCGCGGTTCCTTCCACCTTGTCAGAGGCGATGAGGCGGTTCGTTTCGGTTGTTTCGAGAGTGTCGGTCATGGCTCCGTCTCCTTATGGGCAAGAGGACGGCGACACAGGAGGCGGCACCGCCCCTGCTTGAGCAACGAGCGATGATCGCGCTTGTTCCGTAACCCGCCTCGAATAGCCGCGCTCTTCAGCTTCGATGCGCCGCCATCAGGCGGCTCTTCCGGCGGAGAAGTGGTCGGGGAGACAGGATTCGAACCTGCGACATCCTGCTCCCAAAGCAGGCGCGCTACCGGGCTGCGCTACTCCCCGAGCCGCTGCAGCCATTAGGTTTCACGCCCGCCGAGAGCAAGCAGAAAGCGTGCGACGCCCAAATTGGGCGAACGCACGGGGGCATGGCCCCCCCGCGCGCTCCCCTATTTACCGGCAGCGCCCGCCGCGGTCGATCTCGCGGCCCAGAAGCGCACCTGCCGCCGCGCCGACGATCGTACCCGGCGTACGGTCACCATAGCGGTCGACCTCACGGCCGAGGAGAGCCCCAGCCGCACCGCCAACGATCATCCCGGTCGTGCCATTCGACCGGCGACACCGATAATGATTACGCGACTGATAATAGCGGCGCCCGTCGCGATAATATTTACGCCGATAATCGTGTCGGCCGTCCCATCGATCATGATCACGGTGGTGATAGGAATGGCGGTGGTGCCGATCGCGCGCCTCTGCATCGGCGGGCAGCGCAGCCACCGCGCTGATGCCGATGAGCGCGGTCAGAGCCAACTTCTTCATCGAAAACATCATACAGACCTTCCATCCTGCCCCCCTTCGCCCAAATTAGGGAGCGCAAGATGGCGCTCAGGTGAACGCGCGCACCGTACCATGCTGCTCACCGACGCTAAAAGGCGGTTCGTCGCGCGCCCTCAGAATCGGGCCGGTCGCTTGTCGTTACTTCCTCCCAAACAGCCTCTCGACATCCTCCATAGCGAGTTTCACCCAGGTTGGTCGGCCATGGTTGCACTGCCCTGAATGCGGTGTGACCTCCATCTGGCGAAGGAGCGCGTTCATCTCCGCCACGCTCAGCGTCCGCCCTGCGCGAACGGACCCATGACACGCCATTGTGGCTGCAACGAGTTCGAGCCGCTCGCTAAGGCCGAGCGCGGCGTCGTAGCCCGCAAGATCATCCGCGATGTCGGTGACGAGCTTGTGGCAATCGATGGGACCGAGCATCGCGGGCGTCGCGCGGACCATCACTGCGGCGGGACCGAAACGCTCAAGTTCGACGCCGAGCGCTGTGAGCTGCCCCGCCGCCGCTTCGAGCCGGTCGCAGGCGGGCTCGTCAAGCTCGACGATTTCCGGGAGCAGCAGGCCCTGCGAGGGCACAGCCTGTCCCGACATGCCGCGCCGTAGCGTCTCCAGCACCAGCCGTTCGTGCGCCGCATGCTGGTCCACGATGACCAGACCGTCCGCAGCCTCCGCCACGATATAGGTCTTTGCTATTTGTCCGCGTGCGATCCCCAGCGGATGCTCGTCCGCTTCTGGCGGCGGTGCTTCGGCAATTTCGGCGCGGCCCGCAAGCGGCGCCGGCGCGAAAGGGGTCATGCGATCATAGACACGCGCCGTCGTCGCTTCGGCTGGCGGGACGGTCTCGGCGCCGAAGAGTCGCGCGGCAGGCGCCTCCTGCACGGAAGCACGGAACAGGAAGCCACTCGAGACCTTGGGGACCACAGGTTCCTGCTGCCAGGCCGCGAGCGCAGCCTCTGCGGGGCGCTGGACGCTGCGAAAGCCATGCTCGTCGAGGGCACGGCGTAATCCGCCGACGATCATTCCGCGAATGAGCTGCGGGTCGCGAAAGCGCACTTCGGTTTTTGCCGGGTGGACATTCACGTCGACCTCGCTCGCTGGAACATCGAGGAAGAGCGCCACGACGGGATGGCGGTCGCGTGCAAGCAGGTCGGCATAGGCGCCGCGCAACGCCCCCACGAGAAGCCTGTCCTTCACCGGGCGCCCGTTGACAAACAGATACTGATGGTCGGCAATGCCCCGATTGTATGTCGGCAGGCTGATCACACCGCCCAGATGTACCTCCCCTCGATCCAGATCGACCCCGATACTGTTGGCGGCAAGCTCGCGGCTTGTCAGCGCAGCGACGCGCGCCAGCCGGTCCTGACCGCCTTGCAGATCGAGAATGCGCCGTCCGTCATGCTCGAGCGTTACGCCTATGTCGGGGCGCGCCATCGCGAGCCGCCGAACGACGTCGAGGCAGGAGGCATATTCGCTGCGAGGACTGCGCAGGAATTTGCGCCGAGCCGGAACCCGCGCAAACAGATCCTCGACGACAACGCGCGTGCCCTTGGCGAGCGCTGCGGGTCCCTCGCTTGTCAGCGCGCCATTGTCGACGACGCGCCGCCAGCCGTCGGTATCTGCCGCCCGGCTTTCGAGTGTCAAACGCGCAACGCTGGCAATCGAGGGCAGCGCCTCGCCGCGAAACCCGAGCGTCGTGACCGCTTCGATCGCTTCGTCAGGCAACTTCGACGTTGCATGTCGCTCAAGCGCGAGCGCCATTTCGGGCGGCGTCATCCCGCAGCCATCGTCTTCGACTTCGATGCGCGCGATTCCGCCTTCGGCGAGTCGCACCGAAATCCGATTCGCCCCCGCATCTATCGCATTTTCCACCAGTTCCTTGAGCGCAGCGGCAGGTCTTTCGACCACTTCGCCCGCTGCGATCCGATTTACGAGCTTTTCCGGCAGGCGGCGTATTGACATGGAGCCTCTCCTAGCGCAGTCGAACGCAAATCGCGACCCACCCGCACAGCCTGATCATTTTGTCCAGCAAGCCCCTCGCGGACGAGCCGGAATCTTCCTCCTGATTGGTCCTGTCGCCGCCGGGCACGCGGATGCACATCACGACAGGGGGCGTGTCCGTCGGGGGCGCGGCTTCGTTGACAGGAAGCAGTATCGATGTCCTTCTTTTCCCGCTGGTTCAAATTCAATTCGCAAGACATGGCAATCGACCTCGGCACCGCGAACACGGTGGTCTATGTTCGCGGCAAGGGGATCGTGCTCAACGAGCCCTCGGTCGTCGCGGTCGAAACGCTCAACGGCATCAAGCGGGTAAAGGCAGTCGGTGACGATGCAAAGCTGATGATGGGCAAGACCCCGGACAGCATCGAGGCGATCCGCCCACTGCGCGACGGCGTCATCGCCGACATCGACGTCGCCGAGCAGATGATCAAGCATTTCATCACCAAGGTTCACGGCGGCAAGCCCAACGCCTTCCGCAGCCCCGAAATCGTGATCTGCGTGCCTTCAGGCTCGACCAGCGTCGAGCGGCGTGCGATCCGGGACGCTGCGTCGAATGCGGGCGCGAGCGAGGTGTGGCTGATCGAGGAGCCAATGGCGGCTGCAATCGGCGCCGACATGCCGGTGACCGAACCGATCGGCTCCATGGTCGTCGACATCGGAGGCGGCACCACCGAGGTCGCGGTGCTTTCGCTGCGCGGTCTCGCCTACACCACCTCGGTCCGCGCGGGCGGTGACAAGATGGACGAGGCGATCGTATCCTACGTCCGCCGCCACCACAATCTCCTGATCGGTGAAGCGACCGCTGAGCGGATCAAGAAGGATTTCGGCATCGCGCGCATTCCGTCGGACGGCGTCGGCCTGACAATCCACATCAAGGGCCGCGACCTCGTCAACGGCGTGCCGAAGGAAATCTCGATCAACCAGGCTCAGATCGCCGAGGCGCTGTCGGAGCCGATTGGCACGATTGTCGAGGGTGTGCGCATCGCGCTCGAGAACACCGCACCCGAGCTCGCCGCCGACATCGTAGACCAGGGCATAGTGCTGACCGGTGGCGGCGCGCTGATCCGGGAACTCGACGAACTTCTTCGCGATGCGACCGGCCTGCCGGTCACCGTTGCCGAAGACCCGCTGACCTGCGTTGCGATCGGTACGGGCCGCGCAATGGAGGACCCCGCTTTCCGCGGCGTGCTCCAGCAAGCCTGATACGGTAGGCCATGGTCCGCCCGGCACATCGGCGTCCGGGGCAATCCCGAAAGGCCCAGTACAGCCTGTTCGTCGCCTATGTCATTGCCGTGACAGGGGCCGTGGCCGGGTTGCTGCTGGCAGTGCTTTCGGTGGTCGATCCCGTGGGTTTCGCTCAGCTTCGCGTCGCGAGCCAGGAACTCGCGGCGCCCGTTGCGCGCGTCACCCGGTCGGTGACGGGCTCCATTTCGGGTATCGACGACAATGTTTCGGCCTATGTGAAAGCGGGAACGCAGAACCGACGCCTGCGCCAGGAGCTCGCGGACACGCGGCGAAAACTCGTCGCGACCAGTTCGCTTCAGGAAGAAAATCGTCAACTCAAAGCGCTGCTGCAGCTCCAGCAGATCGACAAGGCGGCGCTTGCCCATGGCTATCTGCTTACGTCGACCTCGACGAGCAGCAAGCGCATCGCGCTGCTCAGTATCGGCCGCAAGGTGGGCGTTGCTGCAGGTCAGCCGGTCCGAGGCGCCGACGGACTGATCGGCCGTGTGCTGAGCGCGGGTCCCTCGGTGTCGCAGGTGCTATTGCTGACCGACGTTGAAAATATCGTCCCCGTCCGCCGCGCGCGCGATGGGCTCCCGGCGCTTTCGTCGGGGCGCGGCAACGGCTATCTCGATGTGCGAACGCTCAATATCGCGAACAATCCGTTCAAGCCCGGCGATATCCTTGTTACCTCCGGCACTGGCGGCCTCTACCCGCCCAATATCCCTGTTGCGATCGTGGTCCGCCGTCAGGACGACGGCGCGCTCGCCCGTCCCCTCGCCGACCCGGCCAAGGTCGACGCGGTTTCGGTGCTGCGTCCCTACACGCCCGACAATATCGAGGCGGCGCCTGCCCCCGCCGCTGCACCAACGCCATGAACCGCACCGGCCCGCGCCTTGGCGAGCCTGCGTCACTCTGGCGCATGCGGATCGTCCCGATTGCCACCGTCATGGTCGCGTCGGCGCTCCCGCTGATGCTGCCGCTCGTTGCAAGTTCACCCGTTCTGCCGCCGTTCGGACTGCTCTTCTTTCTCTGCTGGCAGCTCTTGCGGACCGAGATGTGGCCCGTATGGATCGGCCTCCCTCTCGGCCTTTGGGACGATCTGTTCAGCGGCTCGCCTATCGGCACCGCCATAGGATTATGGACAATTGCCAGCATCGCCATCCATTATCTCTCGCAGCGCATTTACTGGCGCGGCTTCTTTCACGATTGGGCAATCGCGGCCATCCTCATCGCCGCTGTCCAGGCGCTTTCGGCGCTGATCGTTCATCCCCATGCTCCTGGGGGGCGCGTTCTCGGCCTCGTCGTGCCTCAGATCGTCATATCGATGCTGCTCGTTCCGCTGTTTCTTCGCCTGACCGGCAAGTTTGACAATTTCCGCCTGAAACGCCGATAAACCGAATTCTGGCCCCTCATGAAGCGCAGACAGCCGCCCATCACCGAAGCCTGGCGAGGCCTTACCTTTACGCGCCGCGCACTTGTCGTTGGCGGTGCGCAGGCGGCTGTCGGTGTCGCGCTCGCGGCGAGAATGGCCTATATCTCGGTCGTCGACAATGATCGCTATGTCCTTGAGTCGGAAAGCAATCGTGTCAACCTGACGCTTGTCCCGCCGCGCCGGGGCTGGATTGTCGACCGGAACGGGAAGGCTCTTGCGAATAATCGTGTGTCGCTCCGCATCGACATCATTCCCGACCGTCTGCACGACAGGGATGCGGTGCTTGCACGCCTGCGAACCTTGCTGCGGCTCGACGGCGACACGATGGAAAGGATCGAACGCGACCTCAATGCCGCCTCGGGATTTCAGCCCGTCGCGGTGAAGGAAGATGTGAGCGAGGCGGACTATGCCTCGGTCCTCGTCCGCCTGCCCGATCTTCCGGGCATCGCGCCGGCTCGAGGCTTCGCGCGCAACTATCCAACCGGCGCCGCCGTCGGCCATCTGATCGGCTATGTCGGCGCGCCGAACGCCGAGGAATATGAGAAGGTCAAAGACCCGCTCTACATCACTCCGGGCTTCAAGATCGGCAAGGACGGGCTGGAGAAATATTTCGAGCCGATGCTGAAGGGCAAGCCCGGCGCGCGGCGGGTCGAAGTCACGGCGCGCGGGAAGATCGTTCGCGATCTCAACACCAAGCCCGATGTGCAGGGCAAGACGGTGCACCTCACGATCGATGCGGACCTTCAGGAATATGCCGCACGGCGCATGGGCCGCGAGTCGGGCGCGGCGATCGTGATTGACTGCGAGAGCGGCGATATTCTCGCGTTCATCGCGATGCCAAGTTTTGATCCGAACAGTTTTTCCGACGGAATCAGCAATTCAGAATATGCCTGGCTGCGCGCCAATGACCATCAGCCCTTGATAAACAAGGCGACCCGCGGCCTCTATCCGCCGGGCTCGACGCTGAAGCCGATGGCTGCGCTCGCGGCAATGCAGCACGGCGTAGATCCGGGGGAAAGGCACACCTGTATCGGCGGCTACCGGCTGGGCAGCCGCTTCTTTCGCTGCCTTGGCACCCACGGCACGATCGACATGCAAACCGCGATAGAAAAAAGCTGCAACAGCTATTTCTACTGGCTCGGCCACCGCCTCGGCTATGACGCGATCGCGCCGACCGCGAGGCTGTTGGGGCTTGGCGAAGAATATAAGCTTGCGGGGAGTAACCAGCGCTATGGCACGATCCCCGACAGCGCTTGGAAGATGCGCAAATATGGCCGTGAATGGTCAGCCTCCGACTCGCTGAACGCCATCATCGGCCAGGGTTATGTTCTGGCAAATCCGCTCCAGCTGGCGGTCATGACCGCGCGCATCGCCTCGGGGCAAACCCTTTATCCGCGCCTGATCAATCGTCACTTCGAGCATCACGCTCTCCCCTTCACCGCCGAGCAGCTCGAGATCGCACGCCGGGGCATGTGGCGGGTCGTCAATGGCGCCGGCACGGCAGGGCGCAGCCGCCTCCCGTTCGACGACATCCAGATGGCAGGCAAGACGGGGACGGCGCAGGTGCGTGGCCTCTCCGGCGGAAATGGCAAGGGCGGCGACTGGAAATATCGCGACCACGGCCTGTTCGTCGGTTTTGCCCCATATGACAATCCGCGCTACGCCATGTCAGTCGTCATCGAACATGGCATGGGTGGCTCGCGCGCGGCTGCGCCGGTTGCGAAAGATATTTTCACATTCCTGTTCGACCGCGACAAGGCGATGAAAGCGCTCGAAGAACTCGAAGGTGGCTGGGGCGGTACGATCAAGGAGCGGATGGACCGCGATTACGCTGCCTGGAAAGCAGGGGCGGCGAGCGACCCCGAACCGGGAGTGCCGCGATGATCCCTGTTCCGCCCGCCGTCCAGCGCATCCCCTGGAAGCTGATTGCCCTTCTCAGCGCGATCACGGGTTTTGGCCTGCTCGTCCTCTATTCCGCCGCGGGGGGCAGCCTGTCCCCCTGGGCATGGCAGCAGGGCGTGCGCTTTCTCGTCTTTCTCATCGGCGCCTTGATCCTCGGGCGCCTCCCGCTGCGCCTTTATGAGGATTTCGCCTATATTGCCTATATCGGCGTCGCGATCCTCCTCATCGCCGTTGAGCTACTGGGATTTGTCGGAGGCGGGAGCCAGCGATGGCTCAACCTCGGCTTTCTCAACCTTCAGCCCTCCGAGCTGATGAAGGTGGCGATCGTCCTCGCGCTCGCGCATTTCTACACGCAGTTGCCGCCCGGCAACACGCGCACCTTCACCGCGCTTTGGCCGGCGCTCATAATGATCGGGATTCCAGCTTCGCTCGTGATGTTGCAGCCTGATCTTGGTACTGCGCTTGCCATCTGCGCAAGCGGTGCCGTCGTCATGTTCCTCGCCGGGCTGCCCTTGTGGTGGTTCGGCAGTGCCGCGCTCGCGGGCGCGGCGTCGCTTCCCATTCTCTTTTCCTTCCTCCACGACTATCAGCAGAAGCGCGTCCTCATCTTCCTCGATCCGGAAAGCGATCCGCTAGGCGCCGGGTATCACATCAGCCAATCGAAGATTGCGATCGGTTCAGGCGGCATCGGGGGCAAAGGTTTTCTCAATGGATCGCAAAGCCACCTCGACTATCTTCCCGAGGGGCATACCGACTTCATCTTTGCGACCATGGCCGAGGAATGGGGGCTTATGGGAGGTGTCGCGCTGCTCTTCGCCTTCTTCCTCCTGCTGCGATGGTCGACCCGCGTCGCGCTCAAGGCGCGGACGCGCTTTGGCCAGCTCACCGCCGCCGGTCTCACGATGACGATCTTCTTCTACATCGCGATCAACCTGATGATGGTGATGGGTCTTGCGCCGGTGGTCGGCATCCCGCTGCCCCTCTTTTCCTACGGCGGGTCGTCAATGCTCACGATCATGACCTGTGTCGGCATCATCCTTGCGGTCGAAAACGACAGCAAGACCGGCAGCCGCCGCTTTTACTGAGGAGCGGGCGGCCCGAATACTGGCGGGTTCCACCGCGCGTGGTTCGAAACCGCCTTCTCAGACTGCCGCGATTGCTCCCCTGATGCTGTCGAACTGCGCCGCGACGTGCCGGGCGTAAGGGAGCCCGCATTCGCGGATCAGGAGCGTGTCGCCTTCCCATGCGATGATCCCGCGCTGCTCGAAATCGAAGAGGGTGTCTCGCGCCGGGGCAATGGCCGCGGCATCAAGACGGGCGCGCCCGTTGCACAAAAGATCGCGAATATGCTCAGCGCGCCGCCTTTCCATGGCATCGATCCGGACGCCTCTCGTTGCCGCGAGCCGTTCGGTGCCGACGAGGTCGCGATAAGGGCCCGAACGCTTTTCGTTCTGGACGATCAAGTCGGGGAACTTGCTGATCGCGCTCGCGCCGAAGCCGAGCAGGACCGGCGCATCATCCTCGGTGAACCCTTGAAAATTCCGGTTTACGCGACCCTCTCCCGCCGCCACCGCGAGCGGATCTTCGGGCCGCGCAAAATGATCGAAACCAATAGGGGTATAACCAGCGGCGGTGAGACGTTGATAACCCAGCCGAGACTGTTCAAAGCGCAGCTCAGGACCGGGCAAGCGGCTGGCGTCGATGCGCCGCTGACGCGCGATCATCTGGGGAAGATGCGCATAGCCGAAGAATGCGATGCGGCTGGGCGCAAGGGTCAGCGCTTCGTCGATCGTCGATTCGACGTCGGCGAGTTCCTGCCCCGGCAGCCCGTACATCAGATCGAAATTGATCGCCTCGATGTCCCGCAGGCGCAGCGCGGCGACGACGCGTTCGATGTGCGAGAGCGGCTGGATCCGTCCGATTTCCTGCTGGACGTGCGGCGCAAAGGTCTGAACCCCGAGACTGACCCGCGTGACCTGTGCCGCCGCGAGAACCAAAGCCCATTCGGGCGAGAAACCGCGCGGATCGAGCTCTATCGAGATATCGGGCCGGTGCGCGTCAAAGACAGTGAGGAGGAGGTCGAGAAGGCGCACAAGCTCGACCGGTGCGATCGCGTTCGGGCTGCCGCCACCAAAGGCAATGCGGCGAATGCGCCCTCGCCCACCCAGCCGCTTCGCAACGAGCGAGATCTCGGTCGACAGTGCGGTCAGATAATCATCGAGCCGCTGCTTTCTGCCCGCGGCCCCCGTATTGCAGCCACAATACCAGCAGATGCTCTCGCAAAAGGGAATATGGACATAAAGGGAGACAGGGGTCGCGGGCTCAACCGCGTCAAGCGCGCGCGCATAATCGTCAGCGCCGACGCCTTCGGTGAATTCCATCGCGGTGGGGTAGCTGGTATAGCGCGGCACCGGCTTTGCGAGCAGATCGGGGTGATAGGACCACATGCCCGCACCTTATGCGGGGAGCCCCCGCGCGACATTGACCGGGATCAACGGGGCCAAATTCAGCAGCCGTCTTTGACGCGCGCGCGCTTGCCGCGGCGCTCGCTGAACGCATGGCAGCCCTTCGCACAGTCCCGGCGCTGCTTGGGATCCTCCGGATCGCCTGGCACGATCATCAGGTGCGATGGG